>JBHHWG010000088.1:0-9076 GCA_046756385.1 Sphingomonadales bacterium | reverse complement strand
ATTTTGATGATTCGGGTATTTTTATCTACGAATTGGATTCAACTGACCCGAGCGCTAGTCCAAGAATTTTGGCAAAACTGGAATCTGACGAGCACATCGGGATGTTTGCCGAATTTATTAGCGCTTATGTTGATTCTTTCGCCAAAGGCTGGCGTGCCCATAAAACGTGATTTGATATAGTGCCCACAAAAGCCTATAAATGATCAAACTTCGGAAGCTGCGCCCGCCATCCCGGCGGGTTTTTTCGTGGGGAATCGATGCCGGACAGAGCCCCTCAACATCGCCCAGCGCGACGGGCGTCATCGTTCACCAGGCGGCAAGCGGATCGGGCGCGGCGAGAGCGCGACGGTAAGCGGTTTCATAGCACCGGCGAGTGGCAGCGGTTGCGAGCGATGGTGCTGCGCCAAGAGCCTCGGTGCCGGCCGTGTCGCCGGGCCGGGCGTCTCACGGTGGCGACCGAGGTTGACCACGTCACGCCAATCGGCCAGGGCGGTGATAAGCGGGATCGGCGGAACCTGCAATCAATCTGCCGGGATTGCCATATTGCCAAGACATCCGCCGAGCGGGGTTTTGGGCCTCAAGCGCTGGCGGACTTAAAACCGAGTGCAATACCGCTGACAATCGTGTGTGGTCCGCCTGGTTCGGGCAAGAGCACCTATGTGGCCAAGCGCGCCGGCGTCATGGATTTGGTGATTGATTTGGATGAGATAGTGGCCCGGCTGTCCGGCAAGCCGATTTACCACGATAAACATAAGTGGCTGGCACCGGCGATGGCGGAGCGTAACCGGATGCTCTGGAGCTTGGCCGATGACCGGCGGCATGATGCGGCGTGGCTCATCGTCGGCGCACCGCGAGCCGCCTTCCGCCTGGCCTGGAGCGAGAGGCTGCGAGCGCGAGAGGTGGTCGTGTTCGAGACGCCAGCGATGGTTTGCCAGCTCCGCATCCGCAACGATCATCGCCGCGACGGCACCGACGCAGCGGACGAAGAACCCGTGCTGACATGGTGGCGCCGCTACGAGCGACGCGACGGCGAGACGATCCTGCATCGCTGAGCCTGGGGGGGGGTCGAATCTCTGGGAACCGGCTATCATAGACGGTGTTGGGTAGTCATTTTTTTGTGCAGACGAAATAAAATTGCGCGTCACATGAGGAGAGGAAGAAAACCGGAAACACCATCGACAAAGCTGGCGCGGGGCACATGGCGTAATGACCGCGACGGCCAAAAAATGGAAATTGTGGGAGCCAATGATCCGCCGGTGACGCCGGATTATCTGAGCCCCGAAGCGCAGATTGTGTGGCAGGAGGAGGTTGCGCGAGTTATGTCGGTTGGTGTGTGCGAACTGGATAGTAGCATTTTCGGCCGCTATTGCTCGATCGAGGCGGTGGTGCGAAATGTGCACGCTAACGGCCAGGCGGCGCCGGCGGCCTATTTGACAGAGCTGCGACGCATGGCCGAGCTGCTGGGAATCGCGGGGCCAAAAAGCCGGGTCCAGAAGGTTGATCAGGGCAAGTCATCAAATCCTTTTGGAAAACTATGACCAAAATACCAGCGACGATCATTAATCCCGTGACATTTCGGCGCAAGAGCGCAAAACGCGTGTTTCGCAAGAGTGGTACAGCTGGTGCGGCGGCGATGATTGGTCGCCTGGAAGGTGGCGATGAAATTTGCGGGTTGACCAATGGTCAGTTCAGCCTGGTTGATATTGTCGAGCATGTGCTGGCGGAAACCGGCCCTGCGGATGTCGCGATTGCAACCTGGACGATGGGCATTTACGACGCGGAGCGCGCGTATGGATTTGTTCGGAATAACAATATACGTCGCATGAGGTTTGTGGTGGACCCGAGCATGTTTTCCCGGCGGCCCGAGTTGGCGTCAATCATCGTTCGGGCGTTCGGCGTTGAGGCGTTTCGGGGCGTCAACAGTCACGCGAAATTTGCCACGGTCCGAAGTGATCGCCTGGCCGTCTGCATCAGATCGTCGATGAATCTCAACGAAAATCGGCGGATTGAGAGCTTTGATCTTTCATGCTGCAATCAGACGACACAATTTTTTGAGGAACAGGTGGACTTGATTTGGCGTAAAGTGCCTGCTGAAAACAGGTCGCAAGAGGCGGGCTTATTCACCCGGTTGTTTAATACCGATCCGGCGCCGGACCCGGAAAAGAACGTGTTTCTGACTCGGTTGTAGTTGTGATCCACGTCAAACGCGCCTGGCGCTATGCCCGCGATGTCGCCAGCGCCAAGATTCTGACGAACGACCTGGTCAGGCTCCAGTGCGAGCGGTCGCTGAGGTGGAGGGCGGAGGCGAGGGCGCTCGGCTATCGGTTTGATGCCAAGAAGGCTGAGCGCGCGGCCAGTTTCATCTCGGTTTTTCCACACACCAAGGGCGCGCTGGCGCGCTCTGGAAAGCCATTGCGACTTGAAGGATGGCAGTGCTTTTTTATCTGCATGATCTTCGGTTGGGTCCACGCGAAGACCAAACTGAGAGTGATACGCCGCGCCCGGCTTTACGTCGCGCGGAAAAACGGCAAGTCGGACCTCGCCGCGCGGCTCGGGCTCTACATGTTGACCGAGGACGGCGAATATGCGCCCGAAGTTTATTGTGGAGCGACATCGGAAGCGCAGGCATTGGAAGTGTTCAGACCGGCCCTGCGGATGACAAAAAAGGTCGCGGCGTTCAGGGAATATTACGATGTCGAGGCAATGGCCAGTAGCATCGTCACGCATGGTGACGATGGGTTTTTCCAGCGGATCATCGGTAAGCCCGGCGATGGCGCGAGCCCGCACTGCGCGATCACCGACGAGTACCACGAGCACGCAGACGATAGTCAGCTGAACACGATGGAAACCGGCATGGGCGCCCGGCAGCAGCCCTTGTCGCTGGTGACCAGCACCGCAGGCGAGACGATTGGCGGACCGTGTTACAACGACTGGCTCGATTTGATGTCTGTGTTGACCGGCGCCACACAGGACGATGAGCTGTTCGGCCTGGTCTATGCCGCGGACCCGGAAGATGACTGGCAGTCCGAGGAGGCGCTGCACAAGGCGAACCCGAATTTCGGGGTCTCGGTCGGGGCGGATTTTCTGCGGGCCAAGCAAAGCCAGGCGGTGACGGCGGCGCGCAAGCAGGGGCCATTCAAAACAAAACACTTGAATATGTGGGTCGGCGCGCTGGATGGCTATTTTAACATCGAGGAATGGCGCGCCTGCTGTGACACTGAATTGATGCTGGAATCGCTGGCCGGCCGGGAGGCCTGGATTGGGCTAGACCTGGCGTCGAAGCGCGACATCGCGGCGATGCAGTTGCTGATTGATATCGGCGGCGGCCGCTACGCCTGCTTCGGCAAGCATTATTTGCCGGAAGATGGCGAATTCGGCTCCAACGCGGAGCGCTACAAGGGCTGGTCAATCGACGGCTGGATGACCCGCACCGAGGGCAATGTTATCGATTTCGAGCACATCGAGGAAAACCTGAACAATCTTTTGAGTGATTTTCAGGTTAAGAGTGTGGGTTATGATCCGAGCGAGGCTAATTATTTCGCAACCCGGATGCTCAAATTCGGGGCGCCGATGGTCGAATTCCGGCAAAGCGTTGTCAACATGACCGATCCCATGAAATCGCTTGATGCGCTGATCGCATCAGGACGGCTAAGCCATCCAGGCGACCCCTGCATGGAATGGCAAATGTCGAATGTGGTTGCTCGCGAAAATCGCAAAGGGCAGGTCTACCCGAACAAGGCCCGAAACGAGAACAAAATCGACGGCCCGGTGGCGCTGATCATGGCGGTCGGACTGGCCCAGGTCGAGGAAGAGGATCAAGATAGTGTCTATGAAACACGCGGCGTACTGGTGATCTGATGGGGTTGTTTTCCCGGCTGCGGGCCATGGCGCGGCGAACGCCGGCGCCAACGCCACAACCTGCTATATTCATGGGCCGGTCTACGGCTGGAATCTCGGTCACGCCGGATTCGGCGCTCAAATATTCGGCTGTGTGGCGCGCAATTCAGGTGATCGCGGATACAGTTGCCGGATTGCCGATGGGGCTGTTTGCGATGCCGCCGGGCGGTAGCCGGGAATTGGTGACGGGACATGGGGTTTCGCGACTGCTTAATGTCCAGGCCAACCCTGAGACTACAGCCTATACGCTGCGGCATGTGCTTACTGCGCATGCGGTGGTGTTCGGCAATGGCTATGCGGAGATCGAGCGCAACCGTATCGGTGAGCCGATCGCACTGTGGCAACTTGACCCGCTTAACATTGAACCGAAGCGGGATTCTGGTGGTCGGTTGTTTTACGAGGTTCGGTCCGAGACCGGCGAAAAACGGGAGATGCGTCCGCAAGACACGCTGCATCTTCGCGGCCCGTCACACGATGGCATCGTCGGTCAAAGCCTGGTAGCCTTGGCCAACGAAGCGATCGGCCTGGGCATCGCGATCGAGCGGTTTGGAGCTGCGTTTTTCGGCAACGGCGCCCAGGTCGGCGGGGTTTACCAAACGGACCAGAGGCTGAGTGAGGATGCTATCGCGCGGATGCGGGAGTCCTTGACTGACCGCCATGTCGGCGTCGGCAAGGCATGGAAACCGGCAATTCTTGAGGAAGGTCTGAAATTTCAGGCGACGACCATTGATCCAGAGAAGTCACAGCTAAAGGACGCGCGGCTGCATCAGGTGCGGGACATCGCCCGCTGGTTCGGGGTGCCGCCGCACAAGCTGGCAGACCTCGCCGACGCGACGTTTTCGAATGTCGAGCAGCAGAATCGTGCATTCGCCGACGAAGCGATTAAGCCCTGGACGACGCGCTGGGAGCAAGAACTCAAGTTTAAGCTCTTGATTAATGAGGATGATCTGTTCATCCGTGCCGACATGTTCGACTTGATCCGCGCGGACATCAAGTCGCTCGCCGACGCGTTTAGCCGATTGATCCAGGTCGGTGTTTTTACGCCAAATCAAGTGCGCGAGAAACTGGACGAAAATACCATGGGGCCGGAGGCGGATCGCTTGCTGATCCAGGGCGCAATGAAGGAGCTTGGCCGTGATTCTGAATAATATATGGGCGATGGAATCTACATCATTTGCGCGTATGACAGCGCAGCTGTCAGGGGTCGAGGCAGTCAAATGGCCCGATGACCTCAATGCGCAGGATTCCACGGTGCCAGAATCCGCAATGGTCGACGACGCCAAGCGTGCCGGGCTGCCGGTTCGTCGGGTCGGGTCAACTGCCATCGTCTCGTTGATCGGGCCGATGGTCAAGCGCGGCAGCTTCATCGCAGACCTGCTGGGATTCGCCTCGACCTTGGCGATCCAGCGTGCCGTTGAGGCGGCCGCCGCTGATGAGACGATCGAAACGATTGTGCTGGAAGCCGACACGCCCGGCGGCTCGGTCGAGGGCTTGTCCAATCTCGCCGATGCGATTGCGGCGGCCGCGAAGGCAAAGGATGTGGTGGCGGTGGTCGATAGTCTGATGGCGTCGGCCGGCCTATTCGTCGGTGCCCAGGCAACCAGAATTGTGATGGATCGGGACGCGCTGATCGGCTCGATCGGAACTCGGATTCTACTGCTCGACGCTTCGAAGATGTTTGAGGATGCGGGAATTGAGGTGGTCAACATCGATACCGGCGAATTCAAGTCGGCCGGCATTCTCGGAACTGAAGTTACTGATAATCATCGGGCCGATTTCCAGCGGCTCGTCGATGGGTTTTTTGAAAAATTCGTGTCCGCGGTGGAACGCGGGCGCGGCATGGATCGCGAAAAGGTTATGGGCCTTGCTGATGGTCGCCTTTTCTCGGCCGAAGAGGCCGTGAAGAACGGTCTCGCCGATGACATCCAGAGCATGGATGACGTCTTACAGTCACTAGCGCCACGCAAACCGCAGCGGCGGGTCGCGGCGGCGCGCATTCAACTCGATACGATGAAAAGGAACTTGATATGAAACTCGATGAACTGAAGAGGCGCTATGCCGCCGCGATCAAAAAGGCGGAAGCGATCGTCAAGGCGGCCGAGAGCAACGATGACGGCCTGCTCGATGAACAACAGACTTTGGATTACGAGGCCGTGATTGCTGAGGCAGATGATCTAAGGGCGGATATCGATCGTCGCGAGAAGCTGATCAGCCACCAGGCAGCGGCCCGGGAATCCAATGGCCGTCAGACCGTGCCGGCCGCGCCGAACAGCGGGCAAGCACGGGATGAAGCCAATGGCTTCGCTTCGATTGCCGAATTCGCGACTTCGGTGCAGCGCGCCCAGGTCGGCGGCGTGGTAGACCAGCGGCTGGGTCAAATCTCGGCGGCTACCGGCGATAATTTTCATCGCGAGGGCGGGTCCAGTGACGGCTACATGGTGCCGCCGCAATTCGTCCAGGAAATCTGGCAGGTGGTGTTTGACGCCGAAGACTTAATCGGCCGGTTCAATCCAGAGCCGACGCAATCCAACCAAGTGATTATTCCGGTCGATGAAACCACCCCTTGGGGCTCGACCGGGGTCCAAGCCAACTGGGCCGACGAAGGCGGCGCCTTTTCTGAAAGCCGGTTGGCGTCGGTCTCGCGCAACGTCAATCTACACAAGCTCTATGCATTTGTAACGGCGTCCGACGAGTTGCTTGAGGACGCTCCGCGACTGCGCAACAGGCTTACCCAAAAGGCCGGCGAGGCGATCCGCTACAAAGCTTCGGACTCCCTTATTTATGGCACTGGAGCTGGCCAGCCGCTCGGCTATTTCAATAGCGATGCCGTGATTTCGGTAGCCAAGGAGGGTGGTCAGGCGGCCGATACGGTGCAGGTCGACAACATCACCAAGATGTTCTCGCGCATGCTGGCTGGTGGCTTGGCGGACGCTTTTTGGCTTGTGAATATGGATGTGTTCCCGCAACTCGCGAGCCTGACCATTGGTGATCAGCCGGTGTTCACCTCGCCGGTGCCGGGGCTGACGGCAGCCCCCAACGGCGCATTGCTGGGACGCCCGATCATCTTTTCCGAGCACGCCAAGACGCTTGGCGACAAGGGGGATATTCAATTTGTGTCTCCGCGCGGATATTACTCGACAACCAAGACCGGCGGCCTCAAGTTCGCCTCATCTATTCATCTGTTGTTCGACCAGGGCAAGGAGGCGTTTCGCTGGACCTTCCGGTTTGGCGGCCAGCCGTATCTAAGCGCGCCGGTCAGTCCCGACAATGGGAACAACACCAAGTCCCATTTTGTCACGCTCGACGAGCGGGCCTGACGTCAACTGGATTTAACGATCATGGCGGGGCTTTGCCCCCGCCGGCCTTTTAGAGGATCATGAAATGAGCAATCCGAATATTCTACCTAGCGATCGCGTGCGTCTCGCCGGCGTGATCGATCCTGACGCCTATGCGGTCGGCACGGTGACCAGTGGCTGGGTCAGCATGGCCGATTATCAAAACATCATGGCCGTGGTGTTCGCTGGCGATCTTGGTACGGCCGCCACCCTGGACGCCAAGATTGAGCAGGCGTCCGATAGCGCCGGCACCGGCGCCAAAGACATCACCGGTAAGGCGATCATGCAGTTGACCAAGGCCGGTACTGACGACAATAAGCAAGCGGTGATCAACGTCCATCATTCCGATCTTGATGTTGACAATAGCTTCACGCATGTCCGCCTGTCGATGACCGTGGGCACGGCGGCGTCGGATGCCGGCGGCGTCATCTTTGGCTTCGACGCGCGTTATGAGCCGGAGGCCGACGCGGCGTCGGTTGACGAGATCGTTTCCTAAGAAACCGGCTTGACGACGGCTCGGGGAGCTCTCGGGCTCCCCGATTTGATTTGACGAAAGGATTTGACAAATGGTAATTCGATTTACGCAAAATTACGAGGTCAGCGCGGTAGGTGGGTCGAAATTCCGCAAGGGCCAGGTGGTCAAGAATTTGTCGGAAACCTCCGAGCAGCATTTTCTTAGCCGCGCGGTCGCAGTTGCCTATACCTCTAAATCTAAGTCCAAAAAGCCCGATAAGGCGACCAAGGACGCCGGCGCGGCGGCCACAAACAAGTAACGGCGTTAGCGACTTATGGCACTCTCCCTCGTCACCGCTCCCGCGGCTGAGCCGATTACGCTGGCCGAGGCCAAGGATCATTTGCGGATCACCGGCACGGATGATGACGTCTATATCACCCGGCTGATTGCTGCGGCGCGACAACATGTCGATGGCAGTGATGGCATTCTTGGCCGCGCGCTGATCACCCAGACCTGGGATTTATTTTTGCCCAAATTCCCGGCGGAAATCCGGGTGCCGCTGCCACCGCTGCAATCGGTGACGTCGATCAAGTACATTGACGCTGGAGGCATCACGCAGACCCTCGCGGCCAGCGAGTACACGGTTGATGTCAAGCGCCAACCGGGCCGGATCGTCGAGGCGTTCGGCAAGTCCTGGCCGGCGACGCGCGATGTCCCGAACGCCGTCGAGGTGCGGTTCGATGCGGGATACGGCCTTGCGGACTCCGATGTCCCCGAGCCGATCCGCCATGCACTGCTGTTTTTTATCGCGCACTTGTTCGAGCGCCGCGAGCCGGTGGTGACCGGGACGACCGTAGCCAAAATCCCGGATGCCGCTGATGCGCTGCTGGCGTCCTACCGAATCCACGGGTTCGGCTGATGGTCCAGATTGGCGAGCTGCGCGAGCGGGTGACGATCGAACAACAGAGCCGGGTCAGCGATGGCGCCGGCGGAGCAACTATCACCTGGGCGGCGATTGCCAGTGACTTCCGGCCGCACGCCAGGGTCCAGCCGGTCAAGGGCGCGGAGATTACCGAGGGCGGACGTGTGCGGCGCCAGCAGACCTATCTGGTGGTGATACGGCATCGCGCCGACATCACGGTGGAGCATCGGCTGAAATGGACCGAGCGTGGCGTCGAGCGGATTCTCAACATCAACTCGATCGAGGACCGCGACATGGACCGGCGGTTTCTGTGGCTGGAGTGTGTGGAATGACAGGATTTCGACCGCGCGGAGTAACCGAGTTTCAGCTTGAGCTTCGCAAATTGCCGGACCGGGTTACTCGGAAAATCGGGACTGAGATTGAGGATACTCTCAATGTTATTCTCAAGAATACCCGCGCCGAAACGCC
>JBHHWG010000087.1:0-9587 GCA_046756385.1 Sphingomonadales bacterium | reverse complement strand
CACGGGTTGGTGTTACAGATTATCGAGTACCCCGTGCCAGTACTGGTCGCCGTCCAGGGACAATGCCTGGGCGGCGGCCTCGAAATCGCCGCGGCCGGCGATCTGATGTTCGCCGCCCCTGATGCCAAGCTCGGCCAGCCTGAAATCAAGCTTGGTGTGATTGCCCCGGCCGCTTCGTGTCTGCTTCCTGAAAAAATCGGTCAGGCCCGGGCCCTGGACCTCCTGCTTTCGGGCCGGAGCATGACCGGGCGGGAAGCAGCCGGAGCGGGACTGGTGACCGCGGTTTCCGATGTCCCCTCGGAAACCGCGGTCGACTATTTCGACAAGCACTTTGCGCCGTTGAGCGCCGCCGCGTTGCGCATTGCCGTGGTCGCCGGGCGCGCGGGCTTTGTCGAACGTGTGCGCGGCAAGATCGCGCTGGTCGAGAAACTGTATCTCGAAGATCTGATGGCGACGCGTGATGCTGTCGAAGGTCTCACCGCCTTTGTTGAGAAACGCGTGCCCTGTTGGGAGAACCGCTGAGTCATGACCACGATAACCGAAATCGTCGCCCGCTGTGAAAAGCTGTTTGAAGACCTCGATTTTACGGCGGCGAGGGAATGGAAGGCCGCTGAGCCCGGGCGCCATGTCATAGGCTATATGCCGATCTACGTGCCGCGCGAGATCATCCATGCGGCCGGTATGTTGCCGCTTGGCGTGATGGGCGGCGGCGACCAGATGGAAGTGATTCACGGCGACGCCTATTACCAGAGTTACATCTGCCGTATTCCGCGCTCGACGATCGAGCTGGCGGTTGCCGGAAAACTGGATTTCGTCGACGGCATGTTGTTCCCCAGCATCTGCGACGTGATCCGCAACCTTTCGGGCATGTGGGAGCTGATGCTTGACGGCGTCTATACCCGTTATTTCGACGTGCCGCAGAACTACCGGAATGAGGTCGGCGGGGAGTTCTACACCAGCGAGCTTCGCGAGCTGTGCGCCGATCTGGAAAAAATTTCCGGCCGCAAGATTACCGACGAGGCGCTTCGCAATTCGATCGCGGTTTACAACGAAAACCGGCAGCTGGTGCGTGAACTGTACAAATTCCGGGCCGCGAAGCCGTGGCTGGTTCCGTCGACCGAGGTTTACCTGGTGCTCCGCGCCGGGATGGTGTTGCCGGTCGAGGAGCATAATCAGATTTTGCGCGACTATCTTGATGAGGCCGTCAAACTGGATCGTCCGCTGCGCGACAATTGCCGGATCGTTCTTCAGGGCGTGTTCTGCGAGCAGCCGCCGATCAATCTGATCAAATCGATCGAGCTGGCCGGTTGCTATGTCGTCGATGACGATTTCATGCTGGTTACCCGTTGGCTCCTCGAGGATGTGCCGACCGAGGGCGATCCGCTGGCCAATCTGTCCGACGCATTCCTGCATTATTCGGCCAGCACGTCGGCCAAATATGTCAATAACGAGGCTGAGAAAGGCATGCACCTCGTCAATATGGTTCGCGACTCCGGCGGCGAGGGCGTGATTTTCGCAAGCCCGAGTTTCTGCGATCCGGCGCTCCTGGACCGGCCGATGCTTCAGGACGTGCTGACCCAGCACGAAATTCCGTCCATAGCCTTCAAATATGCGGAAAATTCCGGCCAAATGCAGCCCATTCGCGAACAGGCGGGCACTTTTGCCGACTCGATTAAACTATGGAGTGAGTGATGTCAGCAACATCTGCAAAACCGGCACGTCCGGCACGTCCGGCGCGGCCTAATCCGAAGGACGCCAAAAAGGACCGCTCGATGGCCCTCCAGAAGGCCATGATCGAGGGCAACTATGACCGCTTGGCCAATGCGCGGGAGAATGGCGACAAGGTCGCCTACACCTTCGTCCCGGGTAACATCAACGAACTTTTGATGTGCTTTGATTTCACCTGCAACTACCCGGAGATCAACGGCATCCAGAACGGCATGCGGAAGAAGAGCGGCGGCCATATCATGGAGTCGGAGAAGCACGGCCATTCCGAGGACGTCTGTACCTATGTGAAGTCTGACGTCGGGATGATGCTCAAGGGCAATATCGGCCCGAACGGCAAGCAGTTGCCCAATCCCGACCTTCTGATGCTGTCTTATACCGGCTGTTTCACCTTCATGAAATGGTTTGAGCTGCTGCGCCATCACTATAAATGTGAAACCGTGATGCTGCATGTCCCCTATGAGGGCCGGGAGGGGATCACCGAGAATTCGCGCAAATATATCGTCAAGCAGCTCAAGGAAGAGGTGATTCCGACGCTCGAACGGGTGAGCGGGGTCAAGTTCGATATCGACCGGTTGCGCCAGTATCTCAAGGAGGCGGCCAAGGCCGAGCAGGACTGGGCCTGGGTGCTCGACAGCGCCAAGAACAAGCCTTCGCCGATTGATGCCTATTTCGGCGGCATTTATTACGTCGGGCCGATCTTCACCGCGTTCCGGGGCACCACCGAAGCAACGGAATATTACAAGACGCTTCGCGCCGAGATCGAGGAGCGGCTGCGAAACGGTCAGGGTCCGATCACGCCCGAAGGCGAGATGAAGAACGAGAAATATCGCCTGGTCGTCGAGGGGCCGCCCAACTATACGAGCTTCCGCGACTTCTGGAAGATGTTCTATGACGAAGGCGCGGTCGTGGTCGCGAGTTCCTATTCCAAGGTCGGCGGCACTTACGATTACGGATTCCGTCATGATGCCGACAATCCGCTGGAGACCCTGGCCGATTATTGCATGGGTTGTTACACCAACCACAACCTGCCCGGCCGGGTCGACATGTTGGTGGACTATATCAACGAGTTCGACGCCGATGGCCTGCTGATCAACTCGATCAAGAGCTGCAACAGTTTCGCCGCCGGCCAGTTGCTGATGATGCGTGAGGTCGAAAAACGCACCGGCAAGCCCGCGGCGTTCATCGAAACCGATCTGGTCGATCCCCGCTATTTCTCGGCGGCGAACGTAAAGAACCGGCTTGAGAGCTATCTGCAAATGATCGATCAGAAGCGCGCCGCGGCGGCCGCGTAAGCGTGTGGGAGCTGGAAATATGAAAACATTTATCGGAATCGACCTTGGCTCGACCACCACCAAAGCGGTGCTGATGGACGAGAACCAGGAGGTTCTGGGCCGCGGGATCACCAATTCCCGGTCCAATTACGACACCGCGAGCGCGGTCGCCAAGCAGGAGGCGATCATCGACACCCGCTTCACGCTTTTGCGCCACAGGGTTGAGCGGATTCCGGGCGTCTCGGGCAATGTCGACGCCTTCCTCAGTGAACTGGAGCGGAATTTCCGCCGTGAACAGTTCCTGCACCAGCTCGACGATCTGGAGCGTACTTGTTTGTCGTATGCTCACGGCGAGCATTTCAAGGGCCGCGAAAAGGCGGTTTCGGAAGTCCTGGAGGCGGTGTTCAAGCGGTTGCGCGACGAAGCGCAAGAGGTGTTCGCGCCGGGCGTCAAGCGCAAGTCGGACTTCTTCCGGGACATCGCCGGTTCGAAATATATGAACGCGGCCGAGGAAATGTCGCGGGAAGCGGCCCTGAGTTTCGACCTGCTGCTCAATGTCTATGACAAGGCGATCATCGAGGTTGAAAACCGGCCGCCGGGAAGCAATCTCAAGGACACCTTCCTCAAGGGGCTGGACGATCTCGACGGATCGGTCGCGGACCTGGGAATTGACAGCGACGATCTGTCGAAGCCGGTCAACGAGGCCCTCGATATCGACATTGAGGAGACCTATGTGGTTGGCACCGGTTATGGCCGCGTGCGGCTGCCGTTCTCCAAGGAGCATATCCGGTCGGAGATTTTGTGTCACGGTCTGGGCGCGCACATGATGTACCCCAAAACCCGCACCGTGCTCGACATTGGTGGCCAGGACACCAAGGGCATTCAGGTCGACGAAAGCGGCATTGTCGAGAATTTCCAGATGAACGATCGCTGCGCCGCCGGTTGCGGCCGGTACCTTGGTTATATCGCCGATGAAATGAACATGGGGCTTCATGAACTGGGCCCGCTGGCGATGAAGTCGGGCCGCAAGGTGCGCATCAACTCGACCTGCACGGTGTTCGCCGGGGCGGAATTGCGCGACCGGTTGGCGCTGGGCGAGAAACGCGAGGATATCCTGGCCGGACTGCATCGCGCCATCATCCTGCGGGCGATGTCGATCATCTCCCGCTCCGGCGGCGTTACCGACGAATTCACCTTTACCGGTGGCGTGGCCAAGAACGAAGCGGCGGTTCGCGAACTGAAGACCTTGATCAAGGAGAACTACGGCGACGTCACCATCAACATCGATCCGAGTTCGATTTACACAGGTGCGCTGGGGGCTGCCGCCTTTGCGCGACGCGCGGTTATGGAGGCTTAAGATATGACGATCACAGCAGGCGTGGACGTGGGCACGGGCGCGATCAAAACCGTCCTGTTCAAATTTGAAGGCGACGATGTCGAGTGTCTGGGCAAGCGGACCGACAAGATCCGCAACCGCGATCCCTTTAAACTGAGCGAGCGGGCCTATGACGAACTGCTCGCTGAAACTGGGCTGACGCGGGACGATATCGCTTATTGCGCGACCACCGGTGAAGGCGAAAGCGTGCCGTTCCATACCGGTCATTTCTATTCCATGACCACCCATGCCCGTGGCGCGGTGTACCTTGATAAGGACGCGCGGGCGGTGCTGGATATAGGCGCGCTGCACGGTCGCGCGATCCGGATTGACGAGCGCGGCAAGGTCGATGCCTACAAGATGACGAGCCAGTGCGCCTCCGGCTCGGGCCAGTTTCTGGAAAACATCGCGCGCTATCTTGGCGTCGCCCAGGATGAAATCGGCGATCTGTCGCTTCAGGGCGACGATCCGGAAACGGTCAGCGGCATTTGCGCGGTGCTGGCCGAAACCGATGTCATCAATATGGTCTCGCGCAGCATTTCGTCCGCCAATATCCTTAAAGGCATTCACATCTCGATGGCCACACGGCTGGCTAAACTTCTCAAGACGACCAAGGTCAGGGACGGCGTGGCGTTGGCGACCGGCGGACTTGCCCTCGATAAGGGCTTGATCGTCGCGCTCAATGAGGCCATGGAGAAGCAGAAAATGAATGTCACCGTCAAGACCCATCCGGACTCGATCTATGCGGGCGCGATCGGCGCGGCGCTATGGGCCGCGTTCCGTCACGACAAGCTGGCGCGCCTGTCCGGTCTCCAGATGGCGTCCTGATTTACGTAAGGAGCAATTTCATGGCACTCATAATTACCGAAGATTGCACGAGTTGCGATGCCTGCAAGCCGGTGTGCCCGAACCAGGCCATTTCGGAGGGGGACGATATCTATGTGATCGATCCGTTCCGTTGCACCGAATGCGTGGGCGCCGAGGACGAGCCGCAATGCATGCTGGAATGTCCCGCCGACTGCATCGAAAAAGACCCGGACTGGCCGGAAACAGAAGAAGAGTTGCAGGACAAATACGACCAGATAAACGGCTGATTTTGGCGACAAAAGGAAACAGGCTTTGACGGACGAGAGACAAATCACACGCATGCTGCATGACGAGCATGTGGGCGCCATCGCAACCCTGGAGCGGCTTGAAGGTTTGTTGGCTCGCCATTCTCCCAAAAAGATCCCGGATCCGTCCAGGCCGGAGGTGAAAACCACGCTCGCCGAAGTAGCCGCCATGTGTGAAAGTGATCTTGCGGTTCACTTCGGTTTCGAAGAGGATAATCTGTTTCCACGGTTGGCGGAATGGGGCGACAGTCCGATTAGCCAAATCCTGACTTCCGAGCATCGTCTGATCCTGCCGATGGGGACACGAATGGCCGAACTCGCCCGCGAGGCGCTGGAAAACGGGTTCAGCGCCGACAGTTGGGTTGAATTCCGCCGTTCCGGCGGCGAACTGGTGGAGCGGTTGATCGTGCACATTCAAAAGGAAGAAATGGGTCTGTTGCCGGCTCTGGACGAGTTGCTTGAGACTGAACAGGACTGGAAGCTTGCCGAGAGCTACGCCGCGGGCCGCTGATGCCGATCGCCCGGAGTGGGCCGGGACCGAAGAGGAGCGCGCATTATGGGGGACAAACTGTCGGAAAATATTCGGCCATTGACCGCCGACGATCTGGACCGTGTGATTGAGATCGACCAGGAATTCACCGGCCGGAAACGCCGGGGCTTTTTTGAAAAGCGACTTGCCGCGGCCTTGGCCGAGCCCCATGCGTTCCTCTATGTGGGCTGCGAGCAGGGCGGCGAACTCAAAGGCTTCGTGCTGGCCCGCATTCTTGAGGGTGAATTCGGCCAGGGGGAGCGCATTGCGGTCTTGGACGGCCTCGCCGTGGACCCGAACTGCATGGGTAAGGGAATGGGCCGGGCGCTGATGCTCGGTCTTGAAAACGTGCTCAGGCGCAAGGGAATCAGGGAAATACAGACCCAGGCCGACTGGACCAATTTCAGTCTGCTGCGGTTTCTTTCCTATTGGGGATTCGGCTTGGCCCCACGTATTGTCCTGGAACGCGCCTGCCGATCCGACAGGGTGTAACTGAACGTGGCAATGGGAGGATGCGAAAATGGCCGGGTCCGATTATCCGCCGATTGGTGACGCGAACACCGCTGCCGAACAGGATGATTTCGAGACGCTGCCCCGGGACCGTATCGCTGTCCGGTCGCTCAGAGAGGATGATCTCGCGGCCATGGTCAAGATCGCGGCCAAGGTCACCGGGCAGGATCAGACCGCCTATCTGACCCGCAAGCTTGCCGACGCATTGAACGAATCCGGGGTGCGGGTTTCTCTGGTTGCTGAACTCGATGAGCATGTCGTGGGTTATGTGATGGCTCGGGTCGATTTCGGGGATTTCGGAAAGACGGAACCCGAGGCGGTGATCGATACGCTTGGCGTCGACCCGGATTATGGCAACCAGGAAGTTGGAACGGCGCTGCTAAGTCAGCTTCTGGTCAATCTGCAGTCCCTGCGCATCGAGCATGTGCGCACCGAAATTCGCTGGAACCAGTTCGATTTGCTGTCCTTCCTTGAGCATAACGGCTTTATGCCGTCCCAAGTATTGGCGCTGTCACGCCGCCTGGTCTGAGAGGAGGGCCGCCCTGAAATGCCTGAAACGTGGAATTTTGAAAATCAAACCGCGATCGTAACCGGCGGCGCCCAGGGTATCGGCGGGGCCATTGCAGGGCGCTTGGTCGATTGCGGGGCGGATGTTCATGTCTTTGACATGAAAGCCGGTGACGATTCCCGGATCACTTATCACGAGCTTGACATTCGGAATTCCGACCAGGTCGCCCAAACCACGGCGGATCTGCCGGATCCGGCGACATTGCTGGTCAACAACGCCGGGATTACCCGGGACCGCACGCTGGTCAAAATGTCCGATCAGGAATGGCGGGACGTGATCGACGTCAATCTCACCGGCGCCTTCAATCTGATGCATGCCGTGGCGCCCGGCATGATCGCCAGGGGCAGGGGCCGGATTGTCAATATCACGTCGATCAACGGCATTCGCGGCAAGTTCGGGCAGTCCAACTATGCCGCCTCCAAGGCCGGGTTGATCGGCCTGAGCAAGACCGCCGCCCGTGAGCTCGGCCGCAAGGGCATCACGGTCAATGTCGTGGCCCCCGGCATGGTGTTGACGGAACTGGCGATGAGCCTGCCCCAGGAATACCGGGACGCCGCCTTGAAGGAGGCCGTGCTCGGGGAACTGGCCGATCCCGGCGATATCGCCAATGCGGTGCTGTTTTTGCTGTCTGACGCCGCGCGCATGATTACCGGCGAAGTGGTGCGGGTTGACGCCGGCCAATATCTCTAGGAATAGACTTGGACCCGTGGTGGACGCTGATCATATTGATTGGAGATAATCAATATGATCAAGGACTAGCGACCAAGGGGGAGCGCAGCCTGCGTGGCGCTTGAACGCGGGTATAAGGGTCATGATCAATGACCCTTGGTAAAACGAGCCGCTGTCGCGGGTTGGCCTTGCCCCCGTCCCGGAAACAGCCGTCTGATCACATCGCCGGCGAATCCCGCGAACGCGATCGACCCGGTGGCGCCGGCCAGCGCCGCTCCCAGCACGATCAGATCGTAATCGAGCACCACACCAACAATCAGTCCGATCAAGGCTGTCAAATGGCAGGCCGCGTGGATATGGAGCGTGGTTTGCCGGGTGAGATCAGCAGGCGTCGGCGGTTTGCCCTCGGTGGGCGGGATGTGCATGGAAGCCAGGAACGGGATGATGCGTTGGAGGATGCCCAGCAGGAACGTCAACAGCCAGCCACCGAGCACCGCGATACCGAACAGGGCCCGGCCGCCGTCAGGCGACCAGCCGGCGGCGAGCGCGAAGCCCAGAATGAGGCTCGCGGGCAGGCTGGCCCAACCAATCCGGACCAGCAGGAACGATATGCCGAGCCGTTTGCGCATGCGGGCGCGATAGACCCTGGCCATGCCCCAAAGGTGGGCGCCGGCCCCGGCCAGCCCGGCCACGGCCGCCAAAGCCAGCAGCCAGTCGGCGTCGGCGAGTGCTCCGGTAACTCCGAATGCCAGTCCCATGGTGGAGTGGGTGAGGGCCAGGAAGCCGACGCGGTCGGAAGGCGGTCGCGCCAGCGTGAACATGGGGACCAGCAAGTAACTGAAGCCCATCGCCAGCAGGCCCATGAAGCCGAAGCTGGCAAGAATGAGGTGAGCGAGCGCGGCATTCCCGTGATTGGGCAGGAGCGTTGTCCCGTAATCGGTGATTAACAACAGTCCGAGGACGATCACCGCGACCAGTGACAATAGCGCCGCCCAACAATGGGCGATGGTCACGCCCATGCCTTTGGTTCCGCGCAGATTATCGCCGATCAACCCACCGAAAATCAGCAGCGCCAGCACGGTCAGTCCCGCACCGGCAAACATGGCGAGGTTGTTCGCCGCCGCCATGCCGAAAACCAGTATGGCGACGCCGGGGATGTATAGCCAGGAGATCAGCCGGGCCATTCCGAAGGACCGGATCGGGCGTTTCGTCGCCACCGATAAAAGCTGAAGCGCCGCGCCGATGGCGGTCATGGCGAGAACGCCCAGGGTCAGCATATGAAGCGCGGCCAGAATGGAGCCGGGCCCGCCGGCGAAACCGGGCAACTGGTCGGCCGATAGAGCCAGCATCAACCACATCGCCACGTGGAACAGGACCGCCGCGCCGAAAAATCGGAATATGATGGATGGGGGCAGAAGTCTGCCCTTGGCTCCGGCAATGAACGACGACGTTGGAATCATTATTCAGCTTCCCTTTCCAGCCATAACCGGACCTCGCCGTCCTCTCCAGGGACAATTTTGCAGGTCCATCCGCGCTCCGCAAGCTCCGGATAGAGATAAATCGGCTCACGCTCATGATGCACGATCACCCGGGACCCGGTATCGTCCCGCTCCAGCAACTCCAGAACCCTCACCATCGGTTCGGGCGGCGGAAGGTCGCGAACATCAATATGGACCCAATCGGCCTCTCGCCAGATGCGGGTTCGCGGGGCGCACCCGCCCGCGCTTTCGGGGGCATTATCCGCCAACCGCTTGTCTCGATAAAAGATAATTCGCCAATGTTCGGCGGCCAGTTCCCGCGCATGGGAAACAAAACCCTTGTTTTG
>JBHHWG010000086.1:0-9622 GCA_046756385.1 Sphingomonadales bacterium | reverse complement strand
CGGTGGCAACACCGGTTTGCGCGGCGGCGGATCCGGCTCTGACGGCGGTGGCGGCCGGTCAGTCCTGCCGGTCGGTTGCCGCGACATTCGGCGTGAGTGTTTCCAGTGTCGTAAAGTGGTCGCAACGGGCGCGGATGACGGGCAGTGCCGCGGCCAAGCCGATGGGAGGCAGGCGGCCTTATCGTCTCGCCGCCGAACGGGACTGGCTTCTTGGGCGTATCGCCTGGAAAACCATGACCTTTCTTGCCGCCCTGCGCCACGACCTCAACCCCATCGAGCAGGTCTTCGCAAAGCTGAAAACGCTGTTGCGAAAAGCCGAGGAACGAACCGTCGAAGCCACATGGAAACGGATCGGAAAACTCCTCGACCACTTCCATCCAAACGAATGCGCCAACTACATCAAAAACGCCGGATACGCTTCAATCTAAATCAGAAAGACTCTAAAAAGCCAATCAAAGGGCGGCGCGCAGGATCAAACCAACCGCCGCCCCAAGCTCACACATTTTGCCGCGCTACACGGGGCCGTCTCCAGCGGGCGGCAGCCTGGTCCGGACAAGGCGCCGAATCGGGTTTCAGATTGTCCGGGCCTGGATTTGGAAGCGAATGGGTAGTGTCCGACCCGGAGACATAGGAAGAATGGTGACCCCGGCAGGATTCGAACCTGCGACCCCCAGATTAGGAATCTGGTGCTCTATCCAACTGAGCTACGGGGCCAAAGCCGCCTTGGGAGCCTTCTTAACAGAGATGGCGGATCGCTGCCAAATGGTAAAGCCAACCATCGACGGTTTTGAGAGGGCGCACCATGCTATAGTCGCGGCCATGCGAGGATTTTCCCTGATCGCGTCCCTGTTATCGATCCTGATCGCCCCCTTGGCCTCGGCGGCCTGGGCGACCGAGGCTGTCTTTCCGGACAGTTCGGCGCTGACAGCCGGGCAGGAGGCCATGGTCACGCAGGTCATCGACGGCGACACCCTGGTTCTCGATGACGGCGGTTCCGTGCGTCTCGTCGGCATTCAAGCGCCCAAGATACCTTTGGGACGCGAGGGCGTCGCGCCCTGGCCGCTGGGCGACCAGGCGAAAGCCGCTCTGGCCGACCTGGCACGGGGCGCTCGGGTCAGGCTTTATTACGGCGGCCGGCGCGTCGATCGTTATCGTCGGCGCCTTGCCCATGTCAGACGCGGCGATGGGTTATGGCTTCAGGGCGAGATGCTGCGTCGCGGACTGGCCCGGGTATACAGCTTCGCCGACAACCGCGCCGTGGTCCCGGACATGCTGGCGCTGGAGCGGGACGCGCGCGCCCACAGACGCGGGATCTGGGACCACCCCTATTACCGCGTCCGCGACCATCGCGAGGCCCCGAACTTCATCGGCAGCTTTCAGTTGGTCGAGGGTCTGGTCCGCAAGGTGGCGGAAGTCAGGGGGCGCACCTACATCAATTTCGGCGACGACTGGCGGCAGGATTTCACGATCGTCATCCAGGGCGGCGCGCTCAAGCGATTCGAGAGTTTCGACCCGATCAGCCTGACGGACCGGCGCGTCAGGGTTCGGGGATGGGTCCAGCGTTGGAATGGCCCGATGATCGAGGCGAGCCATTCCGGGCAAATTGAGCTACTATTGAACGCAGCCGCGACATCAGGCAAACAAGAGGGCACGGAGTGACCAGGACGGTTTTTTTCAAAAGAATCCGGGCGGTGAAGATCATCGCCCTCCCTCTTGTGCTGGCCGCCTGCCAGAGCGTCAATCCGGCGACCGGCCAGCGTCAATTCACGCCGTTCATGTCCGCGGCACAGGAAGCCAGGATTGGCGCCCAGGAACACCCCAAAATATTGAAACAGCTCGGCGGGGTTTATGACGACCCGGAACTGGGCGCTTATGTCGCCTCGATTAGCGGCCGGCTGGTGGCCAATTCCGAACTTGCCGGCAGCCCGGTCACGGTCACGGTCCTGGACTCACCGGTGGTCAACGCGTTCGCTCTGCCCGGCGGTTACATCTATGTCACCCGTGGGCTGCTGGCTCTGGCCAACAGCGAGGCCGAGCTCGCCGGCGTGCTGGCCCACGAGATCGGCCATGTCACCGCGCGCCATACCGCCGAGCGATACAGCCGGGCAACCGTCGCGAACATTGGCTCCATGCTTCTGGGCTCGGTCGTCGGCAGCTCGGAGCTTCAGAAGCTCGCAACCCTGGGCAGCCAGGCCTATCTCGCCGGATTCTCGCGTGAGCAGGAATATCAGGCGGATTTGCTTGGTGTGCGCTATCTGGGACGGACCGGATACGACCCATTCGCCGAGGCTGATTTTCTCGCCGCCATGGGGAACTACAGCGCCCTGGAAGCCCGCCTCGCCGGCCAGGACGGACGCGCCGGCGGCAGCTTTTTATCGACCCATCCGGGCACGGCGAAGCGGGTGCGCGCGGCGATTGCCGCCGCCGGGGGCACCGGGTCGCAACCCCATGCCCGGCCCCGGCACCGCGATCGCTATTTGGCACATATTGACGGCATGGTGTATGGGGACGATCCCGACCATGGGCTGGTTCAGGGCCGTGTTTTCTCCCACCCCAGGCTCGGTTTCACCTTCACCGTCCCAAGGGGATTTCAGATTTTCAATACCGACGACGCGGTGATTGGCAAGGGACCCGGCGACAGCTATGTGGTGTTCGATGGCGCGCGCGCCGGGCCTCACCTGGGAATGCAAAATTATCTGACCGGGGAATGGGCCCCAAAGGTCAAACTGGAGGCGGTCGAACCCCTCACGATCAATGGCATGGAAGCCGCAACTGGCCGCACCCGGACCACCGGGCAGCGGGGCGCTTTTGATATCCGCTATGTGGCAGTTCGCTTCGGCGGTGATCAGATCTACCGATTCCAGTTCGTGACCCCACCCAGTCAAACCGGAGCCCTGGCCACCGGGTTGCAGCGAACCACCTTCAGTTTTCGACGTCTGGGCACGGAGGAAATAACGAAACTCAAGCCGTTGCGCATCAAGGTGATGGAAGCAGGGCCCGGGGACAGCCTTGAAAGCCTCGCCGGTCCAATGCCGTTTGATGAATTGAAGACGGAGCGCCTTGCGACGCTAAACGGCATGGTCGTTGGCCAGCCGTTGCGCGCCGGGCAGCGGATCAAGGTCATTACGAACCGTTAGAGCGTTTTCAGCTCTAATGCCTGGGCTCCAGCGCGGGGTTAGCCCGAGAACCGCCGTTCATGCGCCTGGCGATCGCGACACGCAACTTGCGCAACGCCTGATGTTCAATTTGCCGGACCCGTTCCTTGCTGATGCCCAAATCGTCGCCCAGCGCCGCCAGGGTCACGGAGGAATCCTTCAGTCTTCGCTTACGGATGATGATCTGCTCACGCTCGGACAGGCCCGACATCGCCTCGTAAAGCCAGGCGGTTTTTTTGTTGGTATCGTTGGCCCGCAGAACCGTGTCCTCCGGCGTTGGCCGGTCGTCCCGCAAAAAGTCCTGCCACTCGCCGGTGGCTCCGTCGCTGACCGGAGCATTGAGCGAACCGTCGGCCGCCGAAAGCCGCGCTTCCATAACCTCCACGTCCTTGACCTTGACCGATAACCGCTCGGCCAAATCGATTCGAGCTTCAACCGTCATCGGCCCATCGACCTGCTTGTCGATCATCGCCCGCATGCGCCGAAGCTTGAAGAACAAGGATTTATGGGCGGCTGTCGTGCCGGTGCGCACGATGGACCAGTTGCGCAGGATGAAATCCTGGATCGCCGAGCGGATCCACCAGCCGGCGTAAGTCGAAAATCTGACATCGCGGGAGGGCTCGAATCGCTCGGCCGCCTGCATCAGCCCGACAGTTCCTTCCTGGATCAGGTCCGCGACCGGCAATCCATAAGTCCGGTGCCGCCCGGCCATGCTGATCACCAGGCGAAGATAGGCGCTTGTCAGTTCGTGAAGTGCTTCTTTGTCGCCCTGTTGGCGCCAACGCCGCGCCAGGTCGAACTCATGCTTTTTTTCGAGCATCGGCAACGACATCGCGGTCCGAATCAGTCGCTGGGTGGCTGAATCACTGTGCTGCGGGTTCCCATTTTGCATCTCGCATCTCACTGCCTTGGGAACCGGCTCTTCCGGCCGGTGTGGCTTCGCCCGTCAATCGGGGCGACTGTTCCTACAGCGGTATACGTGCAAGGACGCAATTTGGATCAAATCTAATTTATCGTTTAACTGATTGGTTTTATGGGCATTCCTATTTGATTTCTCGACGATGCCAAAACCAAGGGCGCCACACCAGGATTGGCGGGCGCCCTTGGTTTGTCGCGTGGTTCGGCCTTAGAGCCTGACCGAAAAGTCGGACGGGTCGGCTCGGCGGGTCTTTTTGCCGCCCGGTTCGTTGCCGATTTTGCCGATATTCCCCGATATCGACTGCAATCGGCGCCTGCCGGATCGGCAAAAACCCCGCGCCGATCCTCAGCCGCCGACTTTTCGGTCAGGCTCTTAGGCAGCGCGAAGCAGCCCCTCCAGACGATCCACAGCGGCATCCTCGTCGATCTTTTCAACCACCGCGACCTCGCGGGCCAGACGCTCAAGCGCCGCTTCATAGATCTGCCGCTCGCTGTATGACTGTTCGGACTGTCCCTCGCCCCGATGCAGGTCGCGCACCACCTCGGCGATCGAAATCGGGTCCCCGGAATTGATCTTGGCTTCATACTCCTGGGCGCGGCGGCTCCACATGGTGCGCTTGGTGCGAGCCCTTCCCTTGAGGGTGGAGAACGCCGTCTGAATCGTTTCGGGTGACGACAGCTTGCGCATGCCGACCTGAGCGGCCTTGGCGGTCGGCACGCCAACCGTCATCTTCTCCTTGTTGAAGTAAATGACGAACAACTCCAGTGTCATGCCGGAAATTTCCTGGGTCTCAACGTCCAGGATTTTGCCCACGCCATGGGTGGGATAAACGACAAAATCACCCCTCTTAAACGCCAAAGTTTTTTTCTTTGCCATGCTAACTTTCTCTAGGCTCGTGGAACCAATGGGTCGGGCTCATCTTCCTCACGAAGTCGGATCACATCGACCTAATTCGTCTGTTTACGCAGAAAAAAGCGGGCACGCTCACGTTGGTCGCGCCCCGCGACGAAATGCCAACCCCGTTTTCAACAACAGTCAATATAGCACAAAAAGGCGGAAAAATCACCCCCATGTAAAAACAGGGGATACTTCTTCCGCCTCGCTATTTTCTTCCGGTTTTAGCCGAAGTTATTTCGGTCAGGAGCCCTGGCCTGGCTTGTCACTGAAGAATTTCTCGAATTTGCCCGAGACGTCCCGCATTTCCTCGGCGTCCGGCGGCACCGCCCCCTTCTGGGAAATGTTCGGCCATTTCTCGGAATATTGCTGGTTAAGTTCGACCCAACGCTCCGCGCCATCCTCGGTGTCGGGCATGATCGCCTCCGGCGGGCACTCCGGCTCGCAGACACCGCAGTCGATGCATTCTTCAGGATTGATCACGAGCATGTTTTCACCCTCGTAAAAACAGTCGACGGGACACACTTCGACACAATCCATAAACTTGCACTTGATGCATGCTTCGGTAACGACGTAGGTCATACTGGTCTCCTTGGTCTCATGTCGCCAAACCTCTCCGCCCAACCGCACGGTCGGTTGGCGAGCGCCTCGGCGGTTCGACAACTAGCTTGCATCAGCCCCACCGGCCGCAAGGCCCATTCGTTTTAAAACCCGTTTGCGCGCGGCCCCTCGGTCACGATCGGATACATAAATCAATCCAGCGACACGGCGCAAGAGGTTAGCTTCATAATGATGTAGCTCGCCGTCCGCATAAACAACCTCCCACAGCATTTCAACCAGCTCGACCCGCTCATGTTCGGAACAGTGGTCCTTTATCGTTTTGGTGAAGCGGATCAGCTGCAATGAACGGTCCTGAACCTGTTCGGCTTCAGCGAGCAAACTGGTCGTTTCCTCGCGGCTAAGATCGAATCTGCCTTCCAGCAATTTGGTGATGGCCGCTCGTTCGTCGTCGGCGAACCGATCGTCCATGCGCGCCGCCTCCACAAGCAAGGCAGCCGCGGCGATTTTCTTGTCTGCATGGGAAAGCGGCCCGGGCCGTTCCGCATCACCCCCGCCCTGGCCGAGCAGAGCTTTGATCCGATTAAACATACTTCTGGGTATCATACGTTCCGGCGCCGACTCAACCCGCCTTGACCGCGGATTGGCCGGCGGCCGTCAACGCCCGCGCAAGAAGGCATCGATGGCCCGGCGCTGGGCCTTGGTTGGCCGCCCGGCGCCACGTGCCCGCTCACCGGGCCGGGTCACCCGTTCGGCCGGGACCTTCTGTTCCGGCGCTGGCTGCTCCGGCGCTGCTTCGGGAGACAGATCCTCGAACAACATCCGGGCCTCTGCCGCCGGGCCGCGCCGAACGCCGATCTTGACGATTCGCACGACCCGAATGCGCCGGGCCTGGGGAAAAGTCAGAACATCACCGGGCCGCACGCCATGACTTGGTTTCGTGATCCGCTCCCGGTTGACCCTGACCTTGCCCGCGGAACATAGTTTGGACGCCAGCGTCCTGGTCTTGAAAAACCGCGCGCGCCACAGCCATTTGTCAACGCGTTGCGGCTTGGCTGTCTCAATATTTGGATCCGCCGTAGTCATGTTGACGGACGAGGCCTCTTCAGCGCGGCCAGCTCCGCGAATGGGGAATTTTCGGCCATCGGCCGCGCTGCCCGCCTCGGCTTGCCACGCCGCTTTTTCTTGCCGGGTTTTTCAAATTTCACCACGCCACCATCCTCGCGCACCCGATAGCCGAGCCCGCCAAGCACGCTCGCGAACGCGTCCCCCTTGCACCCCACCATTGTCATCAGTTCCCTGGTGGCGGGAAACGCACCGCTTTCCCCCAACCGGCGCGCCGCGTCCGCCAACCGTTCGATCCGATCAAGCCGAACCGCAACGTTGCCCATGACCTGATATCCGGCGCTTTCGTAAAAACCGGCTGCGACGCCCGGATCGACCGGAATCGACAGGCGCCGCCCGACCGCCGGCGCGGCAACGCCCTCAGTCCCGGCGAAAATCATCCAAAGCATCCGGCAGGTTCGCGCGGCTTGAGGCTTCAGCAGAGCGGGCAGATAAATATTAACCGCGCCAAAGCGCACGCCGAGGCCGCGAAGCCGGGCGCGCTGCCCCTTGGTTAGCGCTCGCACCAGATTGGTGATCTCGCCGCGGCGCACCCCGCCCATACGTTCGACGATCTGAAACGCCAGGCCACGGGCCGGACCGGCCAGCGGCGTATCGCCCGGTACTTTAGCGGATTTGTCGGCAAGGGCTTCTTTCAGGCCGATCAGCGGCGTCAATTTGTGAGCGATCATGTTTGAGAGCCAGGCCTGAAGCCGGGTTTGCACCCGCTGGCGGGTCCTGCCCTCAAGCAGGTCGTTTGTCGTCAGGCGCACGGCCGGCGACAGAATATCCGCTCCGGCGACGATGCGGGCGAGCACGCCGCCCCGCCACCATAGTGTGAACGGTCCGCCGTCCTGATTGGTTTGCAATGTGATTTCCCGGTCGGGCGCGGCCTCCAGCAGGGTCACGCGGCCCTCGACTTCGCGGCGCAGGGCCCGCGCCGCGACGCTCAGCAACATCCGGCCGTCGGCGTCCCGGGCGTCGGAATCCGCCTCGAAGCACAACCCTTTCAGTTGACCGACGAACTGACCCTCGACCATGACCTCGCCGTCACCGCGCACGGTGGCCAGCAGCGCCTCCCGGCCGCCCAGCTTGCGCATGAGCACGGCGGCGCGCTTGTCGACGAAGCGCTGCGTCAGCCGATGGTGCAGCGCGTCCGACAATTTGTCTTCGATCTCGCGGGTTCGCTCCCGCCAGTGTCGGGGATCGTCCAGCCAGTTCGATCGGTTGGCCACATAGGCCCAGGTGCGCACATGGGCAATCCGGCCGGCCAGCGTGTCGATATCGCCGTCGCTGCGGTCGAGCCGGCTGACCTGACGCGCCAGCCAGTCGGTCGGCACGACGCCGTTTTCGCTCATGACATGGAGATAAATCTGACTCAACAAACGCGCATGGCTATCGGCCATGGTCTTGCGGAAGTCTGGAATCTGACACACTTCCCACAGGCGCGCGGTGGCGGCCGGCGCTCGCGCTATATCGGCGATGACGGGCATTCCGGCCAGCGCCTTGAGCACCTGCAAATCTTCCGCCGCCGATGCACGCACCAGGGCCTGATCCGGGGACGGCGCGCTCAGGCTGCGGATCAGCGCGTCCGGTGAACGGAAATCAAGCGCGGCACTGCGCCATTTCACCGAACGGAGCGGCGAAAACCGATGCTGCTCAACGGCTTCGACGATTGCGGCATCAAGCTTTGACGCCGAGGGATCGCCGGCCGCGCCCAGCGTGCCAAATGTGCCGTCGTTCAAGTGCCGGCCCGCGCGGCCCGCGATTTGGGCGATTTCGGGCGCTGTGAGCGGGCGCACGCTTCGGCCGTCGAACTTGGTCAGCGACGCGAAGGCGACGTGATCGACGTCCATATTCAGGCCCATGCCGATGGCGTCGGTCGCAACCAGGTAATCGACCTCGCCTTCCTGATACAGGGCGACCTGGGCGTTTCGGGTTCGTGGGCTCAGGGCCCCCATGACCACCGCCGCGCCGCCCTTGCGCCGCCGGATCATTTCGGCGATGGCGTAGACGTCATTGGCCGAGAACGCCACGATCGCCGAGCGCGGCGGCAACCGGCTCAGTTTGGACGCCCCGGCATGGGTCAGCCGGGAGAAGCGGGGCCGGCTGGTGAATTCGGCTTCGGGCAACAAGCGGCGCAAGACCGGACGAATGGTTTCGGCGCCCAGAAACATCGTTTCCTCGCGGCCCCGAGCCCTCAGCATCCGGTCGGTGAAGACATGGCCGCGCTCAGGATCGGCACAAAGCTGAATCTCGTCCACCGCCAGAAACGCAACGCTGCGTTCAAGCGGCATCGCCTCGACCGTACAAACGAAATAGGATGGACTGGGCGGAACGATCTTTTCCTCGCCGGTGACCACCGCCACGGAGCGGGGCCCGCATCGGGCAACCACCCGGTCATAAACCTCCCGCGCCAGAAGCCGCAGCGGCAGACCGATAATGCCCGAGGAATGACCAAGCATGCGCTCGACCGCCAAGTGGGTCTTGCCGGTGTTGGTTGGGCCAAGCACTGCCCTCATGAGGCCATCGTTCGGGCGAACCAGTGCATGTCCTCGATTAGCCCGGCGCATTTCGGCTGGGTTGTTCATATCGCCCATAAAATCGGCTTTCCCAACGCAAATGGCAAGGTGCGTCTGAAAGGGATTGAAGGCGCGGTTGCCGGCGGCTTCTTACGCCTTGGCGAAAGAGCAACAGCGGAAGCAAATTACTGTCTCTGTACAACCAGATGGCATAGTCACTCTATCAGGATAGAAACACAGGGTATGATGATTCAATGATGAAACAACTGGTTCCTTTTTTCACCGCCGTTCTCTTGTTCGGAATGTCCTGTTCCGTTCGGGCACAGGAATATGACGCTTACCATAAAACCGTCCCCTTCGACCTGATCCCAAAGGAATTTCATGGCGCCTGGGAATTTGCCTATTATTTCGGCGCCAGCAAAATACTCGACACCAAGGAACAGCTGGGAAAAACAATCACGATCACGCCG
>JBHHWG010000085.1:0-10294 GCA_046756385.1 Sphingomonadales bacterium | reverse complement strand
TAATAGAGGCCGGCTGGCTCGGCGGCGGCAATACGGGACGGAACACGACTGTCATCCGTTCCAACTATTTTTATCCCGAAAGCGCGGCGTTTTATGATCTTTCGGTCAAACTCTATGAAGGCCTGTCGAAAGAGCTGAACTTTAACATCATGTTTTCCCAGCGCGGCATGATGATGCTGGCCCATGATCGCCATTCGGTCGAGATGCTGCACCGGGCGAAGAACGCCATGTTGCTGAACGGCGTGGACGCGGAATTCCTGACCTTCGACCAGGTGCGCAAGAAGGTCCCGATTTTGAACGATGGCGAAAATGCCCAGTATCGGGTCCTGGGAGCCCTTAATCAGCCGCGCGGCGGCGTCGCGCGCCACGATGCCGTCGCCTGGGCCTATGCGCGGGCCGCCGACAGGCTTGGCGTTGACATCATTCAAAACTGCCCGGTAACCGGGTTCCGGCAACGCGGCGGGCGCATAACCGCTGTTGAAACCGCGAAGGGCCTGATCGAGGCGGATAAGGTGGCGCTGGCGGTGGCGGGGCATACCAGCGTCCTTGCCAAAATGGCGGGTTTTCGCCTGCCGATTACAAGTTACGCCCTCCAGGCGATGGTGACCGAGCCCCTAAAGCCAGTGCTCGATACGGTTTTGTTGTCCACGGCGACGGGCGTTTATATCAGCCAGTCGGACAAGGGGGAGTTGGTGGTCGGCGGCGCGTTGGACCTTTATCCTTCTTACGCCCAGCGCGGAAACCTTCCCACGGTTGAGCATTCCTGGGCGGGTGTCATCGACCTCTTTCCCGCGTTCTCCCGCTTGCGAATGATGCGTCAGTGGGCGGGAATCGTCGACGTGGTTCATGATTCAAGCCCAATTATCGGCAAGTCACCGGTGGACGGCCTTTATCTGAATTGCGGCTGGGGCACCGGCGGGTTCAAGGCGATCCCCGCCGGCGGGCTCACCTATGCCTACACAATTGCGAAGGGTAAGAGCCATCCTCTGGTCGAAGCGTTTGGGCTTGAGCGTTTCCCTTCCGGTGCGCTGATCGATGAAGCGGCGGCGTCCGGAATAGCGCATTAGGATCTGGCCGATGTTGATGATCAATTGCCCGTGGTGCGGCCCGCGCGACGAAAATGAATTCCGCTGTGGCGGCCAGAGCCATATAACGAGACCGGGTCCGCACCCCGCCGTTTCCGATCAGGAATGGGCCGACTATCTGTTCTTCCGGGACAATCCCAAGGGAACGAGTTTCGAGCGCTGGAGCCACCTGCATGGCTGCGGTCAATGGTTCAACGTGGCCCGGGACACTGTCAGTCACGAAATCCGGGCGGTTTACCGGATGACGGACCCAAAGCCCGATGATTTGTAATTCAGGGGTCGTAAGGCATGACTGACCAGCCATTCCGGTTGACCGACGGCGGGCGGATTGATCGCTCGAAGCCTCTTTCCTTTACGTTCGACGGGAGGCGGTACCAAGGCTTTGCCGGCGATACGCTGGCCTCGGCCCTGATCGCCAACGGCGTTCGGATGCTGGGGCGCGGTTTCAAATATCATCGGCCGCGCGGAATCATGGGCGCCGGCCTGGAGGAGGCCAACGCAATCGTTCAGCTTGAGGGGGGCGCCAGGACGTCTCCCAACCTGAAGGCGACCGAGATCGAACTTTACGACGGACTTGCCGCCCGGTCGATAAACGCCTGGCCCAGCGTCAAATACGATCTGTGGGCCGCCATCGGCCTGGTTTCCCGCTTCATGCCCGCGGGTTTTTATTACAAGACCTTCATGCGGCCTCACTGGCGCTTTTTCGAGCCGTTCGTCCGCAAGGCCGCCGGGTTGGGCGTCAGCCCGACTGAACCGGACCCGGATTATTATGAGAAACGCCATGCCCACTGCGACGTGCTCGTTGTCGGCGGCGGCCCGGCGGGTCTGGCGGCCGCTTTGGCTGCCGGCGGGGGTGGGGCACGGGTGATCCTTGTGGACGACAAGGCGGAATGGGGCGGGTCGCTGCTACATCTCGATCGCCGGATTGACGGAAAACCCGGTTTGGCATGGGTGGGCGATACGGTGGGGATCCTGAGCGGCCGAGTGCAAACAACTCTGCTCTCCCGAACAACCGCGGTCGGATATTATGACCACAATTATGTGGTCCTGCTTGAGAACGTCCGGGCGACAAGGGCGGCGCGGCCGCGCCAGCGACTTTGGAAAGTGCGGGCGGGAAGGGTCATCCTGGCGACGGGCGCGATTGAGCGTCCCCTGGTCTTTCCCAATAACGACCGGCCCGGGGTGATGCTGGCGAGCGCCGTTCATCAATACGCCAAACGCTTCGCCGCCAGGGCGGGCCGGCGGGCGGTTGTGGCGACCAACAATGACAGCGCGTATGAAGCCGCCCTCGATGTGCGCCGGACCGGCGTCGAAATCGCCGCCATCATTGACCTGCGCCACCGCCCCGAAGGTTTGTTGGTGCGGCAGGCGCGCGCGGCGGGCATCGCGGTTATCGCAGGATGCGCGCCGACAAATATCAAAGGCGGCAGGAAATTACGCGGCGTGGAATGGCATCGTCTGGATGAGAACGATCGGCCGGTCAAGGGGAGCGTCAAGTTCATTCCCTGTGATCTCGTCATGACATCGGCGGGGTGGAACCCGACGGTGCATTTGTTCTCCCAATCGGGCGGCAAACTGCGCTTTGACCAGGACGTTCAGTCTTTCATGCCGGAGCGCTCAGTCCAGGCGGAGAGTTCGGTCGGTGCGGCGAATGGCCGGTTCAGCCTGGCACAAGGAATGGAAGCGGCGATCGAGGCGGGGCGCGCGGCGGCGACAGCGTCTGGGTTCCCGGCGGCCGGGATCGCCCGGCCTGATATCGAGGAGCCCGCGTTTGGGAAGGCCAAGCCATTCTGGATGGTCGATGCCGCAGCGGGGGGGCGTGGCCGCAAGAAGGCATGGGTTGATCTTCTCAGCGACGTCACGGATTCAGATATTGCCCTCGCGGCACGTGAGAACTTCAGATCCGTCGAGCATGTAAAGCGTTACACCACGCTTGGCATGGCGCCCGATCAGGGGAAAACCAGCAACGTCAACGCCATCGGAATTCTGCACCAGGAAATCGGCGAACCGGTTTCCCGGATCGGCGCCACCAAATTCCGCCCGCCCTTCAATCCGGTCACGATTGGCGCGCTTGCGGGCCGCGCCACGGGTGCGCATCTAAATCCCGTGCGGCGTCTTCCCGCCCATCATGCCCATGTGGCGCTTGGGGCCAGGATGGAAGAATTTGGCGGCTGGCTTCGACCGGCCTGCTACCCCAAAGCCGCTGAGGACGAGGCCGACGCCATTTCGCGGGAGGCTTTGGCCGTCCGTTCATCGGTCGGAGTGTTCGACGGCTCTCCCCTCGGCAAAATCGAGGTCGTCGGGCCGGACGCGGCGGAGTTTCTCAATCGCGTCTATGTCAACAATATGAAGACCTTGCGGGTCGGCAAATGCCGATATGGCCTGATGCTGAACGAGCACGGCGTCATCATGGACGACGGCATCCTGACCAGGCTTGGCAGGGTCCACTATCAGGTGGGCACGTCCAGCGGCAATGCCGCCCATATCGCCGGTTGGCTTGACGAGTGGCTGCAATGCGAATTTGTCGATCTCAAGGTGTTTATTGAGCCCGTCACCACCCAGTGGGCGACGATCACGGTTACGGGACCGCGGGCGCGGGCTTTGCTGCAAAGACTGGACGGCGAAGTGGATTTCAGCGCCGATGGCTTCGAGCATATGGCTGTTCACCAGGGCAGGATTTGCGGGGTCGATACAAGGATCATGCGGGTTTCGTATACCGGCGAGTTGAGCTTCGAGGTCAATGTGCCGGCGAGCCATGGCGAAGGCCTGTGGGGTGAAATCATGGCCGCCGGGGCGGACTTCGGTGTCACGTCCTATGGTATCGAGGCGCTTATGGTGCTGCGAACCGAGAAGGGTTTTCTGCATGTCGGCGTCGATACGGACGGCACGACGATGCCACAGGACGTTGGCTTCGGGCCAATCATGGCGAAAAAGAAGGACGATTTCATCGGCCGCCGGTCAACCATGCAGCCCAAGGGCCGGCGACCCGGAAGGCTGCAATTCGTGGGGTTTGAGGCGCTGGAACCGGGCACGCCGTTGCCCGTGGGCGGTCATATTGTCGGGAGGGACCACGCTACGCCGGCCAAAAGTCAGGGCTATGTAACGTCATCGTGCATGAGCCCCAATCTGCACCGGCCGGTGGCCCTCGGATTACTGGCCGACGGTTTTAGGCGGCAGGGCGAGGTGGTCAGTGTTTTTGACGACGGCCGACGGATCCCGGCGCGGGTGGTGTCGCCGGTAAGCTACGATCCCGAAGGACACCAGCTCAATGGCTAGGCTCGTACGCAAATCGCCTCTCGGCGGCCAAACCAAAATCGAGTTGAGCGGCCTTCAAATCCATGTGGAGCCGCACCTCGGTAAAGTCAGTCTTCAGATAGCCCCGGACGCCGCCAGCCTCAAGGCCGTCAGGCAGGCCATCGGTCTCACGCCATCCCAACAGCCCAACCGATTTATGGGGAAAGATGTTCAATGCGCATGGCTCGCGCCGAAGGCGTGGCTGCTGCTTTGCCCACCGGGCGAGGAGCGGAAGCTGACTGAGAAACTCCGCTCGGAACTTGCCGCCGATGACCATCACTGTGTGACCGATGTCACCGACCGGTCGGTAGCACTCCGCATCATCGGTCCCCTGTCGCGCGATCTATTGGCCAAGGGATGTCCGCTCGACCTGCACCCCCGCGGTTTCGCGGCTGGCCACTGCGCCCGAACGATTTTCGCCGGTTTCCAGATTTTCCTGCAGCAGCTCGACGACACACCGGTCTTTCGGCTAATGATCGATCAAAGCCATGCGCCAGCCCTATGGGATTGGCTGTCCGAGGCGGCCGGGGAATTCAGCGTTTGAGCATGGCTTAACTGTCATGTGCCCGGTCACCCAAGACATCAGAACAGAACCGGTCTTTGTGACGGCGTGTAAATGTGGTTACAATAGTGGCTTGTGGATGTCGGGTTTTTCCTTCGCTTGAAGGCGCAAGCAAGACCAGGGCCTAAGCAAGGAACAAACGCGGCGTCCCCCGTATCGGCCACGGGGCGATCATCATGGACGACTTTGTCGCCGTCGCTTTGCTCATTGGCAAGTTGATCGCGGTCATTGCGGTCCTGCTCATCCTGCCGATTCCGCTGACCTGGCTGGAACGCAAGATCGCGGGCCATATCCAGCAACGGCTGGGTCCCATGCGGGTGGGCTGGCACGGCTTGTTGCAGCCGCTGGCCGACGGCATCAAGCTGTTGACCAAGGAAGACCATATCCCGGCCGATGCCGATCGGTCCCTGTTCAAGCTGGCGCCCATCATCGCCCTGATCCCGCCGTTCGCGGTGTTCGTGGCGATCCCGTTCGGCGACAGCGTCACGGTCATGGGGCGCGAGGTTACGCTCTATCTGGCCGACATGAACGTGGCGCTGCTTTACGTTCTTGCCGTCGCCGGAATCGAGGTGTTCGGCGTCATCCTGGCCGGTTGGGCGTCCAACAGCAAATACGCGGTCCTGGGCAGTCTGCGAACCTGCGCCCAGATGATCAGCTACGAAATTCCCATGGGTTTCTCGGTTATCGGCGTGGTGATGCTCGCCCAGTCCATGAGTTTGCTGGACATAGTCAATGCGCAGACCCATCTCTGGAATGTGGTCTACCAGCCGCTCGGCTTTTTCGTGTTTTTTGTCGCCGGTCTGGCGGAGGCCCAAAGAATCCCGTTTGATCTGCCCGAGGCGGAAGGGGATCTGGGGGCCGGGTACCATACCGAGTACAGTGGCATGCGGTTCGCGTTCTTCATGATCAGCGAATATCTGATCGTGGTGATTATTTCGGCGCTAACCGTGATTTTGTTTTTCGGCGGCTGGAACGGAATTTGGCTGCCGCTGCCGGGGTTCATGTGGTTCGTGCTCAAGGTCGGTTTCTTCATCTGGGTTTTCATGTGGTTCCGGTTCACTTTCCCCCGCTACCGCTACGACCAGTTGATGACCATCGGCTGGAAGGTGCTGCTGCCGTTGTCACTGGCCAACATCCTGGTTAGCGGCGTGTTTTTGTCTTGAGCGGGAGTGCGGGGCGGAGAGGCGCGATATGGCACAAGTCAGAGAGCAAGTTCCGACGAAGACGCCGGGTTGGATCGGGTGGGCTTTCTTCCTCGACCTGATCGACGGCCTGTCCCTGACCTTAAGCTACATGTTTTCCAAAACGATAACCGAGCGCTATCCCGATCACGAGAAGTGGGTGCCGTTCCCGCGCTATCGCGGCCACCACTTCCTGAAAACCGACGACGAAGGCAACGTCAATTGCGTGGCCTGCGAACTGTGCGCCAAAATTTGCCCCTGCGACTGCATCGAGGTGGTCCCCTATGAGGACGAGCAGGGCTACCGCCGGCCCGCCAAATTCGACATCGACCTGGCGCGGTGCCTTTTCTGCGGGCTGTGCGAGGACGCGTGCCCCGCCGATGCGATAGCCCTGGGCCAGCATTACGAATTTTCGAGCTACGATAGCAAGGCCCTGGTGGTGGATCGGGACACCCTCATGGGCATCGCGGGAAAAGTGGACAGTGGCGGAGAGGTTGTGGGCGCGCGGCTGTCGAACGAGAAAGGCGTCCGCGTGGTTCCAGCCGGGGATGGAGACGGCCACGACTGGTGGCGGCGAATTCGGCGGCGATGACCGGCCGGCGGACTGCTGAGATCAATTGTTTCGAAGGGAGGGAACGATGCTCGTGAAAAGTATTCTTAAGGCCAAAGGCTCCGAGGTGTTTTCGGTTGATCCTGATGACACGGTGCAGTCGGCTCTGCGATCGTTCAACGAATGGAAGGTCGGCTTTGCCATTGTCGGCAAACTCGATGGAAAAGTTCTCGGCACGGTGTCTGAACGCGATATCTGCCACGCGATGGCCGAATTCGGTGACAAGGCGGCATCCATGGCCGTGCGGGAGGTCATGACGCGAAACGTCGTAAGCTGCGCGGCGGAAGACGCGCTGCCCAAGGTCATGGCCCTGATGACAGCCAGCCGAACCCGCCATGTTCTGGTGATGGAAAATGGCGCGATCAAGGGGATCATCAGCATCGGCGATCTGGTCAAACACCGGCTGGATGAGATGCTGCGCCAAGAGGAATCGATGCTCGATTACATCGCGGGAACAGGCTACAGCTTCCATATCTAGATGTTTGGTCCGGTGTTGCGATGAATTGGGTGGGTCGCCAAGGTAGTTGGGGAAAATCATGCCCGATCAATAGTTGACCTTTACGATTAGGACAATCATCATAACGGGAAAGGGCATCATAACGGAAAGGGAATGTGTAACGCCGACATCAAGCGTAGTCAAAGCACGCTGTCGGCGATAAACCCGAGTGCAAGTGTCACCATTTGACGAGGGGCGAGTTCCATGGAAAAGGCGTTTTTCCTGCTGTTCGCGGCAGTGGCCGTCGGATCGGGGCTGCTGGTCGTCGTGTCCAGGAACCCAATCCACAGCGCGCTTGCGTTGATGGTCTCGCTGGTCCAGGTGGCCGCGATCTTCGTTCTCCTTGGCTCTCCATTTCTCGCGGCTATTCAGATCTTCGTCTATGTGGGCGCGGTGATGGTGCTGTTCCTATTCGTCATCATGATGCTTGACGTCCACGAGGAGGCGCGTACCCGATTTCTCAAACAGGGGACCGCGACGGCGCTTACCGTTGTTGGTCTTCTCGGTATTGAGATGCTTGCCCTGTTGTTCGGGAGCGGACGGCTTGCCGCAATAGCGACGTCCGCCGGGGGCGCGCGGGCCGATACGCTCAGGCAACTCAGTCGGGCGCTTTTTAACGAATATCTTTGGCCGTTCGAGGTCGCCTCCGTCGTGCTGCTGGTCGCGCTGATCGGGGCGATCGTTCTGGCCCGGAAGGAGGCCGATTGATGGTCCCCTTGTCATGGTGTCTGGCGTTGGGCGCGACTTTGTTCGTCGTGGGGGTGGCGGGGGTTTTGCTGCGGCGCAATGTGCTTATCGTGCTGATGTCACTCGAATTGATGCTCAATTCGGTCAACATCAATCTCGTCGCCTTCTCCAATGTCCTTGGTGATCTCCGAGGCCAGCTCATCGCCATATTCGTCATCGCGATAACCGCGGCCGAGGTCGCCATCGCCCTTGGAATTCTGGTTACGCTGGTTCGCAACAAAACCACGCTCGAAGTTGATGAAGTAACGATAATGAAAGGGTAAAGGGTTGGAAGTCGTCCAGTCGATCAGGCCCGTCCTTGCAGTCGTTGTTTCCCTGTTGGCCGCCGGGGTCATACTGGGATTGAACACTCGCCCCAACCTGCGGGACGCGGTGTCCCTGATCGCCGCGATCCTGAAATTCCTGCTCGTCATTTCGATGGCGCCGATCGTGCTGGGCGGTGGCGTGATCGAAGTCACACTGTTCGAAATCCTGCCCGGCGTTGAATTCGCGTTCCGGGTCGACAGCCTGGGCATGGTGTTCGCCACCATTTCGTCGCTGCTGTGGATCGCGGCGGCGGTCTATTCCATCGGCTATATGCGCAGCCTTGACGAGCACGCGCAGACCCGCTTCTTCGCCTGTTTCGCGGTCAGTCTGTCGGCGGCGATCGGCGGCGCGTTTGCGGCCAACCTGTTCACGCTGGTGATTTTCTACGAAGTCCTGAGCCTGGTGACCTACCCGCTGGTCTATCACCGGGAAACGCCGGAGGCCTGGCACGGTGGCCGGCGTTATCTGGTCTATCTGGTCGGGGCGTCGAAGACTTTCCTGCTCGCGGGTCTGGCGCTGACCTACCAATTCGCAGGGACGCTCGACTTCAAGCCAGCGGGTTTGTTCGACGGGGTCGATGCGTCGTCGCTCCTGCTGACCGTGATTTATTTCTGTTACCTGGCGGGGTTCGCCAAGTCCGCCATCATGCCGCTTCATCCCTGGCTTCCGGCCGCGATGGTCGCGCCGACGCCGGTGAGCGCGCTTTTGCATGCGGTGGCGGTCGTCAAGATGGGCGTGTTCTGCGTGCTTCGGCTGGTGTTCAACGTCATGGGCGTGCGGCTGATGGACGATTTGGGCCTCGGCCTCGCCACGGCCTATTTGGTCTCGTTCACCATTATCATGGCTTCCGTGTATGCCCTGACCCGCGACGACCTCAAGGCCAGGCTCGCCTATTCCACGGTCAGCCAGTTGTCTTACATCATCTTGGGCGCGGTGCTGCTGACGCCGACCGCCATTGTCGGCGGCGTTACCCATATCGCCGGCCACGCGCTGTCCAAGATCACCCTGTTTTTTTGCGCGGGTTCGATCTACTGCGCGTCGCGACGCAAGAAAATCAGTGAACTGGCGGGAATCGGGCACCGGCTGCCCTGGACCATGGCCGCCTTTTTCGTCGGCTCACTCGGCATGATCGGGGTGCCGCCGGCCGGTGGTTTCGTCAGCAAATGGTACCTCGTGGTGGGATCGGTGGACGCCGGGGAAGCGGTGTTTCTGGCGGTTCTGCTCATAAGCGCTGTCCTGAACGCCGCCTATTTTCTGCCGGTGGTTTACACCGCGTTTTTTGAGCCGGAAAAGCCGGTGCGCGCCGGTTCGGAGCAATTCAAGCCGGGTAATATCCGGGAAATTCCGATGGTCACGATACCCTTGGTCGCGACCGCACTGCTGTCGGTGGCGATGGGATTGTTCCCGGATTACTTCCTGATCCTTGCGAGGGGGGCGACGCCATGATCGGCCGGATCGTCCGTTTTTTCGGGGATGCCGAGCACGCCCGGCGGCGTCGCCAATTGCTGACCGCCACCCTTGTCGCGATCGTGATCGGTGATTTCATGGTGTCGCGGGAGCATGGCGCATTCTTCTGGGACGCGATCCCGGGTTGGGCGGCGGTCATGGGCTTCGTCTCGTGCGTCGCGATTATCTTCGTAAGCAAATTTCTGGGCCATCAGGGGCGGCTGATGCGGCGCGAGGATTTTTATGATTGAGTGGCTTCATCCCGGCCTTTTGTTCATCGTCGCCGCGTTCGCGATACCGTGGCTGCGCGGCCTTGGACGGCAGATCTGGCTGGTCCTTGTTCCCGCGCTCGCCATCGTCAATGTCGCGATCATGACGCCGGGCAGCCATGGCGCGTTCGAGTTCGCCGGGGTTTCGCTGGTGCTCACTCAGGTCGACAAGCTCAGCCTGGTTTTCGGCTGGGTGTTTTCGATCATGGCCTTGATCGGCATGACCTACGCGCTGCATGTGAAGCGGCCGGAGCAACATGTCGCGGCGTTCCTTTATGTCGGCAGCGCCCTTGGCGTG
>JBHHWG010000084.1:0-10329 GCA_046756385.1 Sphingomonadales bacterium | reverse complement strand
AGGGGCCGGTGCTGCCGGCAATGGCCAACTGCCACAGCCACGCCTTCCAGCGCGCAATGGCGGGGCTGGCCGAGACCGGGGCCGCCAGCCGTGACAGCTTCTGGACCTGGCGCGAGACGATGTACAGCTTCGCCCTGCGCCTGACGCCAGAGAGGCTCGGAGCGATCGCCGCCCAGCTTTATGTCGAGATGCTTAAAGCCGGATACAGCACGGTGGCCGAGTTTCATTATTTGCACAACACGCCGGACGGCGCCGCATATGACGACCCGGCGGAGATGTCCCGCCGCGTCATTGACGCCGCCCGACAGGCCGGCATCGCCATCACCCATCTGCCGGTGCTGTACCGTCATGGTGGTTTCGGCGAAACCCCGCCCGACGACCGGCAGCGCCGGTTCCTGAAGTCCCGGCAGGAATTGCTGGACATCATCGCTGAGCTTCGCCGCATTTATTGCGACGATCCGTTGGTCCGCATCGGCCTCGCGCCGCATTCCTTGCGCGCGGTGGGAGCGGAAGATTTGAACGACATTGTTTCGGCGACGAAACGACACGACCCGGACGCGCCGGTGCACATTCACATTGCCGAACAGCGGCGCGAGGTCCAGGAGTGTCAGGACTGGTCCGGCCGACGCCCGGTGGAGTGGCTGTTCGAAAATGCCCCGGTGGATCAAAGCTGGTGTCTGATCCACGCCACCCACATGAGCGAGACTGAAATCGACGCCGTGGCGGCAAGCGGCGCGGTGGCGGGCCTGTGCCCAACCACCGAAGCCAATTTGGGCGACGGGTTGTTTCCGCTGGGCCGGTTTTTGGCAACCGGCGGGCGGTTCGCCATCGGTTCGGACAGCAATGTATCCGTGAGCGTGATCGAGGAATTGCGCTGGCTTGAATACGGGCAGCGCCTCGCGGCCGAACGGCGTCTGGTCGCGGCGTCCGGGGAACAGCCGTCAGCGGGCAGCGCATTATACCGCGCGGCCCTGGCCGGCGGGGCGCGGGCGACCAACCAGCCGGTTGGCGCGCTCGCGCCTGGTTACCGGGCGGATTTCCTGGTGCTCGATCCAGACCATGCGGCGCTCGTCGCCAGGTCCGGGCCGTCTCTCCTCGACGGGATGATATTCGCCGCGTCAAGCAACCCGGTGCGCGACGTCTTTGTTGGCGGCGCCCAAGTAATCGACAACGGCCATCACCGCCGCGAAGACGAAATCGGCGACGCCTTCGCCCGTGCGCTGAGGTCAAATGAGGGCGGGAACAATCCCGCCCCCAAGTTTTAAAAGGTCACAGCTTTTAGCCGCCGAGCGACGTGTAGAGGACCACGCCAACCGCGATCGGCGCCACAAACCGGGCCAGGAACCGCCAACCATTGAGGAACCAGCCATCTTCGACGCCCAGTTCGGCCTTCACGGTTTCGCGCGACATCATCCAGCCCGCGAACAGCGCCGCCAGCATGCCGCCCAAGGGCAAAAAGATGTTGGCCGTGATGTAATCGAAGCTGTCGAGAATATCCTTGTAGGCAAGGCCTTCAATGAAGGCCAGCGGATGAACGTGGGACAGCTTATTGTAGCCCAGCACCGAGGTCAGACCCACGAGCCAGATCGCGATCCCGGCGACAACCGTCACCTTGGCGCGCTTGAAACCCTTTTGCTCCTCCAGCCAGGACACCAGGGGCTCCAGGATCGAAATAGAGGATGTTACCGCCGCGAACAGCAGCAATGCGAAGAACAGGGAACCGACTATCAACCCGCCCGGCATACCGGCGAACGCCACCGGAAGCGTCTGGAACACAAGACCCGGCCCCGCGCCCGGCGCCAACCCGCTTGCGAACACAATCGGGAAAATGGCGACCCCGGCAAGCGTCGCAACCAGGGTGTCGGCGGTGACGATGATCCCGGTTGCGCGCGGAATTGATATATCGCGCGACAGATAAGCGCCGTAAGTGATCATGGTCCCCATGCCCAGGCTCAAGGTGAAGAACGCCTGACCCAGGGCCTCCAACACCACCTTGCCGCTAAGCTTGGAGAAATCGGTCGAAAACAGGAAGGACATACCCCGGGCGAAATCGCCCTTGATCGCCGAATAACCGACAATGACCAAGAGGAGGACAAACAGCGACGGCATCAGCCAGGTCGCGGCCTTCTCAATGCCGCCCTTGACCCCCCGGGCAACGACGAACATTGTGATCCCCATGAACAGGAAATGCCAGATGCCCATCCTGAGAGGATCGTCGAGCAAGCCGCCGAATTGTTCACGCGCCCCGTTGGCGCCAACGTCCGAGAGGCCCCCGGTCACTGTTTCCGCCAGAAACGCGAAGGTCCAGCCGCCGATCACGCTGTAAAAGCTGAGCAATGTGACCGCGCACAAGACACCGAGCGCGCCCGCCCATTTCCACTGACCGCTCTTGCCATGATCTTCGGCGACCCTGCGGTAGCTGTTGACCGGGCTCCGTTGTCCGCGTCGCCCGATCATCAGTTCAGCCATCAGAATCGGCGCGCCGACCAGAACAATGCAGCCGATATAGACCAGGAAAAACGCCCCGCCGCCGGATTCGCCGGCGACATAAGGAAACCGCCAGATATTGCCGAGGCCCACCGCGCTGCCCACCGCGGCCATGATGAAACCGACACGGGACGACCATTGTTCGTGAACCTGCCCTGCCTGCATATTGCTTCCCCCCAGAAACCATGACGCCGCGGCCGGTTACGAATCCGCCCGGCGCGAAATCTTTATTGATGACCCACTCCGAGGGCAACAATACCCGCCTGAACCGTCAAGGCAATATGGAATTATTCCTTGGCGCTATCGTTTTATGCTCGGGGAAATCTCTTCAGCGCGGCTGACGCCGGTGCTGTCGCGAGTTGCCCGCGGCGCGCGGCGTCCGCCGGGATTGGGACATCATGCTGGATTTCGAAGATGTCGTCTGTTGGACTGTGATTGTTGAGCCACCGGATTTGTTTGTTGTAACCGGGCGCCTGTGGCTTCTGGCCGTCATGCCGGTCGATCCGAAGTTGGTGGCCCGGCGCTGTGCCGGAATAGCCTGGGGCATCGCCTGTCGTGGCTGGGCGGCCGTCGGCATTTCGCCCATGGCGGCGGGCTTGCCCTGGTCCTGATGCGCGCCGACAGGGCCGCCATGGCGGTGCTTGTGCCCAGGATGATGGTGGCCTTTGCCGTGATGATGATGCCGCTTGACGTGGTGATGCGAAAAACCGAACGGAAATGGATCGTAATACCAGTAGGGATAGGGCTGGTAATACAAGGGGGCGTCACCCACCGCGACATATCCCGCGCCAACCGTGTCATAGTTGGCGGGAAGCGCGCACCCCGCCACCATCAGCGCGGAGACAAGAGCGCCGGTCTTCCAGGGGATGTTCAGGTTGGCTCGGTTCATTGGCGCCTCGCCATGGACGGAAATACCGTCATGATGGCGCGATTCTAGCGCAATTCACCTGAACCCGGCATGAACACGGTTGGCGCCCGGCGCCCATTGATCAGTTTTCGGCTTCGACCCGATTGACCAGCACGCCCACGCCCTCGATCTCGACCGTGAACCTGTCACCCGGCTTGAGGAACCGTGGCGGATTGCGCTTGGAGCCGACACCGCCCGGTGTGCCGGTACAAATCACATCCCCGGGCCGCAGCTCGGTAAAGGTCGAGATATAATGAATGAGTTCCGGGATCGGGAAAATCAGTTGGTCGATTTTGGCCTGCTGCATGACCTCGCCATTGAGGGTCGTTTTGATGGCACAGGCTTTGATGTCGGAAATTTCGTCAGCGGTCACCAGCCACGGGCCGAAGCCGCCGGTGGCGGGAAAGTTCTTGCCCGGGGTGAACTGGCTGGTATGACGCTGCCAGTCGCGCACGGTGGCGTCGTTAAAGCATGAATAACCGGCGACGTGATCGAAAGCCCGGTCCCGGGCAATGCCGCGTCCGCCCAGACCAATGACGACCGCAAGCTCCCCTTCAAAATCGAGCTGCCTGGAAGCCTTGGGGACCACAATGGCGTCGGTCTGGCCAACCAGGGTATCGGCGAAACGAGTAAAAACGGTTGGATGACCGACCTCGGCGCGGCCGGTTTCCTCCCGGTGCATTTCGTAATTGACCCCGATGCAAAGGATCTTGCCGGGGTCCGGGACCGGCGGCAGCAACTCCACCGCATCAAGCGGCAGATCGGCGGCCAAACCGTCCGCCGCCACCCTGAGATTTGCCAGATCGTCCGGTCGCAGCGCCTGTTTCAGGCCGTCATGGCGATCCCCCAATCGCCGGGTCAGATCGACAACGCCGTCCCCTGCAAGCGCACCAAATCCTTGTCGTCCCTGATGCCTAAAACTGACCAGTTTCATGTGGCGAGCCTTTCAAATAGAACCATAAACCAACGCGCTCTAACGCCTCAAGGTCAGAAATTGCCCCGCAAGATCAGGGAAAAGGTGCGCGCGATCTCCCGTGTCCGCATTTCAGTTTGCAACAGTTCCTGATTAACCTTGTTGCCGACAAAGCGCACCCGGTCCCGAACCGCCTTGTCCCGCAACAGACGCCGGCCCTCCAGCCGCAAGGTCATCCCGCCAAGAATTTTGGTTTCGGCGAAAAACGACAAGTTGGGACGATCGCTGAAATCGCGGTGCTCGTCGATATCATCAACCGTCCTCGGGCCCTGCTTCTCCAGATCGAAGCCGTAAGACAGGCTGCGCCTGGTTTGCGTGTCATGGCGAAAGCCGACGTTCCACTTATAGTTCGGCGTTCTGCTGAACGACCGGCGGTTGCCGGTGAACGCATCGGTAAGCCGGGAGCGTTGACCGGTAACGCCGGCGGTTACCACGGCGTCGGGCACGCCAATTTTCGCCAGTCGCAGACTGCCGCTCGTCTCAACGCCATAAAAACTTGCACCGCCAACATTGCCAACCGCCGAGCGATCGCCCGCCAGATTACCGACGATCCTGTCGATCTTGGCGCTGATATCGTTGTAGAAAAGCCGCGTCTTGATGACCCCGCCATCATTGGCCAGCCGCTGCTCGTAAGCCAGTTCGAACTCCCACGCCTTTTCGGGAACCAGATCCGGGTTCCCCGCATCCGCGAGATCGTCTTCCTCATCAAAAGTCGAAACAAAATCGCCGAAATCGAGCTGGCTTACCGTGCGTTCGGCCTTGAGACGTATTTGCCGTGCCGGTGTAATATCAAATCGAATATCGGCGCGCGGCTTGAGGAAGAAAAAGGTGCGGCGCTCCTGGACGTCGCTGCCTGTCTGCTTCAGCGTTGAATATTCGCCATTAAGGGCACTTTCCAGCGTCAAGCGGTCAGCAAGCTTCCAGATGTGTGTCGCAAAGCCTTCGACACGGACCTCCTCGACCGTGGAATCGGGATTGAAGATGCCGACCGGGGCCAGCATTCCGTCCTGATTCTCAAAGACCTCAAGCGCTGTATCGAGAGTGTTGAGCGCCCCCTCGATACCGATCTCAATATTCTGCTTTTTGCTGAGATCCCACTTATAGGACGGGCGCAAGATCGTCTCGCGGGTCAGGGTATCGGTTGCCTGAACATTGGTCAGAAGGTCGAGGCCATCGGCGATTCGTCTCTGGTTCTCAGCCTCATCGCCATTGTCATCGGTATGCACGAACAGGATCTTGAGCCGCCCGGTCTTGCCGATCTTGCGTTCAAAGTCCGCGCCCAGTTCCCACTTGACCGCGCTGGATACGAACCGCCGCGGCTCGATCTGGGAACCCTCCATCCCGGCGCTGTCGAAGGTAAACTGGTTCGATATCTCGTTCGACGTAAACCGGCGGTGCTCGACCAATCCGTTGACGCGCAGTTCGTCGCCGCGCGCGAAACGGTAGGACAGGTTGGTCGTCAGGGTATAGCGGCGAAATCGATTGATCACTTCCTCGTCCCGTCTCTCGAACAGACGATTGTCGCCGGGGGTGAAGAACCGGTCGTCGATGAGTCGCCGGCGGAAAAAGCTGTCGGCTTCAAGGCTGACGAAATAGTTGAGCCGGCCCCGATCACCCCCAATGGACAACGAAGCCTCGGGCCGGAAATGCCCCCCTTCGATATATCGGCCGGCGGCCTGCCATGATCCGGCGGACTTGGGTCCGTCGCCTTCGAGGACGATGTTGATGATCAGACCCTCGCTTCGCACGTCAAGCTCGGGCGAGGTTCCCCGGATCAACTCGATCCTGGTTACCTGAGAGGCCTGGATGCGCTGCAACGCGGACCCGATATCGTTGGCCTTGCCGGCGATCCGCTCGCCATTGATCAGGATCTGGTCGCCGCCCGAGCCGAAGCCGCGCACATCCTGACGGCGGGCGTCGAGAATTTCCGAGGCCCCGGGTATGCGACGCAACATATCGGTCACGGAAATCACGTTGTAACGGGAGAAAAACTCGGCCTCGTAAACCACGGTCGACGGCGCCCCGGCAGGCCCGGACCCGTCTTGCGCAAGGACACAAGGCGTCGCGGTGAGGATCGCGCAGCAAGCAGAAACAGAGCGCAACACGCTTTTAAAGGCTACTGACATTTATTTGAAATCACATGTCTGGACCGGTCCGCTTGGCTACCCCTTCCGGGGTCCACAAGTCAACATCGGACCGGCGATTCACGACAAATTGTACCGTCGGTAAGCTGGCCCGAAACGCGCTTGGACGCAACCGAAATAGCCACCGTCAAAGTGTCCGCCGGCGAACACCATGTGTTCGATTTCGGACACATTAGCAGCGGCAACGTGATCCGGGAACTCGCTAAGGCATTGAAATCAAATATTTTTATTTTTGGCACGATCGTTGCTAGGCCTAGAGCAACCCGAAACGCCACGGACATCAGGCAACAGGGACAGATAATGCGGGAGCAACAAAAAGTAATGAAAATGCCGCTTGATAAAGAAACCTTGACCCAGTCAGGCATGGATCGCCGGATCGAACGTTCATGGCTGGAACGTAACAGGAAATACGGCTGGTTGGGCGGCCTGATCGGCCTCGTTGTCGCCGGAATGTTCTGGTTGTGGCCGGAGGCGGGCGCTCGTTGAAGGTTTCGGGGGACCGGATCGTGATCTCGGACGTCGTGGTCGGCCGGTTCGACGATTTCATCCCGGTACGCGGCCGGGTGACGCCGTTGCGCACGCTTTATCTTGACGCCGTCGAGGGTGGCCGGATCGAGCGGATTCTGGTGGAGGACGGAGCATTCGTCGAGGCCGGCGATCTTCTGGTGGAACTGTCCAATACCACGCTGCAACTCGACGTCATCTCGCGCGAAGCCCAGGTCACCGGGCAACTGAACAATCTGCGCACCATCGAACTGGCGCTCGAGCAGAACCGGCGCGCCGTCACGGTCGAAAGCCAGGAAACCGATGCCCGGCTGCAAGAGCTTCAAATGCGGCAACTGCGCGACGCCGGGACTCAGCTCGTGGCCAGTTTGGCGGTGGCGCGACAAAATCTCGGCAACCTGAAGGTCCGGTCGCCCGTTTCGGGCAAGCTCACCGCCTTCGACGCCGAGTTGGGCCAGTCGTTGTCGCGAGGCCAGCGGCTCGGTCAGATCGACGACCCCAACGGGTATAAGCTGACGGCTCAGATTGACGAGTTCTATTTGGGCCGGGTTGATCTCGAACAGGTCGCGTCGCTGTCGATGGGTGGGAAACCGTTCCAGCTTCGGGTGGCCAAGATCTATCCGCAGGTAAATAGCGGCCAGTTCGCGGTTGCGGCCGCGCAGGGTTTCGACCTCGTGGCCGGTCGCCTCGCCATAAGCAAAATTCATGTCGAGCAGCACGACGTCAAAGGCCTCGCCTTCCATCCGCTCGGGGATCCGCTCGGGACGATTGGTTGTCACCACCGATTTGAAATGGCGCTTCAACAGAAGCCGGCCGGCGACAAGGATATCCTCGTCGTCATCGACAATCAGGATTCGTCCGGCTTTTTTCATCCATGCAACAGCATCGTCTGTTCCGTGCCAGTCTGTACGTATTCGTACATCATGTGTCCGAATACGTACAGCATCCGCCCCATGGCGGGCCACAGGGACCACTATCAAGCCCAGGTTACAGTGACTGGACGCGGGCGTAAAAAAGGGGGCAGTGGGCCCCCTTTCTCAGTACCGTCGATGAAGCGGTGTTGTGCCTATTTGGGCGGACAGGCCGCGTCCTGACACAGGGACCGCACATAATGCATCAACTCGTCAATTTCCTCGGCCGAGAACGTGTCGCCCCATGGCGGCATCAGCGCATCGAGCGTGTTGGCCGGCCCACCGTGCGTCAGCGTGCCGATGATCATCTCGTTCGTGAACTTGGCCATCTCCTTGGAGGAGGTCAGATCAATCGGCCCGACCGGCATTTCGTCGACCGAATTGATTCCGTCGCCCTTGCCGGTTTGGCCATGGCACTGCACGCAGAACCATTCAAATCGTTCCTTGGCGGTGTCCGCCAGGCCAGCCTGCGGCGCCGACATAACGCCGAACGCAATCGCCGCGGCGCCGATAAAGGATCTCATATTCGAAACCATGTCACTCGTCCCCTTCCCTACATGCCGCCGATGAACTGAGCCAGCAGCTTGAATTCATCTTCGGAGAACTTATTGAACGCCTCATCCCCGTAGACCGGCATCCGGCCGTTCGGGAAGTAGCGCTCGCGGTTCTGGATCAGCGCGAACACCCAGTCCGGGTTCAAGCGGCTCCCGGCGCCAACCATCGACGGCCCGGCGAACCCGCCAATATCGCCGCGCTTGGACGAATACTGGTGACAGCCGAAGCAGACTTGCTTCTTGGTGAAGAGTTTCTCGGCTGAAAACTTTTTGCGGCGATTGAGCTTGCCCTCGGCCACGACGCCGGTCGCCATCTCATCGTCCTTCAAGGTCATCAGATACTCGGCAACATTGCCGGCGTCCTCAGCCGACAGGGCCACATGATCGTTCGAGCCGATTTCCAGCGTGTTGTATTTGACCCGCCGAATCGGTGTCGGCTCGGCCAGCCAGCCCGCGATCCAGCCGTCCTTGAACTTGCTGCCGGCGAACCACAGCGGCGGACCCTTGATCGCGGACCGTTCGGCAATGGGAACCGCTTCCACGGGCCCCGAAACAATGTGGCAGGCGTTGCAGCCATTGGCGTCGAAAAGCGCCTTGCCCGCCGCCGGATCGGCCTGAGCCGTTTCGGCGAAAAAAGCCACTGCCAAGGTAAAGATCCCCGCCGTAATGACACTGGCCCAGAGACGATTCAATTGTCTCATTTTACACTCCCTTTTTGGAACCCCGTGTGCGCTTTCGGCGCCCGGACAGCACCGGCAACACATAAGGCGATGGCGGAGTGCTGTCAATTGGCAGGTTGACCCACCAATCGACAGCGAACCTCCGCCAAGGATTGCCGGGCTTATTTTTTGGCGAGTTTCCTATCGCCTTCCCCGGAGAAACCGAGTTGTTTGCGCAACTGCTCGGCGTCTTCCAGGACGAGCTCCGCATCGGGCTTCACGCGCTTGATATTTTCCGCGCGCGGGGCCACCAGCTTCGCAGGATCCGGGTGCTGATCGAACAGCCGCCGGGCGTCCTCCGCGTTCGAGATCTTGGTTCCGCCCGCCCTGGCGTTTTCCCGCGACAGATAGAACCACACGTCCTTGGGCAGGGCCCCCGGAACCACTTCGCCACGATCCGAAATGCGATAATTCTCTTTAAAGGTATCGCTTTGGACATATTTGACAATCCGGTCAATCTCGTCCTTGGTCAGGGTGCCGCCGAAGCCGTCGGCGTTGCCCTCGCCCCAAGGCGGCATGACCTTGTCGAACCGGCCGGCATTGACGATCTTGAACATTCCCGAATGGCTCCGGTTCATGTCCTGCTCCAGCGACATGCCGTCGATGCCCTCGCCGTGCTGGCCATGGCAGATCGAGCAGTTGGCTTCAAAGATTTCCTTGCCCGACAGGTTAAGCACCGTGCCCAGGCCGACCGTGACCGGCTTTGACGGGGGCAAGGGAATGATCGAGCCGTCCATCCGTTCCATCGGTTCGCGTTCAACCAGTCCGGCGACCTGCCGATCTTCAAGCGGCAGAATGATCGCGGCCAGTTCCTGGCCGGATTGCCGCTTGTAGTTCATGCGAACCGTATTCAACTGGTTCGGATTGTAGCGCTCGCCCTTGATGGCCTGGTAAGCGGTATTCGAGCTGCCACCGACATTGACAACCACCTCGCCGGCAATAACCGGCGCCATGCCGTTCTTGCCATGGGCGCTGCTGGTGGCCGGAATGCCATCGCCATCATCGTCGCCGCTGATGAAGCCGGTGTAGATCTCACCGGTGCGCTGGTTCTCCGACTGCATGGCGCCGCTCTGATCGACGGTCTGAATCCACCAGCGCGGGTACCAGTCAACCACCGGTTCGATCAGGTG
>JBHHWG010000083.1:0-10554 GCA_046756385.1 Sphingomonadales bacterium | reverse complement strand
CACGATCCGGCCTGAAAGAACACCCCAAACCGCGTCGGCTTGGTCGTTTTTTTGAAACAGAAATTCGCCCGCGTTTATAGTTGTTCTGGTTGCCACCCCGACAATCCCGTCAATCAGCACCTTGTTGAGCCCGCCGAAGACCTGGCTCTGTTCAATGATGCTGAAAACACCAACGGGCCCCATGTCCGCCCCCCAAAATATAACCAAGCAACAAGCTACCTTAATCATAGTCTCTTCATTATCATATCAAATAAGTAAAACCCCGTATACAGCCAGCGCTGGATTTGTGCTTTAAACTTAGCTTGGCATCTATCGCCGTTCTCCAATCTCCATACTACGGTAAAGGCGGCAAGGTTGGTGGGGATCGAGCAAAACAGGTACGGCGGTCTTATGAATGCGTTTGCACCACCCGTCCAAAAGGAAGAGCATGCAGCTGGAATCTGACCCGATTGTCTATATTGTTGACGATGATGACGGCGTCCGGCGAACACTTGGCTATCTGTTCGAAACGATGGGGCTTGAAACGCGCGGCTTCGCATCGGCCCGCGATTTCCTGCGCGAGTTCTCCGCCGACAGGCCTGGATGCGTCATTCTTGACATGATCATGGACGGCATGACCGGATTGGCGCTTCTGAAAGAGCTTGCGACGCTGGCTGACACCCTTCCGGTAATTATGATCACCGGGCACGGCGATGTGTCGAGCGCGGTGGCCGCCATGCGGCACGGCGCGATTGATTTCATCGAGAAGCCCTACCGCAATAAGGTCATGATCGACAGTGTGCGGGAAGCGATTGCCAAAAGCGCCCAGGCTCACCGGCTGAGAGAGAAAATATCGCGCGAAGAGAGAGCGCTGTCGAAGCTCACTCCACGCGAGCGCGAGGTGTTTGACCTCGTGGTACAAGGGCAGACCAACAAAATGATTGGCCAAAAGCTGGGCATCTCCCCGCGAACGGTCGAAATTCACCGCGGGAAAGTAATGCAGAAAACCGGCGCCGCGTCGGTAGCCAAGCTAGTCAGGCTGGATCGGGGTCACACAACCTGATTGCCGGCGCCGCGCCATGATCGAAACCGGCGGACGATTTTTGCCTACTCAAGCGTGACATCCAGGACATAGGGATCGCGACCCCGGTTAACGGTAAATCCGTCGACGAAGACGATCCAGGTACCGACTTCGGGGGCCACGATTACTTGACGCTCGGGCGCGTTGAGCGTCGCGCCATCGAAGAAAAGCCCGAAGCTGGGCGAAATGACGATGATGTCAAGGTCGCTCGTCGGGTACTTGCTCCAGTCATGTTTCCATGAAAGATCGAAGGTCGCCGTGCCCGTTCCCGCGGGAACGTCAACAAAGAACAGGCTGAATTCATCCTGGGAGATGGTAGCGGTCACGCCGCCGGCGTTGCTCTTGTTCGGTCCCTGGGTCCGCTTGATCGTGATCGTCGCGGTCAACTGATCCACATTGTTGGTCCAGTCGGGCTCCAGGGTCACTTTCATGAGGCCCGGCTCCATGGGCGCGGGAATTTCAATGCCGCCAAAGATGGGGCCGAACAAATCAATGGTTCCGTCGCCAATCACAACCGACGCATCGTCGAAGACATTGGCGGTGTCGAGCAGATAGGACGTGCCACCGTGCTTGGCGCTCTTGATGTAGAGCTCCCAGGAGTTCGGAATCGCACCCGGACCAGGAGCTATGGGCCCATCAACGTCAACGCTGACCTCCACCTCTGTGGTGTTCTCATCAATCTTGAACACGAAGTCCCTGGTACGGCCCCGGCCGAGCGTAATGGTCTGGGTGACTTCATTCTTGCGGCCCAGCAGGACGTTCGGGGTCAGTCCCTGGCTGGCTTCATGACGCACACCGTTGTTGACGCGGCCGCTTTGCAGCAGGCCGAGCGAGTTGGGCACGTTGAGCCACCCATTTCCCTGAGCATGCCGCGACCAGTCGCCATTAATGGAAACGGCGCCGTCGATCAGCGCGTTCTTGATTGCCCGGGGACCGATAGAAGGATCATTATTCTCCGCCCACGCATTCAGCAGGGCCGCGGCGCCCGAGGCCTGTGGCGCGGAGAACGAGGTTCCTGACGACCAGCCAATTCCGTTTCCCGGAAACAGCGAGAAGTTGAAAACGCCAGCGGCGACGACATCAACCGCGGTGCGCCCGTCGGCACTCGGTCCCTGGCTGCTGAAATCCGCGACCCGCAACTCGTCGGTGGGATACATGGCGAGCCCCTGGCCGGGGCCGAAGATCAAATCCCAGAAGATGCGGGTATGGACAAGGTCCGTCCCCGCAGCGACCGTGACCGCACTGAACGCGGTTCCCGGCCGGGCCACGGAGTTGGGCGCCGGCCCTTCGTTACCGGCGGAGATCACCACCGTTATTCCGGCGTCCGTGGCGGCGTCGACCAGCATCTCCTGCAGCGTCCGGCCGTCAAACAGCGTGGCGCCGCCGAGACTCATGTTGATGACATCGATATCCAGTGCGCCGGAGGTTTTTACCGAGATGACGTGGTCTATCGCCGCATTGATTCTCGAAGACGAGGCGCCGGCGCCGGTATGCGGAAACACTTTCACGGCATAAATCGTGGCCGCCGGAGCAATCCCCAGGAGAGGTATCAACACCAGTCCTCCGCCGATGTCGAATTTGGCGTTGGCCGGAAGATGGGTATCGAACAGCCCCCCAATCACATCGACAAGGGCGCAGCCACTATCTGTCGCGATCACGCCGCCGACAAATGTGCCGTGAAAGTTGTTGGTGCTTAGCGTCGATCCCTCATCCGGCGTTCCGAAATCGGTTGAAAAATCCGGCCCGGCGATGACGCGGCCGGCCAGACAGACATGCGAAGCGTCGGTGCCGGTGTCGATAACGGCCACCAGACTGTCCGCACCGGCGCCGGTGTCGGCCCAGGTGTCGGCCGCTCCCGTGGCCTGACTGAGATAGCTGAAGTAGTTTTCGGGCAACTCCCCAAGCTCGCTGGCCACCGCTGGAGCGTCGAGCAGCCTGGCATTGTCCAACGGAACGCTGGACGGGATGTCGTCCCGAGGCGTGGGCAAATTGACAATGATGTCCTTCTCGACCGCATCGACGGCCCTCAGCCGCGACAGGTCGCCAAACTTGTCGGCGGGAATCCGTGCCGCGATGCCGTCCACATTCTGGTATTCAAATGTAACTGTCCCGCCCAGCTCTTCGATACTCGCGATAACCGCGCCATACGGCTTGGCGGTGTGAATGATTACGTCGACGAGGGGATCACCGGCCGAGACCGCCGACCCCAGCAAAAAGCCGATTGCAACAACCAAAACGCCACTCCACTTTGCAGTTTTATGTGGATTCAACATAAAAACCTCCAATGCCAATGGTTTCCCCACGTGGCGGAACATCTCGCGAGGCTTGGGCGACATAATGATCTGCTTGGCTTCGGTAGCCCGGCGGCCTTGGAAATCCTCTCGGCGGGAAAATGTCGCGGAGGTAACGAGGACCCGTGGCTTTCCGTCCCCGGCTTTGGCCGGGTTTGGCTTTATCGGCACTTTTTATGCTAACTGGAATAGATGCTTCATTGCAATCTTTTTTGCCTATCGACAGGAACAAAACTCCGGTTGGTCAAGTGGAACGCACAGCGTTACACGCTCTCGATGACTCAAGCGCTCAAGGCGGCCGCATGCCGCCCTCGATCTCAATCGTAATGCCGCAACCGGTTCCCTGAGGTTCCAGCACCGCCACCGCCGGCACGTTCAGCGATCGACGCAACGCCTCGCGCATGGAGACAATCTTATCAGGGTTTACCACGAGATCTGCTTCTGATAGGTGTTAAGGCAAGCGTTAACAGACTCTAATTTAAACCCGTAAAGGTTGCGTATGATGAATTTTATCCCCCGAAATCTCGCCGCTCTGGCCGTGGCGGTGGCACTGTTCGCCTGGGTCGGGCCACTCGTTCCAGCGACGGCCGCGGAGCAGGACCCGGAAGCCTGGAAAAGCGCCGCCCAGCTCTTCGACAATGGCGACTACGAGGCTGCGCTGCAAAAACTTCGGCCCCTGGCGGAAAGCGGCACAGCCGAGGCGCAATGGTATCTGGGCTATGCCGCTGTCACCGGCAACGGCGTGCGGAAGGACCCTGCCAAGGCGGTTGAATGGTTTGAAAAGGCGGCTGAACAGGACCATCCGATGGGGCTGGTGAGCCTTGGCATCATGTATGCCCTCGGCGACGGGGTGGAGCAGGATCTGGCCAGGAGCTTCGGACTTTACACCAAAGCCGTGAAGCTTGGCGAAGGACAAGCCGCAAAAAATATCGGCACGATGTATGGCATGGGACAACATGTCGAGAAGGACCTGTTCGAGGCCGCGAAATGGTTCGTGATCGGCGCGGCGCTGGGTAGTGAAGAGTCACAAGCCATCGCGACCCAGATGCGGGCGGCGACCCCGCCGAAGAAGCTGAAAAAAATCGAGGATGCGGCGTGGAACTGGCTGAAAGAGAACGGTTTCGTGAACTAAACGGGGCCAAAAGAACGGGATGATCAAGCGACCGTCTTGATCAGTTCGCGAACGATGTGGCGCTTTATTTCCAGGGTGTCGGCAGGGTCGACGCCGTATCGTTCGCCGAGCTGTTTATAGTCATCCGGCGCCAGTGACACCGTGAGCCGGGGACGCTTGGGCGGCGAATAATCGAGCGCCAATATCTTGCGGATTTGATCTGACGGGCGCAGGCCGTTGCGAACCGCCTGCTCGCGAATGGTTTGGGCGATATGCTGTTCCAACTCGAAAGCGACCTGGATCGCCTTCACCGTTTTCTCCGAACCGCGCCATTTCTCGGGAACTTTCATAAGCAACGCTCTCGGCGCCGGCCCTAGAAAACAATCCAGTAGATCAGCATGCCGACCACCGCAATCGTCAGCAAAACCGACACATGGAGCGGCAGCCGCAACGCCAGATAAAACCGGCCCAAATGGTACAAAAGGTTCCTCATCCGGTTTTCTAACCCCTTTTATTGGCCGGCCACAGTTCGTCAATGACGTTGGGCTCAAGATAAATCGTGGCTGAAACCTCGGTATCGCCTGCCGTGTAAACCTCGATTTCGATTGCGAATTGTTCTGAATCGTCGATCAGCAAGTAATAGTCGAGGCCGGTTGCTTCGTCCTCGTATTTGGGCAGCTCACGCGCCCGGTAATCGCCCTCGTGATAGTAGCCGGGCGTGCAATCCTCCATTTCGGCATAGCGCGCCGCGGTCCAGTTCTCGAACCCGTCCGGCACCGCCCGGGCGTCAAGCTCGGTCCCGGCGCCCTCCTCGAAAACGGTCGCGAATGCCTCGGGGTCGAACAGCGTTTCCACTTGCGCGCGCGTCATCTTCCTGGAAATAGCGAGATGTTCATCGCCGTCTTCCTCGACGACCTGCACCCATACAATGTTGCCGCGCTCGCCTTTAAGGATGAAGACGGTGTCCGTGCCGTCACGCCAGTCGTAGGTGTTGATGGCGGTGACTTCGAAGCGGCTGTTGCTCAGATCCGCCTGGGCCACGAAACCGAACTTGACGATGTCGCCCAACTGAAGGTCGCGCGGATGTTCGAGGGCGGAGCGCTGATCTTCCTTGCCCCGCCCGCGAAACAGAGTGTCGAAAACGCCCATCTCAGCCCTTCCTGGCCTTGATTTTAGCCAGAATGTCGTCGGCGGAACTTTTGGTTTCGCCGATACCGGCCGCTTGCAGGCGCTCCTCCAGGCCGCCGCCCTCGAAATCGCTTCGCAATTCCTCGCCTGCCTTCAGCCGGTCTTCGGTGTTACGCTGACGCTGCTGGATGCGATCGAGGGATTCCTTGGCCGACAATAATCTGGATCCGCTGCTGGCGAAATTGTCGGTGATGGCCGCGGTCGCCTTTTGAACGCTGTCGGTGGTCTTGACCATGACGAGCTGGCGCTTCATGTCGGCCAGGGATTTGCCGGTGGCTCTGATCAGCTTTTTCAGACGCGCGACATGTGCCGAAAAGTTCTGTTTGGCCTGTTGCTGGATCTCCAGTTCGTCCTGGAGTTCAGCGATTTTCCCAGCGACCTCGAGGGCCAGACTTTCGTCGCCCTTTTCCAGCGCCTGCGCCGCATACCCTTCGTGCTTGACGACATTCGCGGTCAGATCCCCGATCTTGCGCGTGGCCTGCATCTCCTTGGCCATGACCTCGGTCAGGTCGCGCTTGGCCTTCTCAAGATGGTTTTCGGCATCCTTTATTTCCTGCTCGAAGATGCGGACCGAATTGGCGTCGACGATGGCTTCGCCAACTTCGGTGGCGCCGCCCCGGATCGCGGTGATGATTTTGGACAACACACCCATTGTGCTTCCCCTTTCTCAACAATGCTCTATTTCAAATAGTCCTTCATGGCCTCGATCGCTTCGAGCGTATTGTCGCTCAGCACCTCGATTTCATGGGCCAGTTCTTCCAGGTTCGACCGGACGGACAATGCGCCGAACACCACATATTGCCTGTCGATCCTGGCGAACGACGACAACGGCATCGGTACATTCATCGACAGCATCGCAAGATGCATTTCGGCCCGGGCCTCGTCCCTTACCTCGTCCTCCGAAAACACGTAGGAGAGGCACAGAATTTCATCGTCACTGATCGAAAGGAAGATCGGTAACTCCTCGCGGTCGTCGGGGACGACCTGAAGCACCTCGATTTCCCCCGGGATCGGATGGACGGCGAAGCCGAAGCCGGTTTCGCTGTTGCGCCCGTATGACGATAGTTTTTCCGCCAGTTCTTTGATGTCGATCATAACGTCCTCGATTGCCTGTACTGACCCATTTAAGCATCGTGACATAATATGTCAAGACATAATATGTCACGATCACTCGTTTCTGAAATCCTGTTGCGACTGCCACGCCTGCTGATGCAGCAAATACATTATGTGGGAGCCCAGACGATTGGGCTCAAGCAAGTTTTCGCCGTCAAGGAAACGGGCGGGAAACACGAAGGAGGCCAGCAGCAGCTCCTTCGTCGCCCAATTGCCGGGTGGCAGATCATAAGCGGTTCGCCGGATGCGTTCGCTTGGTCGTGCGCCGGCTTTCGTGGCGATGGTCCAGCCCCACTCACCGAAGCTCGGAACATTTTGATGATACCGCTCCACCAGATCAAGTCCCGCTTGACGCAGCGTCACACCGACCGTCAGGAAGGCGTCCCGGGCATGGTATGGCGAGGTCGACTGGATCACCATGGCGCCGTCCCCGGCCAGTAACTGGCGCAGTTTGGCATAGAACCGGATCGAATAGAGCTTGTTGAGATCGGGGTGGCTGGGATCGGGCAGATCGACGATGATGACGTCAAAGCTGTGGCCGTCGGCGATCAAGCCATCGACCGTGTTGAAGGCGTCGCCGAACGTGACCCGCACCCGGGGATCGTCAAACGCGTTCCGGTTAAGATCCAGCAACGGCTGATTGATGATCGCGCCATCCACTTCGTGGGGCTCCTTGAACAGCGAGACCACCTCCCGGTCCAGCTCCAGCACCGTCACCTTGCGCGGCGACCATGTCAGCACGTCCCGCAGCGCCAGGCCATCCCCCCCGCCAACCACGAGAACATTATCCCGGCGGGCCGACGCCAGCATGGCGGGCCCCACCAGCATGGCGTGGTAAATCTGCTCGTCGCCGGAACTGAACTGGTTCCGGCCGTTGATATAGAAGGTGTAAATCGGCGGCCGCTCCGGCGAAATCATTCGTTTCGTCAGGGTAATGTGCTGAAAGTCGGTGTCGCGGCTAAGGATTACTCTGTCCTGGTAAAGCGTATCCTCGAGTGTCGCATGCCAATCGCCGGCATAGGCGTAAAGCGCAACCAGTACAAGCCCAAGGATCAGGTGGACCAAAAACAGGGCGGCCGCGAATTTTATGCGGCGATAGCTCAGGAAAAAGAACGCCAGCCCCGCGAGAAGATTGGCCGCCGCCGTCAGGATCGCCGCTTTTTCGGGCGACGCGGCGAGCATGAAAGCGACAAAAATCGCGGCCCCGATCCCGGCGCCAATATAGTCGGCGCCGTACAGGGTGCCGATATTATGCTCAAGATGATCCCCGTAAACCCCCTCGCGGACCCGGGCGATGAACGGGATTTCCATGCCGACCAGCATGCCAATAATGAAACCGATCAAATAGGGAAAGACTTCGGCCATGGCGGTTAAATTTCGAAAGACACCACCGACCGGCACCAGATCGGGCGGCAGGCCGAAATTGCGGGCGATCACCTCGGGCGCCACCGCGGCCAGGGCAAAGGCGCCGGCGATCAGCAATATGCCGGTCGCGCCGAAAAAGGCGATGACGGCTTCAAGCCACGCGAAGCCGCTAAAGGGGCATTTGACCAGTCGCGCCGCGAACGCGCCGACACCCATGGACACGATCATGACGCCAATCATGGCGTAGATCGTGTGCTCCATGACGCCAAGCACCCGTCCCGCGTAATGTGACAGCAAATATTGGTAAATCAGCCCGCAAGCCGCCAGCACCGCCATGATGGTGATTAGCGTCACATCATAAAGGAACAGCCTGGGATTACGGCGGATCAGCGACCAGTTAATCGTCGTCATCGTGTGCGGCGCACAGACGCCATTCAGGAGGTCAGCACGGCAATGATGATACCCATTGAAACCACGACGACAAACTGAATCACCGCGACCGCAACATTGCCCTGCTCGTCAACTTCCGTGCGCGTATCGATTCCGCTGAGGATGATCTTGTCGGCGACGATGGCCAGCACCGACACAAAGACCATCATCGCCAGCGAGACCACGAGCCACAAACCGGCAAGTTGTCCCATCACCTCGGGCATATAGGGAATAAGGCTGGACGCGGCTGTTATCGCCAGCGCAACCCCGATCCGATACCCGGAGAACCGCCAGGCGGCGGCGGTGTTTCCGGCGACGATAGCCTCCTGCATCGAATAGTTATGGTGGGACTTGAACAGCCTGAGCCGATAAAACGACGCCACGCTCAGTATAATCTGCGACAACCCGTAGCCGGCCAGGACCAGCGCCACGCCGGACAGGGTCGCGGGATCAGCCCAGATCATGACCGCGCGGACGATGATGGCGGTCGCCACCACATTGCCGGCGTCCAGCAACCCGGCGGCGACATTTCCCTTCAATACTTCCTGCTTGACCGAGAAGCCGGGCATGGAGACCCGGTCGAACACAAACCGGGTGAGCGCCATCAGGATAATTCCGAGCACGCCGTACCCGGCCACCAGCAAGCCTTCGCTTATCAGGCTCTCGCTCGCTTCGCCCGCCATGACTCCGGTCATAATGATGGTGACGCTAAATGCGGCCCCGGCCAGCGACACCCCGAACGCGGGATTATCCTTTTCCGACAGTTCATCCGTCGCGTTGATGCTGGAAATCAGACCGGAAACGAATTTGATACTGGTCACCAGAATTGCGGCGATCGCGAGGTCGACCAGCAGTACGGTAGCGTACCGGGCATCGATATTGAGCAAACCGAGTGATTCCATGATTAGGCCCGCCTGTCCTTACTTTCCACCCCGGCCACGGGACCGCGAACTGCTTCTGTGTGAAGCAGCGTAGCTCGATCCCCGCCGGGCATTTGCACGTGCTTGCGAAGTCGCCCTGGATGGCGTGTGATTGCGATTGACACGGCTCGAGTAAACGCTGGGGTTTCGCCGCGTCTGAGCACCATATTGTTTGACCGCCCGGTCATTCACCTGAGCAACCCGGGATCGGTTGGCGCGATCGGCCCGGCTCGAATAAAGCCCGCGGCCATAATCGTTATAGTAGCTCCATGGTCGGTTGTAGTGCCACCGATGATAATAGTAGGGGCGACCCCAGATATCACCGAACATGCGATACATGCCGTACCACATCCAAAAGCTCTGGCCGCCGCTGGATTGCCAGCGTCCGTATTGGGGGTTGCCCACCAGATGACTGCCGGGTCCGTTCTCGGCGTCACGGGCATCGCGCGCCTGCTGGTTCAGTCTGGGCAACGCACCGTCCGACAGATCGGCCACGACGTTAATGATATCAATCAGCGTTTCATTAAATATCTCGGGAGTGGTGGCGGTTTTGAGCGCCGTCAGCTCCTCCTTGACAGCGAATTTGTCGCCAATCTGTTCGGGCTTTGTGGTGGCGACTTCCCAGCGCTCCCGCAGGCGTTGGATCGCCGGCCCGTCGGCTTTTGCGTCCCGCGCCAGATTATCCAGAAGCTCGCCGAACTCGGGCCGCTTCGCCTTGACCTGCCCCACATAGGACCGGAGCATCACCGCATTACGGATTTCGCCCGCCTGCAGCTTGCCGTTCAACTGATTGATTTGAGTATCGACCGTCCTGGTCAGCACCCCGATCGCTTCCGTGGTCGGATCGCCGCATGCCCCAAGAACCAGGAGCAACGGGGCCCAGATCAGAAAAAACCTGACTTTCCTCATAAGCGCCATTCCCGCAGCCAACCAGAACGTGTTTTTGGGGCCTTCGCCTCTATGCGCCGGGACAGGTTATGTCTATCCCGCACGCCTGTCAATTGCCCGACTCCGGCGCCGCATGTTGTTTCCAAAGATGCGCCAGCCCGCCAATCCCCACTGAAAACCAGATAAACA
>JBHHWG010000082.1:0-11440 GCA_046756385.1 Sphingomonadales bacterium | reverse complement strand
TCGCGACTCGGTCCAGGCGGCACTGGGTTCACCATCGAGCGTCGGCACCTTCGACGACAGCACCTGGTATTATATCAGCCGCAAGACGAAATCCATTGCGTTTCTCGACCCGGAACTCATCGAGCAGAATATCCTGTCGCTGACCTTCGACGACGAAGGCAATCTCGACAATATTCATAACTATACGTTGGCCGATGCCCGCAAGGTCAATTTTGTCAGCCGTGAAACGCCAACGCGCGGCCGCGAGCTTGGACTGCTTGAACAATTGTTCGGCAATATTGGCCGGTTTAGCGGTCAGCAGCGGGGGCCAGGGCCGGGGGGACGGTAGTACCCCAGCCTTTCTAACTTAAGCCCTGGCCGCTAACGTCGCCGGGGCTTTTTAGTGTCTGGTGTCTGGTGCCCGGCGTACAAACAAAAACCCCGGCCGCCTGTGCGACCGGGGTTCTCTTGTTCGATCGATACTGCTCGATATCAGTGGGCCAGGGCCGCCAACAGAAGCAGTGCGACCACGTTGGTGATCTTGATCATCGGGTTCACCGCCGGACCGGCGGTGTCCTTGTAAGGATCGCCGACCGTATCGCCGGTCACCGCGGCTTTATGGGCTTCGGAGCCCTTACCGCCGTGATTGCCGTCCTCGATGAACTTCTTGGCGTTGTCCCAGGCGCCGCCGCCGGCTGTCATCGAGATGGCGACGAACAGGCCGGTGACGATGACACCAAGGAGCATGGCGCCGACCGCTGCAAAAGCGGCGGCTTGATCGGCAACAGCCTTGATCACGAAATACATGACCACCGGGGCCAGAACCGGAAGCAAGGACGGCACGACCATTTCCTTGATCGCGGCACGGGTCAGCAGGTCGACGGCCCGGCCGTAGTCCGGCTTGCCGGTGCCTTCCATGATGCCCTTGATCTCCCTGAACTGGCGACGCACCTCAATCACCACCGAACCGGCGGCACGGCCCACGGCCGTCATGCCCATGGCGCTGAACAGGTACGGCAGCAAGCCACCAATCAGCAGGCCCACGACGACATAGGGATTGCTGAGGCTGAAATCGACCCTGACACCAGGGAAAAACAGGCTCAGATCCTGCGTATAGGCGGCGAACAGCACCAGAGCGGCAAGCCCGGCCGAACCGATGGCATAGCCCTTGGTCACGGCCTTGGTGGTGTTGCCGACGGCATCGAGGGCATCGGTGGTCTTGCGGACCGCCTCGTCCAGGTTCGCCATCTCGGCAATGCCGCCCGCGTTGTCGGTGACCGGACCGTAGGCGTCGAGCGCCACGACCATGCCAGCGAGCGCCAACATTGCCGTAGCCGCAATCGCGATGCCTAACAGACCGGCAAGATTGAAGGCCACGATGATGCCGCCGCAGATAATGATTGCCGGCATCGCTGTCGCTTCAAGCGAGATCGCCAGACCCTGGATCACGTTCGTGCCGTGACCCGTGGTCGAAGCCTGGGCAATCGACTGCACCGGCCGGTAATTTGTGCCGGTGTAATATTCCGTGATCCAGATAATCAGCCCCGTGACCACCAGACCGACAAGGCCACAGTAGAACAGAATGCGGCCGTTAAAGCTGACGCCCTCCGCCGAGAACTCGGCGTCCATGCCGCCCAGGACATGGCCGGTCACGAGCCAAATGCCGACTGCCGAGAGTAGCGCCGAGGCAATAAAGCCCTTGTACAACGCGCCCATGATCGACTGGCTTTTGCCCAGGCGAACGAAAAACGTTCCCAAAATCGAGGCGATCGCACAAACGCCGCCGATGGCGAGCGGATAGAGCATCAGCACCGAACGCGCTTCGCCGACAAAGAAAATCGAGGCCAGTGTCATGGTCGCTACCACGGTGACCACATAGGTCTCAAACAGGTCGGCCGCCATACCGGCGCAATCGCCAACATTGTCGCCGACATTGTCGGCAATCACAGCCGGGTTGCGCGGGTCATCCTCGGGAATGCCGGCTTCGACTTTACCGACCAGGTCGGCGCCGACGTCAGCACCCTTTGTAAAGATGCCGCCGCCCAGACGGGCGAAAATGGAAATCAGCGAAGCGCCAAATCCTAAAGCGACCAAGGCCTCGACGATTTCACGCGGTCCCGTATCGATGCTCAACAGGAATCCGTAATAAGCCGTAACCGACAACAAGGCGAGTCCGGCGACCAGCATACCGGTAACCGCACCGGCCTTGAAAGCAATTCCGAGACCTCTGGCCAGCCCCTGGCGCGCGCCTTCCGCGGTGCGCACGTTTGCGCGGACGGAAATATGCATCCCGACATAGCCGGCAGCGCCTGAAAGCAGGGCCCCGACCATGAAGCCGATAGCCGGAAGTTTACCAAGAAAGAACCAAAGAATGGCTACGACGCCGATGCCGACGATCGCAATTGCTTGATATTGCCGGTTAAGATATGCGGTAGCCCCTTCAAGGACGGCGGCCGCGATTTCCTGCATCCGCTCGTTGCCCTTTGCCGCCTTCATGATTGAACGGCCGGCCAGCGCCCCATATACGAGGGCCAACACGCCGCACCCCACGACGGCCCATAACGCCTGTGTCATCTAAAGAAATCCCCAATTTGTAGTTAATGACTGCACCGCTCCGACCGCAATTTCGATAATGACATGCGTCGCATAGACCATTATTCCAATGTCAGACCTCGACCAACTCCCAGCTCGCCACTGGTCCGGAGCGCGGCCAGAACATGCCAGAATTGATTTCGAATGGCAAGCGCGCGCTCAACCGGGCACTGGCTGCACCCTGGAAATGAGGATGGACTCGATCGGGACATCCCCTGAAGCTCGTTTCGCGGCCAGCAATAGCCGGGCCTTCATGGCATCGATGTCAACCCGCAACGGATCGCCCGGATACCCAATGGGCTTGCCGTACAGCTCATGCAGAAACGCATGATGCAGCCGCGGAGCGACCTGCTTCAATTTCCGCGCATGCGCCGGCTCTGCAACTTCGACGCTGACAAAAATATAAACATGCCTCAGAACCCGCCCGTCGGACCGGATCACCGGCAACTGGATTGGAGCCACGGCGACGTAATGGGGCAACATGCCGGCCGCATCGTCTTTCGCCTCGCCTGCCGCGACCGCCGTGCCGGACTGTAAGGCGAGCCACATTGCCAGAAATACAATCCATTGATACTTAAAGGAAATTGACGACATACTCGTTTAATCCGGAACGTGACTAACTGGGTGCGTGCGCAAGGAATTATCGGAAATGTGTATACCCTTGGTAAACAAAGTCCATCGGCTGGTTCGATAGATCACGCACAATCACGCCGCGCCCTTTCGTAATCTCGCCAATCCTCGTCAATGGCAGGCCAAGCCTACGTGACAGCCGATCAATCTCAGGGCCTCGCGACGGGTCGACGGTAAACAAAAGTTCGTAGTCGTCGCCGCCGCTCAGCACGGTCTTTAGCAATTCCGGCTCGCGGTCAAGCGCGATTGACGCCGACTCGGACAATGGCAGCCTGGCGGCGTCGATCACCGCGCCCACGCTGGAGGCCTTGCAGATGTGGCCGAGATCGGCGGCCAGCCCGTCAGAGACATCAATCGCCCCGGTCGCCAGGCCGATCAATTCCGGCCCAAGCGCAGTGCGTGGCCGCGGCAGGCGGAACCGATCTTCCAGAAAATCCGAATGGGTCGGGCTGAGTCCGGTCAGTTCTCCCAAAACCACCCTTAGCCCCAGCGCGGCGTCGCCCACAGTGCCGGACAAATACAGATGCTGGCCGGGCACGGCGCCTTTGCGCCGGATCGCCTGCCCTTCGGCGACTTGCCCGAAAGCGGTCAGCGACAGGGATAGTGGCCCGTCGGTCGCGACCGTGTCGCCACCGGCCAGTGTGATGCCGTAGTCAAGCTGGTCCTCGGCCAGGCCCGCGGCGAAGGCCCGCAACCAGTCCGGCCCAATTGCCTTGGGGAAAGCGGCGCCCAGCAGATAATAACTCGGGCGGGCCCCCATGGCCGCCAAATCGGAAAGGTTGACGCGAATCAGCTTTTTGGCGATGCGACCCGGCGTTTCGTCCATCGTAAAGTGGATACCGGCTACAATCACATCGTTCGTCGTTACGAGATCAAGGCCGGGTTCGCGGTCGATCACCGCCGCGTCATCCAGAAGCCCGAACGCACCCGCGTAGCCCGCCGCCAGCGGCGCGAACAACTCGGCAATCAGTTCGAATTCGCCACCGGTCGTGGGAGTGGTCCCGTCACGCCGTTTCATCATCGGGGGCAACCGGCCTGGCGGCGCGCAAGCTTTTTCACGATGCGGTCAAGCACGCCGTTGACAAAACCGGGCTCGCTGCCCCCGTAAAAGGCGTGGGCGATATCGACATACTCGTCGATCACAACTTTTTCCGGCACGTCGGGGCGCGCCAAAAGTTCGTATGTCCCGGCTTGCAACATCGCCCTGATGATCGCCTCGAGACGGTCGAGCGGCCAATTCGCGTCCAGCGCGGAGGTGAGTGCCCGGTCGACAGCGGCTTGGCGTTGCAGGACCCCGTGTACGAGATCGGTGAAAAAAGCGATGTCGGCGTCCTTATATAGATCGCCGTCAATCTCCCGACCCAGGCGCAACCGGAGAAATTCATCAACGACCAGATCGCCGCCTTCACCGGTTGCACTGGCCTGATAGAGGGCTTGCACCGCGCCGAGCCGTGCCGCGCTACGCGATCCGTGGCGCTTCTTCCTGGCCGGATCAAAAACAGCCTTGTTCATTGCCCGGAGCCCTGCAATTGGCGCCGAAGCGCTATCATATCCAGCGCCGCGGCGGCTGCGGCGGCGCCCTTATTGCCGCCGTCGACCGACGCCCGAGCCCAGGCCTGGTCCCGATTTTCGACGGTCAGAATTCCGTTGCCGATCGCCAGCCCGTCATGGACGGCCAGATCCTGAAGACCGCGGGCGCTCTCGCCGCAAACATAGTCATAATGGGTGGTCTCGCCCCGGATTACACAGCCAAGGGCGATATAGCCATGGAACGGTTTGTCCCTGCCCGCCTCGCAAGCGTCGCTGGCGAATCCAATCGCGGCCGGAATTTCGAACGCCCCTGGCGCCGATATCCTTTCATAAGTGGCGCCCGAGGATTCAAGCACGGCGATCGCGCCTTTGACCAACTCGTCCGCGATGTCCTGGTAAAAACGGGCATCGACAATTAACAAATGGGGCAACAAATCGGATTTTGCCGGCATATTGGCGGTTCGCTTTCTTTAACTTTACGCGCGTCTCTAGGACGCCGGGTCGCCTTCGACGATTGGAAGCTGATCGACCACAGTGAGGCCATAGCCGTCAAGGCCAACGATGTTGCGTTTGGTGTTGGACAGTAAGATCATGTCCTTCACGCCGAGATCAAGAAGGATCTGGGCCCCGATCCCGTAATCCCGCAACTCCTTGGCCTGCGGCCGCTGTTTTCCAGTAAGGCGGTGCACATGATCGCTCAAGGATGTCGAACGGACATCGCGAATGATCACAATCACGCCCCGGCCGGCCTCGCCGATCATCTTCATCGCCCGGTGGAACTGACCGGCGCGCAGCCCTTTGACGGCAAAAAGATCATCGAAAATATTCAAATGGTGCATGCGCACCAAAACCGGTTCGTCGGTCGTCACATCGCCCATCACAAGGGCAATATGCTCGGCATATTCCGCTTTGTTGACATAAACCTGAAATTTGAACTTGCCGCCATGGATGCTGTCGATCTCCAGCTCCGTGTCGGGCGCCGCCTCAATCAGATTATCGTGGCGTCGCCTGTAGGCGATGAGATCGGCGATTGCCGCGACCTTGAGGCCATGAAACTGGGCGAATTTCACCAGATCGGGCAGCCGCGCCATCGTGCCGTCGTCATTCATGATTTCGCAGATGGCGCCGGCTGGAAGCAGGCCGGCAATTCGCGCAATATCGACGGCGGCCTCGGTATGACCGGCACGGACCAGCACACCGCCGTCGCGGGAGACCAACGGGAAAACATGGCCCGGCGTGGCGATGTCATTGGCGATCTTGTTGGGGTCGATCGCGACCGAGATGGTGTGGGCCCGGTCAGCCGCTGAAATGCCGGTGGTAACGCCCTCGGCGGCCTCGATCGAAACGGTGAAGGCCGTCTGATGGCGCGAGCGGTTATGAAGCGGCGCCATCAGTTCAAGTCCAAGCTCCTTGGCTCGCGATCCGGTCAGGGCCAGGCAAATCAGGCCGCGTCCGAATTTGGCCATGAAATTAATGGCGTCGGGCGTCGCCATCTGGGCCGGAATGACCAGATCGCCTTCGTTTTCACGGCTCTCGTCATCGATAAGGATGAACATGCGGCCGTTTCGAGCATCATCGAGAATGTCCTCGATCGGGGAGAGATAACTTCGGGGCAAAACTATTCCTTCTCAGCCAGGCGGGCGACGTAACGCGCCAGAATGTCGATTTCAACGTTGACCTGGTCGCCGACCCGCAACTTGCCGAACGTCGTGTGATCCCGCGTATGGGGGATGATGTTGACATCGGTCTTGCAACCGTTCACCCCGTTGACCGTCAAAGACACACCGTCCGCGCAGATGGATCCCTTTTCAGCGGCGAATTTCGCCAGACCGGCCGGCACCTCGATCACCATGCGGAGAGAATCGCCTTCGGGCCGGGCCTCAAGAACGGTGCCGATGCCGTCGATATGTCCGGTGGAAATATGGCCGCCCAACTCATCGCCAACACGCAGCGACCGCTCAAGGTTGATATGGCGGCCTTCTTTCCAGTCGCCCAGCGTGGTCCGGTCCAGGGTCTCCCTTGAGGCGTCCACAGCAAACCAGCTTTCGCCCTTTGCCACCACTGTCAGACAAACACCGGAGCAGGCGATCGACGCCCCGATGTCGATGGTCGCGGTGTTGTACCCGGTTTCGATCTCGAACCGGACATCGCCACGCTTCTCCACCGAGCGCACATGGCCCAAATCTGTAACGATTCCTGTAAACATGTTCCTAGTTTTAAGCGCGAACCGCGTAGGTTTCCAGTAGGTCGTTGCCCAATTCGACAATCTCCATTCGTTCGAAGATCGGGGCATCGGCGATATCCGCGACGCCAAAGGCCCGAGCCATCGCCGCGCCGTCACCGCCGAAAACATGGCCGGAGCGGAACCAGGCAATGCGATCGACCAGGCGGGCTCGAAAAAGTGCCGCCGCCAACATCCCGCCGCATTCCACCATTAGCCGGGTCATGCCTTTGTTTCCCAATGCCGACAACGATTCGGTCAAATCCGGTCGACCATCCGATCCGGCGCCAACTGTCAGGATCACCGCGCCTCGCCTCTCCAAAGCCACCCGCCGATCTGGGTCCACATCCTCCAGGGTCAGGATCCAGGTCGGAATTTGCCTGGCATCGGCGATCATGGAAGCGTCGGGGTCAGTCCTGAGTCGCCCGTCGGCAATGATTCGTACCGGCGAGCGGTCTTCCAGACCGGCCAGCCGGCAGTTTAGCCTTGGGTCGTCCGCAGCCACCGTACCAGCGCCGGTCATAACACCATCGTGCTGGGCCCGCAACAAATGGCCGTAGGCGCGTGCCTGTTCCCCGGTGATCCATTTACTGTGACCGGTTCCGGTGGCGATTCGTCCGTCCAGGGTTGTTGCGGTCTTTAGGGTGACCAGCGGCCGGCCATCGCGAACGCGCTTGAGAAAACCGGCGGTGATCTCTTTTGCGCGGGCGGCCCCCTCCCCCACCGAAACCTCGATCCCCGCCTGGCGCAGCATCGCAACGCCGGCTCCGGACACTCTGGGATCGGGGTCCTCGATAGCGACCACGACACGCTTGACGCCGGCCGCGATCAGGGCTTGCGCGCAGGGCGGCGTCTGGCCGTGGTGCGCACAAGGTTCCAATGTGACGTAGGCTGTGGCGTTTCGTGCGAGCCGGCCGGCCTGGGCGAGGGCCTCGGTCTCGGCATGGGGTCGCCCCCCCGGCGCGGTCCAGCCTCGGCCCACCACCCGGCCGCCATCCCTGTCCGGTCTGACCAGGACACAGCCCACCGCGGGATTGGGCCAGGTTCGCCCCACTCCCCTTGCCGCCAAGCCGAGGGCGGCGGTCATGTGCCAGTGATCGATCGAGCCGGAATCGCAGCCGGGTCTGCTAGTCGTTGCCACCGAGTTCGCCCACGAAATCCTCGAAATCCTTGGCCTCACGGAAGTTCCGGTACACCGAGGCAAAGCGCACATAGGCGACCTGATCGAGGTTTGCGAGCCCCTCCATCACCAATTCGCCGATCACTTCAACCGGCACGTCGCTTTCCCCCATGCTTTCGAGCTGCCGCACCAAACCGTTGATCATGCGTTCGACCCGCTCGGATTCCACCAGTCGCTTGCGCAAGGCGATATTGACGGATCGCTCCAGCTTGTCACGATCGAACGGCACCCTTCGACCGCTCCTCTTAATCACCGTTAGTTCGCGCAACTGGACGCGTTCGAATGTCGTAAAGCGCGCCGCGCAACCGGGGCAATATCGCCGCCGTCTTATTGCCGATGCATCAGCGGTCGGACGCGAATCTTTTACCTGGGTATCTTCGTTACTGCAAAACGGGCAACGCATTTATTCCCCTCCCATAAGACTCCCATGTCATGTTCTCATGCCATGGTTATGCGACATTCTATTCGGCCGCGTCGCGCGGCGCTTTGCCACCGCCGAGCCCGGCATAAACCGGAAATGCCACGCATAGTTTCTCGACCTTTGCGCGCACTCCCTCTTCGACGGCCCGGTTGTCATCCGGATTGGCCACAAGTCCATCCAGCACCTCGAGAATAAGGCCTCCGATGCGGTCGAATTCAGACTCGCCGAAGCCACGGGTCGTGCCCGCCGGGGTGCCGAGCCGGATGCCGGAAGTGACCATCGGTTTTTCCGGATCAAATGGAATGCTGTTCTTGTTGCAGGTGATGTTGGCGTTGCCGAGCGAAGTCTCGGCCGCGCGCCCGGTCAGGCCCTTGGGCCGCAAATCGACCAGAATCAGATGCGTGTCGGTTCCGCCCGTTGTGATTTCCAGTCCCCCCGCGACCAGCCGTTTCGCAAGCGCCTGAGCGTTATCGAGCACAGCCTGGGCATAAATCTTGAAACCAGGCGTGAGAGCCTCGCCCAGGGCCACTGCCTTGGCGGCGATGACATGCATCAGCGGGCCGCCTTGCAGGCCCGGGAAAACAGCCGAATTGATTTTCTTTCCAAGAGCCGGGTCATTGGCCAGCACCAGGCCGCCGCGCGGGCCTCGAAGTGTCTTGTGGGTCGTGGTTGTAACTATGTCGGCGTAATCGAGCGGATTCGGGTGGACGCCGCCGGCGACAAGGCCCGCGAAATGGGCCATGTCGACCTGCAAACATGCGCCCACCGAGTCCGCGACTTCCCGGAATTTTTTGAAGTCGATTACCCGCGGATAGGCCGAGCCGCCTGCAATGATGAGCCGCGGTTTGTGTTCATCGGCAAGCCGCGCCAATTCGTCATAATCGATGCGGCCATCCTCGCGGCGCACCCCATACTGAACCGCATTGAACCATTTGCCCGACAATGCCGGGCCCGCGCCGTGGGTCAAATGCCCGCCCGCCGCCAGGGACATCCCGAGGATAGTGTCGCCGGGCTTGCACAAGGCAAGCAAAACCGCGCCGTTGGCCTGGGCGCCGGAGTGCGGTTGCACGTTGACATAGTCGCAGCCGAACAAGGTCTTGGCCCGGTCGATCGCCAGATTTTCGGCGATATCGACAAACTCGCACCCGGCGTAATAGCGCCGGCCGGGATAGCCCTCGGCATATTTGTTGGTCAGGACCGAACCCTGAGCGGCGATCACCGCCGGACTGACGAAATTTTCAGAGGCGATCAGCTCGACCTCGTCCTTCTGACGGCGGTTTTCGGACTCAATGGCTTCATAGAGTTCGGGATCCTGCAGCCGCAATGATTCCCGGGCGGAAAATTCGCCGGTCGCCGAAGTTAACGGGTCTCGCGTGTTGGTCATTAAGTGCGCTTTCAACAGTCGTTGGTCGAAAAATCTTATGAAAATTTCTTTATGCGTTTGGCGTGCCGGCCGCCCTCAAATTCGGTATTAAGAAATTCCCGAAGGCAATCCTTCGCGGTCTCAATGCCAATAATGCGGCTGCCCAGAGCCAGTACATTGGCGTCGTTGTGCTGGCGGCTCAGGCGCGCGGTCAGGCCGTTATGGCAAAGGGCTGCACGCACATGGGGGAACCGATTCGCCGCCATGCTGATGCCGATGCCGGTGCCGCATACAAGCACGCCGCGCGAGGCGCGGCCCTCGCCGAGCGCCTTCGCCACCGCCGCCCCGAAATCCGGATAGTCAACCGAATCGGCGCCCTGTGTTCCCAGATCGAGGACAGTGTGGCCCTTCTCCGTCAGAAACACACGAAGCGCTTCCTTGAGCTCAAAGCCGGCATGATCGGATGCAATGGCGATGGCATCGTCGGACATTCCTGAAATCCTGTGACTGATGATACAAACCCGCCTGACTGATAATCCAGCCGTAGCGCCGGGTTTTACAATATCTTGCTGGTGTCGGGTTATATTCTACAAAGTCTCGAAACGAAGCAAGGGCTGTTTAAGGAACCCATTTCCGTGCTTCGACCGTTCCGTTCCGGTCCGGGACTGGTTTCCGGTTCCTGACGCCGCGCTGAAGATCAGGGGCATTTGGTCGCAATTCCGTGCTGTTCACTTTGTTTAAATCTAACGGTTCTCTGAGTTGGAGGCCGAATTAAGACTTGGACGGTTTTAGTCCGCGGATCGGAAAGAGTAACACCAAAATGGGTTTGGAGGATTATAAAAAATATTTGCCAATTGGTGCGAATATTTGTAAAGTTAAACCCCCTAATTATTAATAACAAGATATTCATCATGATCGACGAAGATTTGGAAGAAATCCCGAACGAAGAAGTGCTGCGGATGACGGTGGATATTGTCTCTGCTTATGTGAGCAATAATAACGTTGAGGCCGATCAGGTTGCCGAAGTGATTGAGACTATCCACACTACGCTCAACAAGCTTTTGCAGCCGGCGGAAGAAATGCCGGCGCCTCAAAAGCCCGCGGTGTCGGTCCGCCGTTCCGTTACGCCGGACTATATCGTATGTCTGGAGGACGGGCGTAAGCTGAAAATGCTGAAACGCTATCTTCGGTCACGCTATGGGCTGTCGCCGGACGAGTATCGTCAGAAATGGGGTCTTGCCGCGGATTATCCGATGGTGGCGCCCAACTATGCCGCACAGCGCTCCCGTTTCGCGAAGGAAATCGGGCTCGGCCGCAAACCGGGCGGGCGCAAATAGGGTTTTAAAGCGCCTCCGGCACAAGCTCCTTCGCCGACGGCGCACTCGCTATTGCGATCAAAATCAGAGGGCCCGGCATTACAACGTCGGGCCCTCTTTTTTGCCTGGGCTAGAGCGTTTTTAACTTAATCGGGATCAAAAGGAGGGTGTTTATATGTTGTCCTGGCAAGTCGTTAAAACGCGGCAT
>JBHHWG010000081.1:0-11743 GCA_046756385.1 Sphingomonadales bacterium | reverse complement strand
GCGCCTTGGCCGGCATCTTCCTGATCGGCTATTCGGCGTCGCGGGCGTTTATTGTACTGTTCCGCCAGCCCGACGCCCATATCGGTTTCCTCGCCGGCGGGATCACCATGGGTCAATTGCTGTCGATCCCGATGGCGGCCATCGGCGTGTTCTTCATCGTCCTGGCGTTTCGCCAACGGGAGGCGGGCCAAACCACACGATGAGCCCGCTGGGGAAGCATCTGGCGGCGCTGATCCGCAGCCAGGGGCCTATCACCATCGCCCGTTACATGGCCGAGGCGCTGGGCAACCCGCGCCATGGCTACTACATGACCCGGGATCCGCTGGGCCAGCGCGGCGACTTCACCACAGCGCCCGAAATCAGCCAGATTTTCGGTGAGCTTCTGGGTCTGTGGTGTGCCATTCAGTGGCAGCGAATGGGCCGGCCCGATCCGGTGCATCTGGTCGAACTGGGTCCCGGACGCGGCACCTTGATGGTCGATGCCCTGCGCGCGGCGAGATCGGTGTCCGGCTTTACCGACGCCATTCAGCTTCACCTGGTGGAGATGAGCCCGGCCCTGAAAACGCGACAGGCTGAGCGCCTTCACGCCACCTGGCACGACCGGTTCGAGGACGTCCCCGAGGGGCCGGTTCTTTTGATCGCCAATGAATTCTTTGACGCCCTGCCAATCCATCAATTTGCCCGCACCGAGGCTGGCTGGCGCGAACGCATGGTTGGGCTCGACGAAAGCGGCGAGCAATTGACACCCTTCCTCGCCCCTGGGGCGGGCGCAACAGCGGCACTTATTCCCCAAGCATTGACATCCGCCCCCATCGGTGGTTCCGCCGAAGTGTGCCCGGCCGGGCTTACCATCGCCGAAGCCATCGGTCGCCGCGTCGCGCGTTTTGGCGGCAGCGCGGCAATCATCGATTACGGCCATGCCTTGAGCGCGCCGGGGGACACCTTGCAGGCGCTCCGGGGCCACCGTTATCACGGCGTGTTTCAAGATCCGGGACAGGCCGATCTTACCGCCCATGTGGATTTCCAGGCCCTCGCCCGGTCCGCGCAAGAGGCCGGCGCGGCGGTGCATGGCCCGGTCGAGCAAGGCTCTTTCTTGCGCGCGCTCGGCATCGACCACCGGGCGCGGGCATTGTCCCAGAACGCATCGGCCAAGCAACGGCAGGCCATTGCCGACGGGGTGGCGCGGCTGACATCCGAAGATCAGATGGGGCGCCTGTTCAAGGTGATGGCAATATCCGATCCCGCCCTGCCCGCACCGGAAGGATTTTCACTGGCATGATCGAAAATCCGGCACTGGCTCGGCTCGACGCCATTCGCCATGGCTTTCTCACCCGGCGTGGCGGGGCCTCCGGCGGCATTTACCGATCGCTCAATTGCAGCCCAGGCTCGGCGGACAGGCTCGACAATGTAATCGAGAACCGCGCCCGGGCAACGGGCCGGCTGGGCGTCCCTCGCGAGTCCCTGTGCACACTGGCCCAGGTCCACGGCAGCGACGTGGTTACGGTCGACAGCCCCTGGGATTTGACCGATGCCCCCAAGGCCGACGCCATGGTGACCGACCGGCCTCAAATTGCGCTCGGTATTCTCACCGCCGACTGCGCGCCGGTGCTGCTGGCCGACGCCGAGGCCGGTGTGATCGGGGCCGCGCATGCGGGTTGGAAAGGCGCGTGCAACGGCGTCATAGCCCGAACCGTCGAGGCCATGACCGCACTTGGGGCGGAACCCCGCCGCATGGTCGGCTGCATCGGCCCCACGATCGGTCAGAAATCCTATGAGGTCGGGCCGGAACTGCGCACCGCCTTCATCGACCACAATGACGCCGACGGCGCCTTTTTCGCCCCCTCCCCGCGCCCCGGTCACTGGCTGTTCGATCTTGGCGCGCTGGCGGCATCGCGATTGGCGGCCGCAGGCGTCGAGACTGTCAAGCGGCTCAATCACGACACCTGCACCGAAGAGGAACTGTTTTTCAGCTATCGCCGGAGCTGCAACCGCCACGAACCGGACTTCGGCCGCCAGCTCTCGGCAATCATGCGGACAAGTTAGGCCGGAACCAGGGCCAGCACCCGCAACGGAGAGCCGGAACCGCCGACCAGCTTCAAGGGCGGCGCGATCAATACCGCGCCTGTGGGCGGCAGCTTGTCGAGATTGGCGAGACTGGCGAGGCCGTATTTATTGGCCCCGTGCATCAGGTGATGGCAGGGGAACGGCGGGTCGAATGTCCCGGCCTGACCGGCGTCCGTGCCCACGGTCTCGACGCCGACCCCGATCACATCACGCTGCTCGACCAGGAACTTCACACAGTCTGGCGTCCAGCCCGGCGAATGCGGCCCGTCGTCAGCGATATTCAAAAACGCGTCCCCCTCCCGCTTTGACCAGTCGGTACGCATCAAAACCCATGAATTGGGTTGTATCCGGTCGTGCCCGGCCTCCCATTCCTCAATCCGTTCGGGTGTCAGCAGGAAATCGGCGTCGGCGGCGGCGTCCGCCGAGCAGTCGATCACATAAGCCGGGGCCACGAGCCGCTCCGGCGGGATGGAATCGGTACAGCCGTTGGCATATTCGCGGCCCGATATCCAATGATTTGGCGCGTCAAAATGGGTGCCGGTGTGCTCGCCCATGCGAATGACGTTCCAGTACCAGGCGGGACCGTTTTCGTCGAACCGCGAAATCAGGTCCACCGACAGGGGGGGCGAGCTGGCCCCAATCCCGGGCGGCAGTTGGATCACCGGCGTTTCCGGGCTCAGGGGCTGCGTGAGGTCCACTACCCGGATGCGGCCGCTGGCCAGTTCTGCAACCAAATTCAATAATGCGCTGTTTTCGGACATCATTCCCTTCCTTCCAAGCAGTGGCGCCGGAAAACGTTTTATTCGTCATCCCAGCGGGCGGCGGACTGATCGTCAGTATCGCGGGCCTCGACCCATTTCCCGCCCTCCGGCCCCGATTCAAGCTTCCAGAACGGGGCCTTGGTCTTAAGCCAGTCGATCAGGAACTCGGCCGCTTCGAACGCCGCCTTCCGGTGGGCCGAAGCGGCAACCACCAATACGATCGCCTCGCCCGGTTCCATGCGGCCATAACGATGAACAATGAGACTGGCGTCGAGCGGCCAGCGCTTATTGGCCTCGCGTTCGATCTCCGCGAGTTTGCTCTCAGTCATGCCGGGATAATGCTCAAGCGTCATGGCGCGGATCGTGCGCCCGTCGCTCTGGGAGCGAACATGGCCGGTAAAGCTGGCCACGCCGCCGATGTCCTCGCGGCCCTTTGTCAGCGCCGCGATTTCCGCGCCCGGATCGAACGGCTCCCGCTGCACCCGGATCACCATCGCACTTACCTCGCGCCGCCGGTAATCGGCGGAAAGAACGCCACCTCATCGCCGTCGGCAACCGGATGATCGGGCTGGGCAAAATTCTGATTGACCGCTGCCCGCACGGTGCGGTCATCGGCGAATGCCTCGGCAAAACCCGGTCCGCGCTCTTTTAGCCAGTTCTTCAGGGCAGCCACGTCCTTGACCGTCTTCGGCAGGGCCACAGTTTCCCCGGCCACACCTGTCTTGCTACGAAGCCAGGCGAAATAAAGAATTTTCATGCGCCAATTCCGTCGAATGGAAGGAAATTCACCATAGCGCCTTCTTCAAGTTCGGTCAGGTCTTCCGGCAGTTCGATCACGCCGTCGCTGTCGACCACCGACATCAAAATGCCGGATCCCTGACGCGGATATCGGCGAACCACGCGGACGCCATCATCGACGGTCTCAAGGCGCACCCGTATCCATTCCCGCCGGCCCTTTTTCTTACGGCACGCAAATCCCGCACGCACCTGAAAGAATTGCGCCGGCCTGGCTGCAGCGCCGCTCAAAATCTCAACTAGCGGGCGGACGATCCTTGCAAAGGTCAAAACCACGGCCACCGGATTTCCGGGCAAACCGGCAAACAGCGCGGCGCCGATCTGGCCCAACGCAATCGGCCGGCCCGGCTTGACCGCAAGTCGCCAGAAATGCAAATGCCCCAGCGCCTCGACCGCAAGTCGGACGTGATCCTCCTCGCCGACCGACACTCCGCCCGAAGTGACGATCAGGTCGTGGCTTGCGCTGGCGCGCGCGATTGCGCCTCTAATCTCGTCGTATCGATCAGGCAGGATGCCGAGGTCGACAACTTCCGCACCGAGCCGGCCAAGCATACCCTTGAGCACATAGCGATTGCTGTCGTGAATTGAACCCGGCGCCAGCGTCTCACCCGGTTCGCGCAGTTCATCGCCGGTCGAGAACAACGCGACTTTCAGCCGTTTGAAAACCGGAAGCCGGCATTGCCCGATCGAGGCCGCAACGCCGAGGTCCGCCGGTTGCAAGCGCCTGCCGGTTTTGAGCACGATTTGACCGCGGGCAATGTCTTCGCCCGCCTTGCGCCGGTTGGCGCCGGCACGAAGTCCCGGTGGCACGATGACCGTGCCATCTTCGAGCCGGGCGTCTTCCTGCATCAATACGGTGTCACAGCCGCCCGGCATCGGTGCGCCAGTGAATATACGAACCGCGCCGCCGGCGGCGACGTCGTCCCGAATGGGATGACCGGCCGCCGCCCGGCCGACGATGGGAAGGACACCGCCTCCCCCCCGCGTCAAATCGGCGAACCGGAACGCATATCCGTCGACCGCCGCATTGTCGTGTGGCGGCACGTTGACCGAGGCGACCACATCTTCCGCCAAGACGCGGCCCAGCGCCTTGTCCAGATCAACGGTCTCTCGCGCCACGACCGGGGACAGGCGTTCGCCAATCAGCTTCAGCGCCTGATCCAGCGGCATCAGCTCATCGCCCGAGGCGAAACAGTCATCACTGATTTGGGCCAAGTTAAGCAACCTCCTGAAAGGGCGATAGGGACGAACCCTAGCGCTTCACAGCGCCTCAGTCTTCGCCAGCGAAGTTCATGAGTGCGGGCCGGTCATGTGTTTCAGGCCCGTCCGCAGATAATCATATCCGGTATATAGGGTTAGCATCGCGGCAATCCACAGCCCAATTTCGCCAATGGCCGGAGTCGGAAACGGCGTGGCGTCGGGGGCCAGCAGCAGAAATCCGATCGCCACCATCTGCACCGTGGTCTTCCATTTGGCGAGCCGGCTGACCGGCACGCTTATCTTGATCTGGGCCAAAAACTCACGCAGGCCCGAGACCAGGATTTCCCGGCACAAAATCACCAGCGCCGCCAGCACGGTCAGCCCCTCGATGCGATCTTTGAACACCAGCATCAGGATCACCGTGGCAACCAGCAGCTTATCGGCGACCGGATCGAGGAATTGGCCCAGTTTGGACTGCACGTTCCAGGTCCGGGCCAGATAGCCGTCAAAGAAATCCGTCACGCCAGCCGCGATGAACAGGCCCAAGGCGACCCAGCTTGCAATCGGGTTACTGTAATAAAAAGTCGCGACCAAGGCTGGCAGAACGAGGATTCGCGATATCGTCAACAGGTTCGGTAAGCTTTTGAACATCGGCTTCAGATCTACGACAAAGCGGCGGGCGGACGAAATCGTCGACCATCGACCGGAGCGCCGCCCCCTCCGATTGCACTCCGCGGCGACTATAGCATCATTCAGGCGTCCGGGTGGAAGTGATCATAAATTGTTTTCGCCATCGCCTTGCTGATTCCACGCGCCGCCTCGAGATCGGTGAGGCCGGCTTCGGCGACCGCGCGCGCCGAACCGAAATAATTGAGCAACGCCCGTTTGCGATGCCTGCCGACGCCGGGAATGCCGTCAAGCACCGAGCGAACCATGGTTTTCTTGCGCACCGTCCGGTGAGCGCCGATAGCGAAACGATGGGCCTCGTCCCGAAGTCGTTGCAGGAAATAAAGCGCGGGGCTGCGCTCCTCCAGGCTGAACGGCTTGCGGTCATTCATGAAGAACCGCTCCCGCCCGGCATTGCGGTTCGGCCCCTTGGCAATCGAAACCAGCGGCACCCCGTCAACGCCGAGCTCAGCCAAAATCCCGGTCACCGCCGACAATTGTCCGGCGCCGCCGTCGAGCAGCACCAAATCCGGCCAATCGCCGCTTTCTCGTGCAGGATCTTCGCGGACCAGACGGGAAAAGCGGCGTGTCATGACCTCCCGCATCATCCCATAGTCGTCGCCCGGTTCCAGATCAGTGGATTTGATGTTGAATTTGCGGTAGGCGTTTTTGATCAGGCCGTCAGCACCGGCGACGATCATGCCGCCCACCGCGCCGGCGCCCGAGATGTGGCTGTTGTCATAAACCTCGATCCGCGACGGCGTCGCGTCGAGATCGAAGATCGCCGCGACCTCTTCCAGCATGCGGCGCTGGGTGGCGTTTTCCGCCAGACGCAACTCCAATGACTGCCGAGCATTGTCCTCGGCATGGCGCAACAATTTGAGCTTGTCACCGCGTTTAGGATAGAGAATTCGGATCCGCCGCTCGGCCCGAACCGACAACGCCTCCTCGATGAGGCTCACATTTTCAAGCGCGGCATTTACGACCACCAATTTCGGCGGCGGCTTGTTGTCGTAGAACTGGCTGACGAACGGCGTCAGCACCTCTTCAAGGCTCTGGCTTTTGTCGTGGCGCGGGAAATAGGCCCTATTGCCCCAATTCTGCCCGGTCCGGAAAAAGAAAACCTGGATACATGCCTGTCCCGCCTGTTGATATCCGGCGATGATATCGGCCTCGCCCAGGCTCGGCATATTTATGTCCTGGCGCGCCTGCACGCGGGTCAGGGCCTGAATGCGGTCTCGCAATGCAGCCGCCCGTTCGAATTCCAGGGCGTCGCTGGCGCCGCGCATCTGTTCGGACAAGTGGTCCTGGATGCGCCTGCTTTTCCCGCGCAGGAAATCGCGGGCGTCCCCGAGCATCCTGTTGTATTCGTCCCGTCCTATCAGACCCACGCAGGGCGCCGAGCACCGCTTGATCTGGTAAAGGAGACAAGGCCGGGTACGGCTCTCGAATACCGAGTCCGTGCAGGTACGCAACAGAAAGGCCCGTTGCAATGCATTGAGCGTCCGGTTCACCGCTCCCGCCGAGGCAAACGGCCCGTAATAGGAACCGTCTTTGCTGCGAGCACCGCGATGTTTGGAAATTCGCGGCCAGTCATGGCCTTTTGTAATCAAAATATAAGGAAACGACTTGTCGTCGCGCAGCAGCACGTTGAACGGCGGCTTGTAACGCTTGATGAGGTTGGCTTCGAGGAGCAGAGCCTCGGCCTCGGTATGAGTGGTTACGATCGTCAGATCGGCGATCCGCATCACCATTCGCGCGATCCGGTTCGACAGGCCGTTGAGGTTGGCGTAACTCGACACCCGTTTTTTCAGGTTCTTGGCTTTGCCGACATATAGAACCTGACCTTTCGAATCGAGCATCCGGTAAACACCTGGCTGTCCCGGCAGCTTGCCAAGGAATGACTTGAGCACCGGGACGCCCGCCTTGGCGCCGTCGCCGGCCGGCACGAAAGCCTCCGCCGGACTTGCCGCATCAACGGTTTGATCTGTGCCCCGACACTCGTTCATGTCTCTGTCGCTGTATTCTTCACGCACTTTTAGCCGGTCGTCGGCAGGCCGGCGTCTATCCACCGTCCCTGTGGAAAACCCTTGTATAACCCCGACAAAAGTGCACCTTAACCGCAGTCTCACTTAGCTCTGACGTCATTGCCTAAAAACTAAGCACTTTTTGCAGTCTGTTGTTTTTACAGGGTTTTTTTAAAGTCAAGAAAAGTTTCGATTTAAAATGTTTTCCTTTTAATACCTATGTTACGCTAGGCGGCCCATTGTGAACAACTTGAGGGTTTTCCCCTATTTCCCGCGGATTTGGGGCATTGAAACGCCTAAATTCCTGCCTGACGACGTTCGATCTCCACACCCACGCTCGCAGCCTCCCGCACCGCATCGGGCTTCTCAACCCGCACCTGCACGGATACGACGCGTTTATCTTCAAGCGCCGCGTCCGCGATTCGTTCCGCCAGGGTCTCAGCGAGATTGATATGGCCTTGCTGAAGGATCACCCTGATCTTATCGACGATCTGCTCGTAACACACTGCGTTTTGCAACGAATCGTCGAGCGGCCCGGACGACTCGAGGACGGAAAGATCGACATTGATCCGCACCAGTTGAACAGCGCCTTTCTCGTGTTCGTAAACACCGATATGGGCAGGAAGTTCCAGGTCCCGCACAAATACATGGCGAATCGCCCGATCGGCATCGGCAATTTTCAGATGACCAACTGGCCTGGATTTGTCCATGGGTTCCCGGTTACTCCTTGGCATTGATGATATCGGGCGTCCGCCATGCCAGATGCTGCCCACCGTCGAGCGCGATCATCTGCCCCGTCAGAGACGGCGCATCGAGAATGAATTGCACCGCCCGGCAAATTTCGTCCGGCGTCGCCCCATGGCCCAACAACACGGCTTCCGTCTGGGCCGCGAAATGTTGATGACTTTGCCGCTTACTGGGCAGTGTCGGCCCTGGGCCGATGGCGTTCACCCTGACCCGTGGCGCCAACGCCTGGGCCAGGGTTTGCGTTAGCGTCCACAACCCGGTCTTGCTGACCGTGTAGGACAGGAACACCGGCGTCAGCTTCCAGATTCGCTGATCGAGCATGTTGATTACATTGCCGGTGGCGCCAGCCGAATCAAGAGCGGCCGCGAACGCCTGGGTCAGCACCAGCGGCGCCCTAAGGTTGATCGCAATATGGCGGTCCCAGGATTCCCGCGTTACGGTCTCGATCGTGTCCTTCTCAAATTCCGAAGCGTTGTTGATCAGGCAGGTTACCGTCCCCAGCGTTTGGCCGATTCGCGAAATCAGCGAGCCCGCCTCGTCTTCGTCGGCGAGATCGGCCTGAATCGCCATGGCGCGCCCGCCGCTGGCCTCGATCTCCGCCACCACCTCTTGCGCCTCGACCGCCGATTGTCGGTAATGCACCGCCACACGCCAGCCGCGCGCGCCCAGGGAGAGTGCGATCGCCCGGCCGATCCTCAGCGCGCCGCCGGTTACCAGCGCTACCCCGGGTTCCAGATCATCGCTTCGTTCGTTCATTTCACTCACCCTGCCAAGACCGCGGAAGTCGCCGACATCCCGTTGGTCAAAGCCACGATATAGAGCCCATAGGCCAACATGAATCCGCCCCCGGCGACTCGCCCCACGGCGCCCCGTCGGTAGGCCAATGGCACCAGCATCAACGACGACGCCAACATCACCCAAAGGTCGAAGCGCAGGAACATGTCCGGCACGGGAACCGGGGCGGCGATCGCGGTCACGCCGATCACGCCCAGGACATTGAACAGGTTGCTGCCGATCACATTGCCGATCGCGACATCGCCCTCGTCATGGTAGGCGGCGGCGGCGACAGTCGCAAGCTCTGGCAGGGATGTCCCGACCGCAACCAGAGTAAGCCCGATTACAGCCTCTGAAACGCCGAACAATCGGGCGATATCGACAGCGCCGTCAATCAGCATGTGGGCGCCCAAGGCCAGACCGGCCAGACCCAGAATGATAAATACCCACGCCACACGGCCCGTCGTCGGCACTTGTCCCACGTCATCGTCGCCGGCGCCAGTATCGCCATCGCGAGCCATGCGCCGGCTTGAATAGACCAGGAACCCAACCAGAAGCCCAAACAGCAGCGCGCCATGCCACCAGATTAGAACACCCGTCCAGCACAGGCCGATAAACAACAAACTGGCCGCCAGCATAACCCCGGTCTCGAAGCGAAAACCGCGTCCTGACGCACATAATGGCTTTATCAGCGCCGGCAATCCGATCACCAGTAGCACATTGGCGATATTACTGCCGACTACATTGCCCAGCGCCAAGGTCGGCACGCCCCCAAGCGCGGAATCCACGCCGACGACAAGCTCGGGCGCCGAGGTGCCGAACGCAACCACCGTCAGGCCGATCAGCATGGGCGACATCTGGAACGAGCGGGCCAAGGACACCGCGCCGCGGACCAGCAGGTCGCCGGCCCCAACAAGCAGGATCAGCCCGAGGGCGGCTTGCAGGTAAATCATTCGGTTATTGTTCCACCCCTCGCAATTCTCACCTGGCCGATCAACCGCGGCTCACTCACGTCCGATTTATAAGCGAGCAGCGACCAACCTCCAAACCAGAAACGCGGTAACGAAGCGGGTCTTAAACGCACATGAAGAACTGCCATGCGTTTTTTTGGACTTGTTTTTGCCCGCTGCGTCCTCACATTGGGTGGATCAGCAAAAGCAGGAGAAAACTCCCATGGAACTTTATGGCGCTCGCTTGTCCCCCTATTATGAACGCGTCTATTTGCAAATCCAGTTGAAGGATTTAGCCGGAAAGATCACCTGCCCCGAGGTCCCAGGCGGTGACTGGAAGTCCCCTGAATATCTGGCGATCAACCCGCTTGGAAAAATCCCGGCGTTGAAGGACGGCGACTTCTGCCTGCCGGAATCGTCGATAATTTGCGAATATCTGGAAGATAAATTCCCGGAACGGCCATTGCTTCCGGCCGATGCCCAGGCCCGGGCCCGTACCCGGCTGATCATGCGCCTGGTCGATCTGGAGCTTTTGAGCAATCTGTTCATCCTGTTCGGCCAGCTTTCCGCGAAAGAAAAAGACGAGGCCCTGATCAAGGAAAAACTCGCCGCAATAACAACCGGCCTGGATCTGATCGAAGACATCGCCGGAGGCGGAGACTTTCTGGTCGGCGAAGACTGGACGTTGGCCGATTGCGCGCTCCACGGCGCGTTCTTCTTCATGACCCGGCTCCTGCCCCAGTTCGGCGCCGACCCGCTGGATAACCGGCCCAAGCTCGCGGCATGGCACGCCGCGGCGCTCAAGACCGACCTGATCAAGGAGGCTGAGGAAGCGCGGCAGCAAGCCCTCAATGAATTCCTGGCCAAACGGGCAGCCGAAGGCCAAGCGGTGCATTAATACCAAGGCTCATTAAGCATGATCCTTATACCCGCGTTCAAGCGCCACACAGGCTGCGCTCCCCCTTGGTCGCTAGTCCTTGATCATATTGATTGCCTCCAATCAATATGATCAGCGTCCACCAAATCCCGATGAGTCGTCCTCATCGAGATTTGGTATAAGCCGACATTGACCCAAAGGGGCGGGTTCTGGTACCAACCGGGGCCCGCCCACTTCCTTGGGTCGTGTGTTTTTTGACCTGGCGTCAGCTTCAACTGGCCGTTGGTCCGGTGAATGAAGGCTGGCATGGGCAACCTGTTTCTTTATGTTCTGACGGTCGGGATCTGGGGCACGACCTGGATCGCCATCACCTTTCAGTTGGGCAATGTTCCGGAATCCTGGTCGGTCGCCTACCGGTTCGCCCTGGCCGCCATTGTCCTTCACCTCTTCTGCCTCGCGCGTGGCTTTCGGCTGCGGTTCGGGCTGGCGCCCCATCTTCACTTCCTTGGCCTGGGGCTGTTTTTATTCTCGGCCAATTACTGGCTGGTTTATCTCAGCACCGACCATTTGGCGTCGGGGCTGGTCGCGGTGGTGTTCAGTATCATGAGCGTGTTCAACATCTTCAACGCCATGCTTTTTCTGGGAAAGCCGCTGGAACGGCGCGCCCTGCTTTCCGCTGGTCTCGGCCTGACCGGGGTGACGTTTATATTCTGGCCTGAGGTGCAAAGCTTGAGCCTCAGCGACGAAGGCGCGGTGGGGCTGGCTCTGGCGCTTGGCAGCGCCATGCTTGCCTCGTGGGGCAACACGATCTCGGCCAGAACCAGCAGCGAGGGCCTGACCGTCCACGCCATGAACGCCTGGAGCATGACTTATGGGGCAACG
>JBHHWG010000080.1:0-11820 GCA_046756385.1 Sphingomonadales bacterium | reverse complement strand
CGCGAAGGCGGCCGCACCGTCGGCGCCGGCGTCGTCTCCAAAATTATCGAGTAATGGTGGCGGATCATGGAAAACCAGAACATTCGCATTAGGCTCAAGGCCTTCGATCACCGGGTTCTCGATCAGTCAACTGACGAGATCGTCAACACGGCGAAGCGTACCGGTGCGCGTGTTCGCGGACCGATCCCGCTGCCGACGAGGATGGAGAAGTTCACGGTGCTGCGTTCGCCCCACATTGACAAAAAGTCGCGCGAGCAGTTCGAAATTCGGACTCACAAACGGCTTCTGGACATTGTGGATCCGACGCCGCAAACAGTCGACGCCCTGATGAAGCTCGATCTGGCTTCGGGTGTTGATATCGAAATCAAGCTGCAAGGATGACGGTCATGAGATCCGGCCTGATTGCAAAAAAGCTGGGCATGAGCCGCGTTTTCACCGACGAGGGCGCGCATGTGCCGGTCACGGTGTTGAAAGTGGACGAATGCCAGGTGGTGGCCCAGCGGACGGAGGCCAGGGACGGTTACACAGCGGTTCAGCTGGGTGCCGGCACGGCCAAGGTCAAAAACGTTTCCAAGGCGATGCGCGGCCATTTCGCCGCCGCCAATGTCGAGCCCAAGCGCCGCGTGGCGGAATTCCGGGTTTCCGAGGACGCCATGCTGGAGGTCGGTGCTGAGCTGACCGCCGAACATTTCGTCCCCGGGCAGCGTGTCGATGTTGCGGGCGTCAGCATTGGTAAGGGTTTCGCTGGTGCAATGAAACGTCATAACTTCGGTGGCTTGCGAGCGACCCATGGTGTTTCGATTTCGCATCGAAGCCATGGTTCGACCGGCCAGTGCCAGGACCCTGGAAGGGTGTTCAAGGGCAAGAAGATGGCCGGCCACATGGGTGCGCGGCGGGTTACGACCCAAAACCTTGAAGTCGTGATGACCGATGCCGCGCGAGGCGTGGTGCTGGTCAAGGGCAGCGTGCCCGGCTCCAGGAACGGTTGGGTTTTGATCCATGACGCGGTCAAGAGAAAGTTGCCGGAGAATGCACCTTTCCCCGGCGCCATCCGTAAGGCCGACGCCGAAACGGCTGACGCGGAAAGTAAAGAGGATTAATTGGGATGAAGGCCCAGGTCACAACGCTTGACGCCACAGACGCGGGAACCATCGATCTCGATGATGCCGTATTTGGTCTGCCGACGCGCGTCGACATCCTTCATCGGATGGTGCGGTATCAGCTCGCCAAGCGGCGGGCGGGCACTCGTAAAACCAGGACGGTGAGCGAAACCACGGGCAGCGGCGCCAAGATGTATCGCCAGAAGGGCACCGGCAAGGCGCGCCATTCGAGCGGCAAGGTGACGCAGTTCCGGGGCGGGGCCAAGGCCTTCGGGCCGGTCGTGCGGAGCCACGCTCATAAACTGCCGAAGAAAATCCGGAAGCTTGCACTCAGGACGGCTCTGTCGAGCAAGCAGGCGGAAGGCAAATTGGTGGTGCTCGACAAGGCGGAGCTGGAAGCGCCCAAGACCAAGGCGCTGCTTGCGAAAATGAACAAGCTTGGCTGGTCGTCGGTTCTGATCGTTGGCGGCGAGGCGGAAAGCAACCTGGCCCGGGCCGCGGCCAACATCCCGTACACCGATGTGTTGGCGGCCGATGGCGCTAACGTTTATGACATTCTTCGCCGGGAAACGCTGGTCCTCACCAGGGCGGCGGTGGAAAGCTTGGAGGCTCGCCTGAAATGAATAAGAGCGAGATGTACGACATCATCCGCAGCCCGGTGATCACCGAAAAGGCGACCAGGGGCTCGGAGCATAACCAGATCACTTTCCGGGTCGCGATCGACGCATCCAAGCCTCAGATCAAAGAGGCGGTCGAGGGGTTGTTCGGGGTCAAGGTGACGGCCGTGAATACGCTTCGCCTCAAGGGCAAGACCAAGCGCTTCAAAGGGCATATGGGACGCCGTTCCGATGTCAAGAAAGCCATGGTGACCCTGGCCGAGGGCGACATGATCGATATTACGACGGGATTGTAGACGATGGCGCTCAAGAATTATAAGCCCACGACACCGGGCCGCCGGGGATTGGTGACAGTCGACCGGGCAGGCCTCTGGAAGGGCGGTCCGGTCAAGAAACTGACCGAGGGTCTGACCGGCAAGGGTGGACGGAACAATGCCGGCCGTGTGACCGCGCGCAGGCGCGGTGGCGGGGCCAAGCGCAGCTATCGCCTGGTCGACTTCAAGCGGCGCAACTTTGATGTGCCGGCGGTGGTCGAGCGGATCGAGTACGATCCCAACCGGACCGCGTTCATCGCGCTGATCCGCTACGAAGACGGGGAGCTATCCTATATCCTGGCGCCTCAGCGGCTTCAGGTTGGGGATCAGGTGATCTCGGGCGACAAAGTCGATGTGAAGCCGGGCAATGCCATGCCGCTGGCGAACATGCCGATCGGCACGATTGTTCATAACGTGGAACTCAAGCCCGGCAAGGGTGGGCAGATCGCCCGGTCAGCCGGCGCCTACACTCAGTTGGTCGCGCGGGACGGCAATTATGCCATTCTGCGGCTGGCGTCGGGTGAGCAGCGGCTGGTCAGGGGAGAGTGCATGGCGACGGTTGGCGCCGTGTCCAACCCGGATCAAAAGAACATCAAGCTGGGTAAGGCCGGCAGGAAAAGATGGCTCGGCAAGCGGCCGTCGGTGCGGGGCGTGGCGATGAACCCGGTGGACCATCCTCATGGCGGCGGCGAGGGCCGCACGTCGGGCGGTCGTCACCCGGTGACCCCTTGGGGCAAGCCCACCAAAGGTAAGCGCACCCGCTCGAACAAGGCGACCGATAAATATATTGCCCGGTCGCGGCACCTCAGGAAGCGTTAAGGAGATCGACAGTGCCACGTTCGGTATGGAAAGGCCCATTCGTAGACGGCTACGTTTTGCGAAAAGTCGAAAAGGCTATCGAAAAAGGCCGGAAGGATGCGATCAAAATCTGGTCGAGGCGGTCGACGATTTTGCCCCAATTCGTGGGTTTGAATTTCGCCGTTTATAACGGCCGTAAGTTTGTCCCGGTGTATGTCACCGAAGACATGGTGGGACACAAGTTCGGAGAGTTTTCGCCCACGCGAACCTATTACGGTCACGGCGCGGACAAGAAGGCGAGGAGGAAGTAACTGTGGGCAAGTCAGTCAAAGAGCGGGAGCTCGCGGACAATGAGGCCAAGGCCTCGGTGCGGCAAATCCGCATCAGCCCGCAGAAGCTGAACCTCGTCGCCCAGAGCATTCGCGGCAAATCCGTGGAGAATGCCCTTGCTGTGCTCACCTTTTCGAAAAAACGGGTGGCCGGTGACGTGAAGAAGGTCTTGCAGTCGGCGATTGCAAATGCCGAGAACAATCACCAGCTTGATGTTGATGAACTGGTGGTCGCCGAGGCGACCGTTGGCAAGGCGCTGACCATGAAACGGTTTCGGCCGCGTGCACGGGGCCGGGTTGGAAAAATTCGGAAACCATTCAGCCGCCTGACCGTCGTGGTGCGGCAGCGCGAGGAGGCTTCGTAGTGGGTCAGAAAGTAAATCCGATCGGCCTGCGGGTCGGCATCAATCGGACATGGGATTCCCGTTGGTACGCGGACGGTGATGATTACGCCGGTCAGTTGCACCAGGACCTTGCAATCCGCAAGTTCGTTGGAAAGCGGCTGGCCCAGGCGGGTGTCAGCAAGGTCGTGGTCGAACGCCCCGCAAAAAAGGCGCGCATAACCATTCACACCGCGCGGCCGGGGCTGATTATCGGGAAGAAGGGCACGGAGATCGAGCGCCTTCGCAAGGACTTGAGCAAGCTGACGGCCGGCGATGTCCACGTGAACATCGTTGAGATCCGCAAGCCTGAGCTTGATGCCAAGCTGGTGGCGGAAAACATCGCTCAACAGCTTGAGCGCCGGATCGGATTCCGCCGGGCCATGAAGCGCGCCGTGCAATCATCGATGCGATTGGGCGCCCTGGGCATCAGGATCACTTGCGGGGGCCGCCTTGGAGGCGCCGAGATCGCACGAAGCGAAACCTATCGGGAGGGCCGGGTTCCGCTACATACCCTGCGGGCCCATGTGGATTACGGGCATGCCGAGGCCAAAACGGCCTACGGCATCTGCGGTGTCAAGGTGTGGGTGTTCCTGGGCGAGATCATGGCGCACGACCCGATGGCCCAGGAGAAACGTATTCTCGAGGATCACAAGGGCGGCGGACCGCGTTCCGGCGGTCGGGTCCGCTAGCAGAGCGAGTGAGACGTAATGTTGCAGCCAAAGCGAACGAAGTTCCGGAAAGCGCATAAAGGCCGAATTCACGGCATGGCGAAAGGCGGAACGACTTTGAATTTCGGGGCTTATGGCCTGAAAGCGTTGGAGCCCGAGCGGGTGACCGCCAGGCAGATTGAGGCCGCGCGGCGCGCCATGACCCGCCACATCAAGCGGGCCGGCCGAGTGTGGATTCGAATTTTCCCGGACGTGCCGGTGTCGAAAAAGCCGACCGAGGTGCGCATGGGTAAGGGTAAGGGCTCGCCGGAATTTTGGGTGGCCCGCGTCAAGCCGGGTCGGATCATGTTCGAACTGGACGGCGTGGCGCCGGAATTGGCCCGGGAGGCTTTCGAGCGGGCGGCGGCGAAATTACCGATGCGGACACGGTTTGTGACCCGCATCGGCGGTTCGAGATGACGGGCGAGGTAAGGTCATGAAGGCTTTTCAATTCCGAGATCAGACCGCTGATGAGCTCAACGACAAACTCGTCGAGCTTAAGAAGGAGGCGTTTAACCTCCGTTTTCAGCGGGCGACCGGGCAGCTTGAGAACACCGCCCGGGTCCGCGTGGTTCGCCGGGATATTGCGCGCGTTCGTACGATCCTGAGGGAACGTGCGAATGCGGCGCAGGCATAGGGTTTCAGGAGTAAAACGCATGCCAAAACGGATTTTGCAGGGCGCTGTAGTAAGCGATGCGGGCGACAAGACCGTCGTCGTGAAGATCGAGCGCCGGGTCAAGCACCCGCTGCTCAGGAAAGTTGTACGCAAGTCTAAGCGCTATCACGCCCATGACGAGGGCAATGAGTGTAAAACGGGCGATATCGTCAGAATCGAGGAATGTCGGCCGTATTCGAAACTAAAAACTTGGCGTGTCATCGAGCGTGTGTGACGGGTCAATCTGATTAATAGAAATTGTTATCAAGCGTCAGGATAAACGGCCATGATCCAAATGCAAACTAACCTCGAGGTCGCCGATAACTCCGGTGCCCGTCGGGTCCAGTGCATTAAGGTACTAGGCGGCTCCAAGCGACGGACGGCATCGGTCGGCGACACGATTGTCGTGACCGTCAAGGAGGCAATCCCTCGCGGCAAGGTCAAGAAGGGCGACCTGCACCGCGCTGTTGTGGTGCGGACCGCGAAGGAAATCAGGCGGGCCGACGGGTCGGCTATCCGTTTCGACAGCAATGCCGCCGTGCTTATCAATAACCAGGGGGAGCCCATCGGAACCCGCATCTTCGGTCCGGTGACCCGTGAATTGAGAGCTCGCAAGCATATGAAAATCATCTCCCTTGCGCCGGAGGTCTTGTAATGGCGAGCGCGGTTACAACACACAAATTCAAGGTCAAGAAGGGCGACCGGGTGACCGTGGTCACCGGGAAGGACAAGGGCCGCGAGGGCGAGGTTCTGCGCGTAATTCGCAAGGAAGACCGGGTGCTGGTGCAGGGCGTCAACATGGTCAAGCGTCACACCCGTGCGTCGGCCTCAGGCCCGGGCGGGATTGTCGAGAAGGAAGCCCCAATTCACATTTCCAACGTGGCTATCGTCGATCCCAAAGGCGGCGGGGCGACGAAAATTGGCTACAAAGCCCTGAAGGACGGCCGCAAGGTTCGTTTCGCGAAACGCTCCGGGGAGGTGATCGATGTCTGAAAACCGTACTAAACCCCGTTTGCGCGAGCACTATGAAAACGTTCTGCGGGACAAGCTTTTCACGGATCTGAAGCTTGGCAATCGGAATGAAGTTCCGAGGCTTGAGAAGATCGTCATTAATATTGGCGTCGGCGAGGGCGTGCAGGATTCCAAGAAGGTGAAGGCGGCGGCCGAGGAACTGGCGCTGATCGCCGGACAAAAGCCGGTCGTCACCAAGGCCAAGAAGTCGATCGCCGGCTTCAAGTTGCGTGAAGGCATGCCGGTTGGCTGCAAGGTGACCTTGCGCCGGCGCCGGATGTACGAATTTCTCGACAGGCTGATCACGATCGCGTTGCCCCGGGTCCGGGACTTCCGTGGCGTGTCCGGCAAGAGCTTTGACGGCAACGGGAATTTCGCCCTGGGACTGAAAGAGCAACTGGTGTTCCCGGAGATCGATTACGACAAGGTCGACGATATTCGCGGCATGAACATTGTGATTTGCACGACCGCGCGGAACGATGAAACGGCGAAGGCGTTGCTCGCCGGCTTCGAGATGCCCTTTACGCGCTGACGTTATTGCCCTTTGCGGGGCTCTGGAGGACTAGACGAATGGCAAAGAAAAGCGCCATCGAGCGGAACAAGAAGAGAGAGCGGCTGGTCGCGAAGTTCGCGGCCAGGCGGGCGGCACTGAAGGACATCGCCAATGATGCTTCATTGCCCGGTGAGGAGCGCTTTGCGGCGCGCCTGGAACTGGCCAAGCTCCCCCGGAACTCTTCGCCGACGCGGGTTCGCACCCGCTGCGAGTTAACGGGACGGCCCCGTGCTGTATACCGCAAGTTCAAATTGTCGCGTATCGCGGTTCGAGAACTGGCGTCGCACGGGCAGATTCCCGGCATGGTCAAGTCGAGTTGGTGAGGGAGTAGAGCAGATGACAATGTCAGATCCCCTCGGAGACATGCTGACGCGCATTCGAAATGGGCAGTCACGCAACAAGGCCGCCATTCTAGTGCCGGCGTCCAACATGCGTGCCCGCGTTCTCGAAGTGTTGAGCGATGAGGGTTATATCCGGGGTTACAGCCGGGAAGATCTTGGAGACGGCAAGGCACAATATGTCGTGGAACTCAAATATCGCGACGGCCAGCCGGTGATTCGGAAGATCGCAAGGGTGTCAAAGCCCGGGCGGCGGGTTTACTCCTCGGTCCGCGATTTGCCGCGGGTCCGGAACGGGTTGGGAATTTCGATCGTTTCCACACCCAAAGGGGTTATGTCGGACGCCGCTGCCCGCGCCGCCAATGTCGGTGGCGAAGTGTTATGCACAGTATTTTAGGGTCGTAGGATGTCACGAATCGGCAAGAAACCGGTGGCGATCCCCGCAGGCGTGGAAGTCAAGATTGACGGTCGCGCGGTGACGGCAAAGGGACCGAAGGGCGAACTGAACTTGCAGTTGGTCCGGGAAGTCTCGGCAAGCCTTCAGGACAACGGGGTATTGATCACGCCAATCGATCAGTCAAAGCGGACGCGGTCGATGTGGGGAATGCAGAGGTCAATGGTCAATAATTTGGTGACCGGGGTCTCGCAGGGCTTTAACGTTAAGCTCGAAATGAACGGTGTCGGCTATCGCGCCGCCGTCAAAGGCGACGTGTTGGAGTTGCAGCTCGGGTTCAGTCACGATGTCCATTTTCCGATCCCGAAGGATATGGAAATCAAGTGTGCCAGTTCGACCAACATCGAAATTTCGGGCATTGATCGCCAGCGGGTCGGCCAGGTGGCCGCGGAGATCCGTGCGTTCAGGAAGCCGGAGCCCTACAAGGGCAAGGGCATCAAGTACGCCGGTGAAACGATTTACCGCAAAGAAGGCAAGAAGAAATAGGTTTTTGCGCTATGAACAGAGGCGACAAACTGTTACAACGCCGCCGCACGCGGGTCAGAAGCCGGATCCGCAGCTCCGCGGGCGGGCGACCCCGTCTTTCGGTTTTCCGGTCGGGCAAGCATATTTACGCTCAAGTTATCGATGACGCCAAGGGCGAGACCCTGGTCGCGGCGTCGACCTTGGAGAGGGACTTTCGCGTAAATCACAAGACCGGTGGTGATAAGGCGGCCGCGGCCGCGGTCGGCAAGGCGATCGCTCAACGCGCCAAAGAGGCCGGTATTGAGCTGGTTGTATTCGACCGGGGCGGGTATTTGTTTCACGGCCGGGTCAAGGCGCTGGCGGAAGCCGCGCGCGAGGGCGGCCTGTCCTTTTAGGCGGGCCTGGACCAGAATTTGAGGAAGCCAGAGTTATGGCACGACAGGACAGATTCGAACGCCAAGAAGACGATCTCGTAGATCGGCTGGTACATATTAACCGGGTCGCCAAGGTTGTTAAGGGCGGACGGCGCTTTGGTTTCGCCGCACTGGTGATCGTTGGCGACCAAAAGGGCCGGGTCGGGTTCGGCCACGGCAAGGCCCGAGAGGTGCCGGAGGCTATCAGGAAAGCCACCGAGGCGGCCAAGCGGACCCTGGTTCGGGTGCCGCTGCGTGAAGGCCGGACGCTGCATCACGACGCCGAGGGTCGTCATGGCGCCGGCAGGGTGCTGCTTCGGGCGGCTCCGGCCGGTACGGGCATCATCGCCGGCGGACCGATGCGTGCCGTGTTCGAGGCTCTTGGGGTTCATGACGTGGTGACGAAGTCGCTTGGGTCCTCCAATCCATACAACATGGTGCGGGCGACCTTCGATGCGCTTGGAAATCTGATGTCACCGCGCGCTGTGGCGGCCAAGCGGAACAAGAAGGTCAGCGACATCGTTGCCCGTCGTGCCGAGGCAGGCCGGGACACCACCGAAGCCGGAGGTAAGTAACGATGGCCAAGGCGAAGAAAAAAACGGTCACGGTCACTCAGATCAAAAGCCCGATTCGGCGCCCGAAGGATCAACGTGCGACGTTGGTCGGTCTGGGGCTCAACAAGATCGGCAGAACCCGGAAGCTCGAAGACACCCCTTCGGTCCGTGGCATGATTGAAAAAGTACACCACCTGATCCGCGTCGAGGACGCGGAGTGACCGATTACGGTCCAGTACAGGGGATAAGGACATGAAACTAAACGAGCTTTCCGATCGGCCAGGGGCCACTAAAACCGCTAAGCGCGTCGGTCGTGGTATTGGTTCGGGCAAAGGCAAGACCGGCGGCCGGGGCGTCAAGGGTCAGAAGTCGCGGTCTGGCGTTGCCATCAAGGGCTTCGAGGGCGGGCAAATGCCGCTCCATCGTCGGTTGCCCAAGCGTGGTTTTACCAATATTTTCCGTAAGGAATTCACGCCGGTGAATGTTGGGCGTCTGCAGGCCGCGATCGATGCCGGCAAGCTGGACGCCAAGAAGCCGGTGACGGCGGAGGCGTTGCGGGCCGCGGGGCTGGTGTCCCGTATTCGCGACGGGGTTCGGCTGCTGGGTCAGGGCGAATTGAAGGCCAAAGTGACGGTGCAGGTTGCCGGTGCGTCGAAAACCGCGACAGCCGCGGTTGAAAAGGCGGGCGGCAAAGTCGAAATAGTAGCGGGAAGAACCGTGGCCAAGGACGTGGACGCGTCCAAGGACAAGGCGGACTAGCTTAACCAGGCGCTCCCAGAGCGTGGCAGTTTACGGCTCCAGAGATATTCCATGACCTCAGCAGCGGAACAACTTGCGGCCAATCTGAACTTCGGCGCCTTCTCCAAGGCGACGGAACTGAAGAAGCGTTTGTGGTTTACGCTGGGGGCCCTCGTTATCTATCGGCTCGGGACCTACATCCCGATCCCAGGCGTCGACCCTAACCAGTTGAAGCTTGTCTTCGAGCAGCAGGCTGGCGGCATCCTCGGCATGTTCAACATGTTCGCGGGCGGCGCGCTGGCGCGCATGACGATTTTCGCTCTCAACATCATGCCGTACATCTCGGCGTCGATCATCATTCAGTTGATGACGACAGTCTCGCCGAAGCTTGAGGAATGGAAGAAAGAGGGTGAAACCGGCCGGAAGAAAATCAACCAGGTCACTCGATACGGTACGGTGTTGCTGGCGACGCTTCAGGGTTATGGAATCGCCGTCGGTCTGGAGTCGTCCCAGGGTGTGGTTCTGGAAGCCGGACTGCTGTTCCGGCTGACCACGGCGCTGACCTTGTGTGGCGGCACCGTGTTCCTGATGTGGCTGGGCGAGCAGATCACCGCGCGCGGCGTGGGCAATGGCATTTCGCTGATCATTTTCGCCGGCATCGTTGCCGAGTTGCCGAGCGCGCTGGTGGGCACTCTCGAGTTGGGACGCACCGGGGCCCTGTCGGCGCTGTTCATCATCGCGCTTTTGGTTGGCGTGGTCGCGGTCATCACCTTCATCGTGTACATGGAGCGGGCTCAGCGGCGGCTGCTGGTCCAGTATCCGCGCCGTCAGGTCGGCAACAAGATGTTCGGCGGCGACTCGTCACATTTGCCGCTCAAGCTCAATACCGCGGGTGTGATTCCACCGATCTTCGCCTCGTCGCTGCTGCTGCTCCCGATGACCCTGGCGGGCTTCTCGGCTCAGTCTGGCGCGACCGGCTGGATCACCACGCTCACGGCCTATCTCGGCCCGGGACAGCCACTTTATATGGCGCTGTACGGGGCGGGGATCATTTTCTTCTGCTTCTTCTATACCGCGATCGTCTTTAATCCGGCGGATACAGCGGACAACCTGAAGAAATATGGCGGCTTCATTCCTGGCATTCGACCAGGCAAGAGGACGGCGGAATATATCGATTTCGTTCTGACCCGGCTGACTGTCGTCGGGGCGATTTACCTGACGATCGTGTGTCTGATCCCGGAATTTCTGATCCGGAACTTTTCGGTACCGTTCTATTTCGGCGGCACCTCGCTGTTGATCGTGGTCAACGTGACGATGGATACGGTGGCGCAGATCCACAGCCATCTGCTGGCGCACCAGTATGAGGGGCTGATCAAAAAATCCAAGCTCAGGGGATCTCGGCGATGATCGTGATCCTTCTTGGGCCACCGGGTGCGGGAAAGGGAACGCAGGCGCGTCACATCGTGGAGTCGCGGAAGCTGGTTCAGCTTTCGACCGGCGATATGTTGCGGGCGGCGGTCGAGGCCGGCACGGAAACCGGAAAGCAGGTCAAGGGCCTTATAGAGCGGGGCGAGTTGGTGCCCGACGAAGTCGTGGTGTCGATCATTGCCGAGCGACTCGGCCAGACGGATTGCGCCAACGGCGCCATTCTGGACGGTTTCCCCCGCACGGTGGCACAGGCCGAGGCGTTGGACGAAATGCTGCGGGACAAAGGGCTCAAACTGGATCATGTGATCGAGATGTCGGTTGACGAGGAAGCTCTTGTCGGACGCATTTCGGGCCGCTTTACCTGTGCCAAATGCGGTGAGGGCTACCACGACGAGTTCAAGCGCCCCATGGTCGACGGGGTGTGCGACGGCTGCGGCGCGAGTGACTTTTCGCGGCGGCCAGACGATAATGAAGCGACCGTAAGATCACGCCTTGCGGCGTTTAATGAGCAGACCGCACCCTTGCTTCCCTATTACCGGCGCAAAAATGTGCTCTCGACGATCGAGGGCATGGCTGGAATCGAACAGGTTTCGATGCAAATAGACGAAGTGTTGGGTGCGGCGTAAATGGTTGACTGGATTGGCGGAAAACCTATAATCCCGCATTCCGCGGAATAACTGCGGCCTGCGTTGTTTTTGTCCGTCCTTTGTTACCACGGGAGAGAGAATCGTGGCGCGTATTGCTGGCGTTAACATACCGACCAATAAGCGGGTCGAAATCGCCCTGACCTTTATTCATGGGATCGGACGAACCAGGGCGAAAGAGATCTGTGATCGGATTGGCCTGCCGTCTGAACGGCGGGTCAGTCAACTGACCGATACCGAGGTGATTCAGATTCGCGAAGTCATCGATGCCGACTATACGGTCGAGGGCGACCTGCGGCGCGAGGTGGCGATGAACATC
>JBHHWG010000079.1:0-11852 GCA_046756385.1 Sphingomonadales bacterium | reverse complement strand
ATTTTCGCTCACGAAGAACTCTGTGCGGCAACCCGGAATTACCTTCAGCGAAGACCCGACATGATGCCAGAAGGCACTTTGAGCCGCATGTCGTTGAGTAAGGGAAAAACGATTTTCGCAACAGCCGAGTTTATCACTTCGCAACCGGCGGAAACATTGCAAATCAGACTGGGCGCCGCGGAACTCGGGGCGGCGCTTACCTTGCACTGTCTAACGCGCAAGGTGCCGCTTCCTAAAAAGGGGGAACGGACGCTTCAGATCGTTGGCGGCAATCTTGCGCTCGTGGTGACGCTGAAAGCGCCCAGACAAGACACGCAAACTCTGGCTGAAAATGAAGATAGAGGCGCGACCGCAACCGGCTGACTCGCTCCTGCCCTATTGCTGTTCAGCGAAATGGCAGGTCACGTGATGTCCGGGCGCGATTTGGCGCAACTCTGGCGCCTCCGCTGCGCAGCGATCCTTCGCAAAGACGCAGCGGGTGCGGAACACACAGCCCGAAGGCGGGTCCAACGGCGACGGCGGATCCCCGGCCAGCGCGACATGTTCCTTGGCGCGCTCGATATTCGGGTCCGGGATTGGCACCGCCGATATCAAGGCTTTGGTGTACGGATGGCGCGGCTGCCCGTAGAGAGTATCGCGATCCGCCAGTTCCATCACTCGTCCCAGATACAGCACCAGAATCCGATGGCTGATATGCCGGACCACCGACAAATCATGGCTGATAAAGATTAACGACAGACCGTATTTCTTTTGCAAATCCTTCAGCAGATTGATGATTTGAGCCTGAATCGAAACGTCAAGCGCGCTGACCGGCTCGTCACAAATAACCAGCTTCGGCTTGAGGATCATGGCCCGCGCAATCCCGATCCGCTGGCTCTGGCCGCCTGAAAATTCGTGCGGATATCGGTTAATCATCTGCGGCAAAAGGCCAACATTGCCCATCATCTCACGAATTTTCCGGTCAGCCTCGGCCGCCGGCATATCGGGGTGAAAGGCGCGCAACGGCTCGCCAATAATCTCGCCCACGGTCATGCGCGGATTAAGGCTCGCCAGCGGGTCCTGAAACACGATTTGCATCTCGCGTCGATGCTCGCGCATTTGCTGCTGATCGAGCCCGCACAAATCCTCTCCGAGCCAAACCACCTTGCCGCAAGTGGGCTCGATAAGCTGTAAAATAGCCCGGCCCAGTGTCGACTTCCCGCAGCCCGATTCCCCCACGATGCCCAGGGTTTCACCGGGGGCAAGGTCGAAACTGATTCCGTCGACCGCCTTGAGGTCGCGATACCGCCCCCGCAAAATGCCGCCCGAGCGAATAGGGAAATGAACCTTGAGGTCGGCCACTTCGAGCAGCCTGTCAACGGGATTAAGCATCTGTTGCATCCAGTTCCATGTGACAGGCTCTCGCTCGTCCGTCACCGAAATCCGTAAGCGCGGGCCGTTCAGTGGCGCAACGCTCCGCCGCCCAGACGCAGCGCTCGCGGAAAGCGCACCCGGCCGGCAATTCCTGCAAGTTAGGCGGCTGCCCGGCAATGGTCGTAAGTTTGCCGTGACCGACTTCATCGAGACGGGGCATGCTCCTGAGCAGCCCTCGGGTATAGGGATGCTGGGCGTCATAAAATATTTGATCCACCGTCCCTTGCTCAACGATCCGGCCCGCGTACATCACAATGACCCGTTCACATAAGCCGGCGACAACGCCAAGATCATGGGTGATCATGACGACGGCGGAATTAAGCTTATCCTTGAGGCCCCGGATCAGTTCCAGAATCTGGGCCTGCACAGTGACGTCGAGCGCGGTCGTGGGCTCATCCGCGATCAGCAGGTCCGGCTTGCACAAGAGCGTCATTGCAATCATCACCCGCTGCCTGAGACCACCGGAAAGCTCGTGCGGATATTGAGTCAGGCGTTCCGCCGCCTCGGGCACCTGAACAAGTTCGAGCATCTCCGTGGCCCGAGCCACGGCCTCATCCTTTTCCATGTTCTGATGATGGATCAGAACTTCGGTGAGTTGACGACCGATCCGCATATGAGGCGTCAGCGACGTCATGGGGTCCTGGAAGATCATCGCCATCGCGCCGCCACGAATGCGATTGAGTCGCTTCAGGGGCGCGCCCAGCAGCTCTTCACCGCGAAATCTGATGCTGCCGGCGGCCCGACCGTTGGCCGCCACAAGGCCCATGGCAGCCATGAATACCTGGCTTTTGCCGCAGCCGGATTCGCCGACGATCGCCAGGCGCTCGCCCGCGGCGATTGACAGGGATACCCGATCCACCGCTTGAACCTCGCCATGGAACGTATCGAAGCGAACGTCGAGTTCGCGGATATCAAGAACGGTGGACATGCCGTTCACCGGTCTTGCGGGTCGAGGGCATCTCTAAGCCCGTCGCCCAGGAAATTGAAACAAAACAAAGTCGTCGCGAGAAAGACCGCCGGGAAGATCAGGATCCACGGCGCCACCTCCATCGCGCGCGCGCCTTCCGAAATCAGCACGCCCCAGCTCGTGAGCGGCTCCTGAACGCCCAGCCCAAGGAAGCTCAGGAAACTCTCGAACAGGATGACCTGTGGAATGGTAAGAGTGACGTAAACGATCACCGGTCCGAGGACATTGGGCACGATGTGGCGCCGGATTATGGTCGGCGTCGAGGCGCCACTGGCCACCGCCGCCTCGATAAATTCGCGCTTGCGCAGCACCATCGTCTGGCCGCGCACGATACGCGCCATCGTCAGCCATTCGACCAGCCCCAGCGCTATGAAAATAAGGAAAATATTCCTTCCGAAAATGACCATAAGGATGATGACAAGGAACATGAACGGCATCGAGTACATGATGTCCACGAACCGCATCATCAGATTATCGACCCGCCCGCCGATATAGCCTGCTATTGCGCCATAGGTCACACCGATCAGCAGGCTTACCGTGGTCGCCAGAAGCCCGACCAGGAGCGAGACACGGGCGCCAATCAGCGTGCGCGCGAACATGTCGCGTCCATTATCGTCGGTCCCGAACCAGTGGGCGTGAAAAAGAGTCGGCGCCCCGGGGATCCAGTCGTAATCGGGCTCTTCATAATCGTTGGGGCTAAGATGTGGGCCGATCAGCGCCAGCAACACAATCACCCCCAGCAGACACATGCTGAACACGGCGGCACGGTTGCGCATCAGCCGCGCCAGGGCGTCCCGCCACAGGCTGCGGCCTTTGATATCGGACATTGCCGCCAGTCCGTCGGAACGGCTAAACGTCCCCTCGCGTGACACTGTTCCCATTATTCGTACCTGATCTTGGGATCGAGCAGGGCGTAAATCATATCGACGATCATGTTCAATAAAATCAGCAACGAGGCATAGAAGATGACGACCCCCATCACCAGCGTATAGTCGCGATTAAGCGCGCCCTGGACGAAGTGGCGACCGATGCCGGGCAGGCCGTAAATCTGCTCGATGACGACCGAACCGGTGACGATCCCGGCGGTGGCGGGGCCCAGGAAACTGACCACGGGCAGAAGCGCCGATTTAAGCGCGTGACGGGATATGACGAGCCGCTCGGGCAAGCCTTTGGCCCGGGCCGTTCGGATATAGTTCGAACGCAGAACCTCAATCATGCCGCCACGGGTCAACCGCGCGACATAGGCGAGGTAAGGAAGCGCCAGGGAAATTACCGGCAGCACCCGATGATCCCAGGCTCCGTCATTCCAACCCGAGGTCGGCAGCCATTGCAGATGGACGCCGAATATCAGTTGAAAGACCGGGGCAAGAACAAAGTTCGGTATCGCGATCCCGACCATGGCCGCGGTCATCACCGAAAAATCGGTCGGCGAATTCTGGCGCAGGGCCGCAAGGGCGCCGACCGGCACGCCAATGAGCAGCGCAAGCAACATCGCCGCGCCGCCAATTTGCAGACTGACCGGGAAGCCGGTGAGAATGAGTTCGGTGACCGAAAAGTCCTTGTATTTGAACGACGGCCCGAAATCGCCGTGCAGCACGCCCACGATATAATCGAAATATTGTACGATCAGCGGCTGATCGAGATTGTAGGCCGCAAGCAGATTGGCTTCGATCTCGGGCGGCAGTCGGCGTTCCATGTCGAACGGACCACCGGGCGCCACGCGCATCATGAAAAAAGCCAGGGTGACGATTATGAATAAAGTCGGAATCGTGGCCAGCAACCGACGGAACACATAATTCGACATTACAAATTCTCCCGGACCCGGTCCGGGATTCCGTCCACGTTAATCGTCATTACCACTGTGCTTCACCTAATCCCCCCGGACGAAAGCGCGCAGACACTAAACATCCTCACGACTTTTGAAAAGCCCATTTTGGCCGTTGCGGCGACAAAAGGCGGATCTTCTGGCGCCGGGAACCATCGAAGCGTCCTGAGTGAACCAGGAATCCGAGCGGGTTGTGCTATTTGCAGGACAAGAAGCGCACCGTGGTCGCCATTTCGTTGAGCACGTGGGTGAGCCTTTCCAGCGTGTCTTCGATATCTTCCGCCGTCGTCAAGTGGCTTAGCGAAAAACGCACCGCGCAATGGGCGTCCTGTTCGCTTCGCCCCATGGCCAAAAGCACATGGGTGGGTTCCGGCGATCCGGTCTTGCACGCGGACCCGGACGACAACGAAACCCCATGCTGATCAAGCGCCACGGCCACCGATTCGCCGCGCAGTCCTGGCAGCGTCATATTCAGCACATTGGGCAAGCGCTGCTCCCTGGAGCCGTTAAATCGAGCCTCCGGCACCAATTTGCGCACACCAGCTTCCAGCCGGTCCCTGAGTTCCGCCATCCGGTTTGCGGCATCCAGGGATTTGGCCGCGATTTCGGCTGCCTTGCCGATACCGGCGATGGCTGCGACGTTTTCAGTGCCGGCACGCAAGCCGCCCTCTTGCCCGCCGCCATGGATCACAGGCTCCAGCGAGACGTCGCGACGAACATACAAGGCGCCAACCCCCTTGGGTCCATGAAATTTATGACCCGACAGGCTAAGCAAATCGACCCCCAGCGCCTCGACGTCGACCGGGATCTTGCCGATAGCCTGAACAGCGTCGGTGTGGAACAAGGCTCCGGCGTCCCTGGCGATTGCCGCCAATTCGGCAATCGGCTGGAGGGAACCGACTTCGTTATTAGCGGTCATGACCGAGACCAGCACCGTCTTATCGGTGATCGCGCGGCGCAGGTCGCCAGGGCGGACCAACCCATCGCCATTGACCGGCAGACAGGTAACGCCAAAACCCAGACGCTTTAGAAAGGCGCACACCCTGAGCACCGCCGGATGCTCGATCGCCGAGGTGACGATATGGACCGCACCGGGCCAATATTTGAAGGCCACGCCCTTGATCGCCAGATTGTCGGCCTCGGAGCCGCCGCCCGTGAACACGATCTCGCTCGGTCGCGCATTGATCATACTGGCGATCTGGCGGCGTGCGCTGCTGATCGCTTCCCTGGCGTCCCTGCCCAACCGGTGAATGCTCGACGGGTTGCCGTGCACCGCATCGAGATAAGGCGACATGGCCTCACGCACCGAGGCGGCCGCCGGCGTGGTCGCGCTGTTGTCGAGATAGATGCGGCGCCCGGAAGCTATTTTTTTCGTCCCTTTGGAAATCAGCGACCCGATGGCCCTGGGCTTTCGCCCGGCCACGATTTTGGTCTCGGCGGTACCGGCTTCCAGCTTCGTTACCTCGCACAACAGGGATTTGTAGACCGGAAACCCTGAAATCTCATCGACATTGGCGATGTCGGTGAGAAGATTGACATTCCATTCCCGCCACGCCTCGGGGCCCACCGGGGTGCCGCCGCCCATGTTGCATTCGATCGCCCCGGCCACAATATCGTCCGTGACCCGGGCACGAAACGGCACCGTGCCGCGCGGGGTCGCCACCTCCACGAGATCGCCGGTTTCGATACCGCGCGCCTTGGCGTCGCGTGTGTTGAGTTCGGCCACTGGTTCCGGGTTGTCCGTGCATAGTCCCCTGACGCCATGATGCTGCGACCGAAAATCGGTTTGCGGACGCGCCCCGGAATTGAATACCAGCGGAAAGTCGGCCGCGACCTCGGGGCTGGCCAGCGGCCCTTCCCTGGGCTCGACATATTTGGGCAGCGGCTCGTAACCATAATCGGCAAGCGTGGTCGCGAATATCTCGAATTTGCCTGTCGGGGTGTCAAAACCCGGCTTGCCGTCACGGCGCAGACCGCCTTTTTGCCATTTCTTGTAGGCCATGATCCCGGTTGGCCGTTTGACGAAGCCGCCTGCCGCGCGCACCTCTTCGAGGCTGTGGCCCGAACCTTCGAGCGCGAAGCGAATCATCGCCTCCTCGGACTGCGGATAAAGCTCGCCATATCCCAGGCGCTCGGCCAGGTGCGCCATGATCAGATAGTCGTTGCGCGCCTCGCCAACCGGCTCGATAAGCTTTTCGCGCAGCCGAAAGATCGGACCGTAAACCTGGTAGGCGTCAATCTCGAACCCGGTGGTCGCCGGCAGCACGATGTCGGCAAAAGCCGCATCGGCGGTCATTTGCCGGTCGATACAGACCATGAAATCAAGCTTCGATAACGTCTCCCGCCATATCGGGGTTTGCGGCCACGACGTCAGGATCGACGCGCCATGAACGATCAGGCCACGGATCGCATAAGGCTCGCCCTTCAGCACCGCATCGATCAGCCCCAGGGCATGGGATTCGCCCCGATAATGGCTGTAAAGCGGGAACCGGTCGCGTGCCACCGCCTTGGCCAGATTGGGGTTAGGCTGGTTGCACGATCGGTTGATCGGGAACTGAGCGTCGAGCATCGCCAGCCCGATGCCGCCCGGCACATCCAACTGGCCGGCAAGCGCGAACAGGGTCAGCACCGCCCGGATCGCCTGTACTCCTGAATTGGAATATTCCAGTCCGGTATACATGACCGGGCAAGCGCCGTTGGCGCGGCAAATGCGGCGTGCGAGATCGCGGATGACCGCGGGCTCGATACCGGTAACCGGCGCCACCACCTCGGGCGTGAAATGCTGAACATAGGTTTTGAGGTCGTCAAATCCGTGGCACCAGTCTTTGGCGAAGGGGATGTCATAAAGCTCCTCCGCGATCATCACTTCAATCAGGCCGAGCGCCAGCGCGCAATCGGTGCCGGGGCGGATCGGCAGCCAGCTAGCGCCCGTGCGCTCAACAGTTTCGGTACGGCGGGGATCGATGACAACGATTTCGGCGCCGCGCGCGGCGGCGGCTTCCAGGCGGTGCATGTCCAACGGCGGCGAATCCGTGGCCGGGTTCGCGCCCCACACCACCAGCAGCTCGGCGTTTTCCATGTCGGTGAACATGTCAGGCAGCATCCGGCCCATGGTCACGTGGGGCGCGATCATGGCGAAGGAGACGTAACACAGGGCGCCAACCCCCATGGTGTTGGGGGAGCCGAACGGAAACAGGATGTTGGAAGCCGACGACGGCGCCACCCCTTTGGGCTGGTACATATCGCAAAGCGACAATTCGAACGCGCCGCGTCCCGTATAAATGCTGACCGCCTCCGGGCCGCTCTCCCTTTTTATCCGGTCAAGATTCTCGGCGATGATGTCATAGGCCTGGTCCCACGTTATCCGCTCGAACTCGTGGGTTCCCTTGGGGCCCGTACGGCGCATGGGATATTTCAGGCGGTGTTCCGAATAGACGATTTCCGGCGCATGGAGCCCGCGCCGGCAGATCATGCCCAGCGTATGGTTCTCGTCGGCGCGCAACTTTTCAAGCTTGCCCGCGCGCATCCCGGCCTCGACCCAGCACCCGGCCGGGCAAATGCCGCAAATGGTCGAGCGCCACTCAAGCTGGTCGGCGGCTCCCCCGCCTTCCGCTCCAACGCCTGCCTCTGGAAAATGCTCCCGTCGATCCATTGAAAATCCCTCCCAGTGAGGCGAATTCAGTGCAACGGTTCACCGGCAGTGTGCAAGAAGGCCGAACCGCTGTCTTCCTTCCAGTTTCCAGAAAAAAGACGGCCGGCGCAACCACTGGTTTCGCGACACAGTGTCACGAATTTTGACCAAAATTGAATATTAGAGAGGCATGATTTCTAGCGGTCAATCCCCTAATGGGTGAGCGCGCCGCCGTCGACCAGGATGGTCTGGCCGGTGATGAAGTCGCTGTCGGCGGATGCCAGGAACACACAGGTTCCGACCAGATCCTCGGGCGTTTGCGGGCGTTTGAAGGCGCGTTGCGCGACCTGCATTTGTTTCATGGGGGCGCTGAAGTCCTCGTTGGCGAGGATGCCTTCGCTTTCGGTGAAGCCCGGCGCGATCGAATTGACGCCTATATTGTCGTCGCCGAGTTCGCGTGACAGCGACCGGGTCATGGCCAGCACCGCGCCCTTGGAGCTGACATAATGCAAAAGCATCGGCGCGCCCTTGAACACCGTGCCCGACGAAATATTGATGATCCTGCCATATTGGCGCTTGCGCATTTCCGGCGCCACCGCCTGACAGCACAGGAACGGCCCGCGCACATTGACCGCCATCATTTTATCCCATTCATCGACACTGATGGCCGTGAACGGCTTGGGAGAGACGCTGGCGAACATCGCCGCGTTGTTGACCAGAATATCGATCTTGCCGAACCGGGCGACGGTTTCGGAAACCATGGCGCCGACCGACGCCGGGTCGGACACGTCGGTCTTAATTCCCAGCGCCTCGCCGCCCGCTGCTTCAATGACCGCGACCGCATCGCCCGCGTCCAGAATGTCGGCGATCGCCACCCTGGCGCCCTCGGCCGCCAGCCCTTTGGCCAACGCCGCGCCAATCCCCTGCGCCGCCCCGGTAACAATCGCCACCCGCCCGTCAAGCCTGCTCATGATTCCCTGCCTTCATTTTTTTTCGCCGCCAGTGCGCCTTTAGCCGCATTTGCTCAAAACTCCGGCGCGAGCTTCATCGAGATGCCACCCAGTTCATCGGTGTAGGGCACCTGGCACAAAAGCCGCGATGTGGGCTTGTAGGAGCCGGAATCTTCCAGCAGCGCCATTTCGTCCTCGCTGGGCTTATCAAGTTTTTCGTACCAATCCTTGTCGATATAGGCATGGCAGGTGGTGCAGATGCAGTTGCCGCCGCAGATCGCTTGAATCGGCAAGCCGGCGTCGCGGGTGATTTCCATGATCGAGCGGTCGGCCTCAGCCTCCACCTCGTGGCGCTCGCCGTCTCGATCGGTGACGTAAATTTTTGTCATGACTTCAGTCTTTCACTCCTGGAACTTAGTGCTTGAAACCGGGCGTCCGGCACCTTATGGCCAAACTTACAACAATTCCTTAAGGGAAACCCCGCTATCCGCCAATTTTTCACGGTCGACGCGGGTCCGGGCGGCGATCATGCGTTTGGTGGGCATGAAGTCGCGCATATTGTTGACGGCGTTGATGGCCACAACCACACCGTCGCGCAAATAAAGCGCCGAGAATTTATGGCTCGCCGGGTCGCCGCGGACCACGGCTTCGTCGCCGTCCCTTGATATGCCCGCCATTTGCAGCTTAAGGCCATATTGATCCGACCAGAACCACGGCACCTCGGCATAGGCGACCGGGTCCCCCATCATCGCACGCACCGCCGTTTGAGCCTGCGCCACCGCATTATGCACCGATTCCAGCCGCAGCCGCCCGCCCAGCAGCGCATTGGGGTGGTTGGTCACGTCACCGGCGGCGAAAATATCGGGGTCCGACGTGCAGGCGAATTCGTCAACCACGACGCCATTGTCGATCTCCAGCCCGGCGGCTTCGGCCAGTTCGATATTGGGAACGATGCCGACGCCGATCACCACGATATCGGCATCGAGCGCGGCGCCATCGGCGCAGATCACCCGTTTGACCTGTTCCGCCCCCTCGATCCGGGTGACCGCCATCCCAAGGCGAAGATCGACGCCGTTTTCACGATGAACGCCCTCGTAGAACGAGGCGATCTCCTGGCCGACCACGCGCATCATTACCCGGGGCAGCGCCTCCAGCACCGCGACTTCAGCACCCAGCTTGCGCGCGACCGCCGCCACCTCAAGCCCGATATACCCGCCGCCGACGACCACCAGCCGTGCGCCGGGTTTCAGCCGGTCGCGGATCGCCAGCGTATCCGCGATGGTGCGGACATAATGAACGCCGTCAAGATCGGCCCCAGGCACGGGCAGCTTGCGCACCCGCGAGCCGGTGGCGATCAGCAGCTTGTCGTAGCCAAGCTCCGCACCGTCGGAAAGCCGCAGCGAATGCGCGGCGCGATCAATCGCCTCCACCTTCAGACCCAGCCGGAGTTCGATGTCCTGGCTGTCATAAACCGCGCGGGGCTTGAGATATGTACGCTCAACCTCGAATTCGCCGGACAGCAACTGTTTGGAAAGCGGCGGCCGTTCATAAGGCACATGGGGCTCGTCGCCGATGACCACGATCCGGCCCTTGAACTTGCGCAGGCGCAGCGCGGCCGCCGCCTCGCCGCCCGCATGTCCCGCCCCCACGATCACAAAGGTTTCCGCCATGTAACAATCCCTTTTGTCCGGTCCTGGCCGCTGATCGATTAAAGGCGAAGGCGCCAGGCATTGGCAACGCCTTTTTTGTTGGGGACTTTCAGTGGGGCCTTGCCCGGCAGTCCCCTCGCCGATCACGCATTCAGCTTCTGTTCAGGTTCGCGCCGCTAAGGTGGCATCGATGACAGGAGGTTGGGCCATGAATTCCAGGAAACAAAAAACCAGGAAACTGTTGGCCGGCGCGGCATCGCTTGTTCTCGCCGGCGGATTGGCCACGACCCCGGCCCTGGCCCTGGCCGGCGGCAGCAGCCATTTTGGCTATGGCGTTCAATATGGCAGCGGCGGCCATGTCGGCTACAGCGCCAGTTTCGGCCATCATGGCGGTCGCCATTTTGGGGGCCATAATCGCGGCCATCACGGCGGGCACCATGGCGGCGGGCACGGCCTTGCCTACGCGGTGCCGCTGGCGTTATTCGCCGGGGTGCTGATCGCCAACGCCAGCCGGCCGCGTGACCGGGTGGTGTCCTACTCGGCCCCACCGCCGCCGCGACGGCAAAATGTGTGGATCGAACAGCCCGCGCGGACCAAAGCCAGCGACCAGTATTGCCGCGAATACACCACCGAGATCATAATCAACGGCGAGCCGCAAGAAGCCTATGGCCAGGCCTGCCGACAGGAAGACGGCACCTGGAAAATCATGTCTCAGAACCTGGCGCCGGATTTCGACTAGAGCGTTTTTAACTTGATCCAGATTAAGTTAAAAACGCTCTAGAGTTCCACCCTGCACGACCACGTTGATGATAACTGTGCCCATCTCCCTTTGACCGGTTAGCCTCGTTGCTCCTGAGGCGCGCCGGACAAAGGGAGAAAGGCATTTTCCGGGCGCGAAGGGGTGATCGAAATCCCCGGGCTACCGGAATTGTCAGTCGCGGCTTGAGGTCGGGCCGGTCCCTCTATAAGCTGCCTTGCGATCACAAGGGGCGGGACCATGTCAGACGATCGAAACACGGCGAATCTTTCCGGCGACAAGAAGATTACGATAAGCGACGCGCTGCGATTCGGCATCGCGCGAGTATATGACGAGCGGAAAATTGTCTTTCAGCTCGCATCTGTTTTCGCGATTTTCATGGTCTTCCTCAATTGGCCGGTGCTCCAGGAACAGGTTGGAAACCTGAAGGGATTTTTGGACGGCAACGAGCAGGAAGCCGCCGATAACCACCCCTACTATCAAATATTCACATGGCTGCCGGCCATGCTGTTGAATGCGATCATCATGGTGATCTGGTCGCGGGTCGCCAACATCGGCCCGGCGCGGGCGCTTGAAGGCGGGTTCGAAGCGTTGTTCCAACGCGCGGTGATGGTGCTGTGGCGCAATCTCTGCGGGCTTGGTTGGTTGATGCTGGCCTTT
>JBHHWG010000078.1:0-12183 GCA_046756385.1 Sphingomonadales bacterium | reverse complement strand
CGGCGTCGGCGGCTACGTCGGCTGCTTCTTCGGCGGCGTCGGCGGCTACGTCGGCTGCTTCTTCGGCGGCGTCGGCGGCTACGTCGGCTGCTTCTTCGGCGGCGTCGGCGGCTACGTCGGCGGCCTCTTCGGCGGCGTCGGCGGCTACGTCGGCTGCTTCTTCGGCTGCGTCGGCGGCTACGTCGGCGGCCTCTTCGGCGGCGTCGGCGGCTACCTCGGCTGCTTCTTCGGCGGCGTCAGCGGCTACGTCGTCGACGCTACCATCATCAGTGTCACTGACGTCGGCGTCATCAAAGGCGTCTTGAGTGACCTGATCCGGTGCTTCCTGGGCCTGCGCCCGAAGGCTTAGCGAGGCGCCACCAAAAATAAACAGGGCGCTCAGCACCAGGATATTAGCTAATGTAATGATTATCCGCTTCATGTTGCCACCTGATTGTCCGTTCAAATGAACTTAAGCCTGATAATAAAGACTTAATGCCGAAAAAATGTCGATACGACTCACGTGTCCCATGTCTTAACAAGAAAAAAACCATCCGAAAAGTCGCATTTAATTCAAAGTCTAATCATTAATGCATGAAGCAGTCCCGCATCCGTGATGCCACGAAGACGGCCAAAGCGGCGCTACAAGGGAATTGGGTTCAGACCCTGACAGGTGGGCAGCGTCTGTTAACCCCCATCGCAGTTCTCCAATTTTAGAACCTCGCAGTGGGCTTGGACAAATGCATTAGCTGTTGCCTCGCCGATATCGTCCGCCGCTGCCGCCACTCCGATCAATCCCACAACCCCTATCACGACCACCCCGCCGACGACCCAGGGCCATATCCTCCTTTTCTTTTTTCTTGCCGTTACCGTCCTCGGCGGCATGGAGCGCTTGCATGCCGGCGATGGTCAGGCCGTTAAAGCGAAAATTTTCCTTCCCCGTCAAGCCGATCGACAGGTCAATGAGCGTGGGCGCGCCGGTCATCGCGTGCCGATTTGCGTAGCGATCGTGTCCCGGTAGAGTTGCGCCCAATGTTAAGCCGAAGCGGCTCTTGGAAACCGAGCGACGGAAGCCGCCCGAGAACGGAATGCTGATATAGGCGCCCGGATTTATCTGGGTGGTGCCGCCATAATTATCGAACGCATTATATTGAGCGCCGGGAATTTGATAGACATCAGCGGCTATGGTTGCTGCCGGGTTGCAGTAACAAATGCAACCAGTAAGACGGCGGATAAAAACTTCCGATACATAGTGCTTGCCCCCCTTTTGATTTGATGCGATGGTCAAATAAAGGGCCCAATGCAACCGAAAGAACATAACATGATTGAACTGTCAAGAAAAGTGCTCTAGGTTGTGGCGTCGCGGCCATCTTATTGCCGCTCGACGGTCAGTCCTTCGGCTTCAAGCAGTTTGATCACGCTGTTCTTTCCCAACAGATGGGCAGCGCCGGCGGCGACGAAATAGGTGCCTTTGCCGCTAAGCAATGCCGTGATTTGCGGGACCCAGCGGCGGTTGCGTTGAACAAGCAGCTTTTCTAGCGCTCCCGGGACTTTGGCCAGACTGTCGAGCAATGGCGCGGCCAGCGCTTGCCGGTCTCCGGCCAGCCAGGCGTCGCGCAGATCCTCGAACAGGCCCTCGATATCCTCCAGATCCTCAAGGCTCACTTCCAGGAGCCTGGCTTGCGCCGCGTCGGACAACTGGGCAAACATCGAGAATTGAGAGTCCGCCGTTTCAAGGCCGATAACCGATTTGCCCATCGCCGAGGCCGCGTTCATGAGCGCCAGGTCGACGCCGTATTCGGGTAGAAAGCCCCTTTGCACCGCGGCCTGGGCCGCAAGGATCACGCCCGCGAGCCAGGGCCGCATATGGCTCAGACCCTGTTCCGGAAAGCCGATCTTCGCGGCCTGCGCCATCAGCGCGCTGTAAAGTTCCGCCGGGACGTGGTCTTTCAAGGTCTCGCCGTTGGGGTAGACGCCGTACCTGGCCATCAGATCTCGCATGGCGTTGGGGGCAAGCTCGTCAGGGGATACCTCCAGCACCAAAGTGTCGGAGCTGTTGAAAACTTCCCTAAGCGACGGCGTGAACCAGGGCACGGCGGGTGTCATCAGATGAATGGCGCCGAACAGATAGACGGTGGCCTCGCCGCGCTCGATCTTCCAGTAGGCCGGAGCGGCCTGACTTTCGGCCCGTGCGGTCGTGGCGACCACAAACAGAGCCGTGAAAACAAGTATCCGCAGCACATGCGCCGCGGCGGCCAAATGCCTGACTGGGGGAAACCGGAACATGATATTACTCTCCCATGATTCGACAGGCATGCCGGGACCGCAACCTTGTGGCCCTACTGTTTATCAGGCTTGAAACGCGCTGTCTCCGGCATCCAGCTATATTTTTTGTGGTGCCGGTTCAGGATCGGCGATAAGTTCTCGGGCGAAAATTTATCCCGTGACGGTTGCGGGCGACGTAGGGAAGGGATCGAGTATGAAGGCCATGCGTTTTGCCGACGTCGCGTTGGCGATCTTGCTGGCGACGACGACGGGGGCGCTGGCCGGCGGCAAGGAGGATCTGGAAGCCGGATGGCGGCACCTCAAGGATGGTGCGTTCGAAGCCGGCATTGAAAGCGTCACCAAGGCGCTGCGGACCGGCGATCTGAGCCACAACCAAAGGGGGGCCGGCTTTTTCCTTAGAAGCATGGGCTTTCAGGCGACGGGCGAAAAAGACAAGGCGCTGGCGGATCTCGGCGCCGCCATCCAGTTCATGAACGACCCCTCGGCCGCGCTTGGCAGGCGCATTGCCTTGGCGTGGAGCCTGGGCAAAAAGGACATCAGCTTTAACGATCTGACGCGCCTGGCGTGGGGTTTTCCTGAAAAGGCAGGCAAAATTCGCGCCCGGTTCGTGTGGTCCGTCATCAAATGGCTGGAGGAACAGGACCGCAAGCAGGACGTGTTTCAACTGTTGTCGGCGCTGACCGATGCGAACTACAGCGGCGGCGTGCCTGGATCGTCCGGCGACTATTTTTTGGTCAAATACGTGGAACTGTTGATCGAACGCGGCCGTCTGGTGCAGGCCGTGGCCCTTGTGAACAGGATGAAGCTGGCCAAGCCTTTGCTGCAAATGTCGATCGATCGCCGTTATGAGCGGCTATGGCGGATGCCGCAATTCATCGCGGCCACCGATCCCGCCGGTCTCGCCGCGCGTGAACTGGCGTTTTACGAGGAAGCACGGCAGGCAAACCCGGATCACCTGAATCCGGTTCTGGTATATCTTGGCGGCCTGCGCCTTTCGGGGCAGTCGGAAAAGGCGGTTGCGGTTGCGAAGGAGGCACTCGCTGACCTTGAGCGGTTCAAGAAGGACAAGGAGGACGAATTCTGGCTGATCAACGAACTGGCTTATGCCCTGGTGGAGATCGGCCGGGTCGAGGAGGGCAACAGCCTGATGCGCGACCTCGCCGCCCGGTCGCTCGATGAAAACCCGGATCTTGTGAACCAGTTCATCAATCGCGGTGCGTTACTGCTCGATCAAGGGCGCTTTGAGGAGGCGATGGAGGCGGCGAAACAAGCCGAAAGCGACTATGTAAGCCCGTACGGTCTTGGTTTTGTCCGCGGCATCGAGGCCTGCGCGCTCCATGAACTGGGGATGCGGCGCAAGAGCATGCGAATTGTCGAGGAAATGCTGGAAACGGCGGCGGATAACTATCCCGCCGTTATGGAAGTCCTGTTGTGTCTTGACCAACTGGACCGGGCGGCCGAAATCATGATCCAGCGGCTGGACGATCCCAAACACCGGGAAACGGCACTGCTGGCCTTGATGCAATATGCGCCCTCACCGAACGAGCAGCCGCTGCAAAGGAAGCTTCAAAGCCGTCTGCACGCCGTTCGCGACCGTGCGGATGTCATGGCCAAGATCAAACAGGTTGGAAGATTGATCGAGGTTCCCATGGTCTCCGGCTACTGGGGGACTTACTGATTTTTAGGGCGGCGCGCGCTTAAAATCAGTTCTGCTCGGGCTTGTGGAATTTCAGGGTGAAGCGGTCGCTTTCGCCGATTGCCAGGAACTTGTCGCGGGCTTCTTTATCGAATCGCGAACCGGCAAGAGTGGGCGGCAGGGACCACACACCCTTGGGATGTTTTTTGTCGTCCTTCGGGTTGGCGTTGATGTCGGATTTTTCCAGCAGTTCGAAGCCCGCCGCTGATGCCAGTTTCAGGACATGACTTTCGTTGACATAGCCGTTCTCGCCCTTGGGATCCTGGGGGACCGCCTCGTCACCGCGATGGTCGACGATGCCGAAAATGCCGCCGGGCCGCAGCATCGCGAACAGTGCATCGAAATATTCCTGCGCCGGCCGGTCATAAATCATGAAGCCGTGGGCCCTGAACACGAGCACCATGTCGACCTCGCCATAGGGCGCAAAATCCATTTTCCCGGGAAAAGCGGAGCGGGAGCGCACCGGAATATAGCGGCCCCGGCCCTCCATCAGGGGTTCGATGATCCCGCGGTACCAGCCGCCCTGGCCGCCGGGCCATATCTCGACCACGGTCATGCCGGGCTCGATCCCGAAAAAGCTGAGGGTCTTGAGCGGATGGCGAAACCGATCGCGGAGCTTTTGCCGATCGGGACGGTGATCGCCGGCGATGATTTCCTTGATGCGGGTTTGCGTGGCGTCGGTCGATATCAGGTGTTCAGCCGCAAGCGCCATCGCCGGAAGCGTCAAAATCGCGACGAGCAAAACGACGGTCACCGAACGTAGGAATTTTGTCATTTTCCGACCCTATATTGTCATTGGCGGTGTCTAATGGCCCGGTATTCTAGGCCCTGGACCCGATTCGTCCAGTGCAGGTGCGATCACGGTGGATCGAATTTCCGTGATTGCCCCAGACCAGGGTCGTCGCACTGAACGTCAGTCGGCGGTCTTTATACGCTTCCAGGTTTCGTTTAGTTCGCGCTCGGCGTCGAGCGCACCGGCGGGCAGTTCATGAGCAATGCCCTTGTGGCAGTCGATGCAGGTCTTGCGCTCATCGATTGCCTGCAAATGGCGGTTGCGGGCCCGGCGTTCCTGTAGCGTCACGTCCATGGCCTCGAATTTATGGCAATTCCGGCATTCGCGTGAATCCGTTTCGAGCATGGTTCTCCAGACATTTTTCGCCAACTCGATCCGCTTGGCCTCGAACTTGTCACGGGTGTCAATGGTTCCGGCAAAATGGTGGAATAACTCGTTGGTTGCGCGGAGCTTGCGCGCCATTTTATGGACCCATGCTTTCGGAACATGACAGTCCGGGCAAGTGGCGCGAACGCCGCTGGCATTGGCGTCATGCACCGAACCCCGGTATTCGCGATAGACGTTGCTGTTCATCTCGTGGCAGGTGATGCAGAACGATTCGGTATTGGTCATCTCAAGCGACCAGTTGAAGCCGCCCCAGAAAATGATGCCGCCCGCGAAGCCCACGATCAGGATCGTTCCCAGCGAATAATGCGCGGTCGGCCGCCAGAAAATCCGCCACAGCCGGACAATAAAACTGGCCGGCTTGGGCTCGGCGGCCGGGGGCGCCTCCGTTGGCGCCGATTTCTTTTTGTCGGTCATGAAACAGCCTCCGGCTTTTTCGCGTTAACGGTTGCTCACCGCGGGCTTGAAATTGTTTTTCACCAATGGTTTGGCGTCGGCCTGGGTGGCGTGGCACTGGGTGCAGAACCACCGCGTTGCGGCCACATTGTCGAGTGGAGATCCGTCCCGTGCCACATAATGGGTCTCGCTGACCTTGGGGGCGTTCTCCTCGACATTCCGTGGCCAGTCGTGGCAGCGCAGGCACTGGTTGATCTTGCGGTCGATCTCGTATTTGTCGATCCGATGCGGTATCAGCGGCGGCTGTTGGCGATAATTGCGAATAAACCGCTTTCCAATGTCGGGCTGGAATATTTCCGGGCCGGCGTTGTTTTCGTCGATGGCGATCCCGCCGCGCAGTGAGGTCACGGGTTCCTGTTCGACCTGGGCTGCCGGAGTGCGGACGAGCATGATCGCGGCAAGAATCGAACCGAGCACGGCCACCGCGCCAAGCGGGATCGCCCAGGTCTTCCGCAATCCCTTGGATTTCTTCGGCATGTACATGAAAAGCAGCTCCTTTCAGGCCCCGATTTGGCGGGCCGCTATGCCTTGGTCACCTTCACCGCGCATTTCTTGTAGTCCGTTTGCTTCGAGATCGGACAGGTGGCGTCGAGTGTCAGCTTGTTGATCAGGACGCTGGGGTCGAACCAGGGAACGAATGCCACGCCCTCGGGCGGTCGGTTGCGTCCCCGGGTCTCCAGCCTCGTTATCAGTTCGCCGCGCCGGGTTTGAAGCCTGACCTTCATCCCGCGTTTGAGGCCCCGGCGCTTGGCGTCGGCCGGGTGCATGAACACCACCGCATTGGGAACCGCCCGATAGAGTTCCGGCACCCGCAATGTCATCGAGCCGGAATGCCAATGCTCCAATACCCGGCCGGTCGTCAGCCATAGATTGAATTCGTCGTCCGGCTCCTCGGCGGCGGGCTCGTAGGGCAGGGCGAAGATTTTGGCCTTGCCATCGGCGTTGCCGTAAAACCTCAAGCCTTGGCCTTTTTCGACATAGGGGTCATGGCCCTCGCGGTATCGCCACCGTGTCTCCTTGCCGTCAACCACGGGCCAGCGCAGGCCGCGCGCGGCGTGATAGGCGTCGAAATCGGCAAGATCATGACCCTTGCCGCGACCGAAGCGGGCATATTCCTCGAACAGGCCCTTCTGGATGTAGAATCCGAAAGCCTCCGCCTCGTCATTGTGGAAGCCGGGTTTCAGTTCGTCGAGCGGGAATCGGTCGACTTGCCCGTTGGCGAACAGGAGATCGTACAGCGTCTTGCCCCGGCAAGATGGCGCCGCATTCATCAGGTCTTCGGGCCATATATCCTCAACCCTGAACCGCTTGGAGAATTCGACCAACTGCCAAAGGTCGGATTTGGCCCCCTGTGGGGCCTTGACCTGCTGACGCCAGAACTGGGTGCGGCGCTCGGCATTGCCATAGGCCCCTTCCTTCTCCACCCACATCGCGGTCGGCAAGATCAGATCGGCGGCTGTCGCCGTGACGGTCGGGTAGGGGTCGGAGACGACGACGAAATTATCGGGATTGCGGTAACCGGGGAAGGTTTCCTCATTGATGTTGGCCGCCGCCTGCATGTTGTTGTTGCACATGACCCAATAGGCATTGATCTTGCCGTCCTTGAGCATCCGGTTCTGAACCACGGCGTGATAGCCCGGTTTGGCGGGGATGGTGCCCGGTGGCAGTTTCCAGATTTTTTCCGCCATGTCGCGGTGACTTTTTTTCGTCACCACCAGATCGGCGGGAAGGCGATGAGAGAATGTGCCGACCTCGCGCGCCGTGCCGCAGGCGGAGGGCTGACCGGTGAGCGACATCGGGCCGTTGCCCGGTTCGGCGATCTTACCGGTCAACAGGTGAATGTTGTAAACGAGGTGATTGGCCCAGGTGCCCCGGGTGTGCTGATTGAAGCCCATGGTCCATAAGGACACTATTTTTCGCTTGGGATCGGCGTAGAGTTCGGCCAGCGCCTCCAGATCCCGGGCCGGCACCCCCGTCAGCTCGCTTACTTTTTCGAGCGTGTAATCGGCGACAAATGCCTTGTATTCGTCGAAGCTCATGGGCTGGGAACCGCCGGCATCGCTGGCGTTTTGTGCCTGCTGGCGCTGGTCTTCAGGCCGCAACCCATAACCGATGTCGGTGTTGCCGCGTCTGAACGTGACATGATCCGCGATAAATTTCCGGTCGAATGCGCCCTTTTCGATGATGTGGTTCGCGATGTAATTGAGGATCGCGAGATCGGTTTGCGGTTTGAATACGATGCCGACGTCTGCAAGCTCGAAATTGCGGTTCTCGAAGGTCGAAAGCACGGCGACCCGGACATGATCGGCGGTGAGCCGGCGATTGGTGATTCGCGACCATAAAATCGGGTGCATTTCGGCCATGTTGGAGCCCCACAGCACCATGGCGTCGGCCTGTTCGAAATCGTCGTAACAGCCCATTGGCTCATCCATGCCGAAGGTGCGCATGAACGCGGCGACGGCGGATGCCATGCAGTGGCGGGCGTTCGGATCAATGTTGTTGGACCGGAACCCGGCTTTCATGAGTTTCGAGGCGGCATAGCCTTCCCAAACCGTCCACTGGCCCGAGCCGAACATGCCGATGGCCGTCGGCCCCTTTTCCTTGAGAACCGCCTTGAACTTTTCGGCCATGACGTCGAACGCTTCGCCCCAGGAGACCGGCGTGAACTCGCCGTTCTTGTCGTAGACGCCATTGCGCTTGCGCAACAGGGGGCTGGTCAGGCGGTCCTGCCCGTAGAGGATCTTTGACAGGAAATATCCCTTGACGCAGTTCAGTCCGCGATTAACCGGCGCTTCCGGGTCGGCACGGGTGGCGACCACCCGCCCCGCCTTGACGCCCACCAGGACGCCGCAGCCGGTGCCGCAAAACCGGCATGGTGCCTTGTCCCAGCGGATCGCCGGCTCGGCCGCGGTCGCATGCCTGATGCCGGGTAAGGCGATCCCCGCTGCCGCGGCGGTGGCAGCGGCGGCGTTGGTTTTGATAAAATCGCGTCTGCCGAGCTTCATGGGTCGCGCTCCTTTGTCCTGGTATTGGTTCTTATCCTTGCATCAACCCATCTTTATCGCCTTGGCGGGGCAGGGCGCAACACAAGCACCGCATCCGGAACAGTCGACACTGTTAATTCGCGGCGCGCTTTTGCCACCCGGCAAGAGGGTGAACGAGATTACCCGCGCCTCGCATTGTTCCTCACAAATCCGGCACAGGGCGCCCGACGCTGACAGGCAGCGGTCGCTGATTTCCGCCGTTATTGCCCATGGCCGGCTTGTGCTTGCGCGGGCTTCGGTGGGGACGAAGGCGCTCTCTCGGCAGGATTTGGCGCAGGCGCCGCAGAATGTGCATTCACCGCGATTGAAATTGACCTCGGGATAGCCACCGCGGCCGGCCTCGAGAATGTCTGCGGGACAGGCCCGAACGCAGGCTTGGCAATAGTTGCATTTTTGAAGGAATTGAGCTTCAGGTAATGCCCAGGGGGGCCTGATGGCTTGCTTCACGCCATTCAAATCGCCCTGAAAGAGGGCTTTGCGTGTCAATGAAAAAGGCATATCCGGAAGCTGAAAACCTTTCGCCGCAGTCTGGAAACAGCCACATTTCAACGGTGCCACCTGCGCTGGCCGGTGTACTTGATATTCGTCAATTATCCATGGGGCGCTAAATCGTTCCATAATGAGATCATTCCCTGGAATGGTCAAGGCGGGGGTGACGGTTCGCAATCCTTGACGGCGACGCCAATCAATGGAAAGTTCAGGCACCGGCGCGTGCCGGTTGAATCATACAGTCATACGGCACTTGGGGAAAATCGATGACACGGACGAATTTGTTTGCCGCCGCGGTTTGCGCGGCGCTGGCATCCTGTGGGCAGCAGGAAACCACGAGCGGCCCGGAGGCGGGGACGATCACCGCCGATGATCTGGCGCGGCATATTGAAATCCTGGCCTCTGACGCGTTCGGCGGTCGTGGTCCGGCCTCACCGGGCGAGGAAAAAACCACGGCTTACCTGAAAGACGAGTTCGAGCGGCTCGGGCTGAAGCCTGCAAACGGCGATAGCTTCTTCCAGGCTGTGCCGCTGGTTGAGATCACCGCCGATCCAGACACCTCGATCAAGGTTACTGGCGGTTCAAAGCCGCTGGAACTGGCCTATTCCGACGATGCGATGGTGTGGACCACGCGGGTCGTCGATCAGGTCGCTGTCGAGAACAGCGACATGGTGTTCGTCGGCTATGGCGTCGTCGCTCCGGAATATGGCTGGGACGACTATGCCGGGCTCGATGTCGAAGGCAAAACCGTGGTCATCCTGGTAAACGATCCCGGTTATGCGACCCAGGATCCGGCATTGTTCAACGGCAACACCATGACCTACTACGGCCGTTGGGATTACAAATTCGAGGAGGCGGCGCGACAGGGCGCGGCCGCGGCGCTGATCGTTCACGAAACCAGACCCGCGGCCTATCCGTGGGAGGTCGTGACCGGCAGTTGGTCGGGCCCGCAGTTCGATCTGGTGCGCGCCGACAAGAACATGTCGCGGGTCGCGGTCGAAGGCTGGATCAACCGCAAGGCGACCGAGGCGCTGTTTGCCCAGGCGAGCCTTGATTTCGATGCCATGAAGGCCGCCGCGCTGAAAAAGGACTTCAAGGCCGTTTCCCTGGGGCTGAAGGCGTCGGTTTCGGTTCGGAATAGTCTGCGCGAGACTATCTCCAACAATGTGGTCGCGGTTTTGCCGGGCGCCGACCGGCCCGATGAATATCTCATCTATATGGCGCATTGGGATCATCTTGGCGCCGACCCGGCGATCGAAGGCGACGGGATCTACAATGGCGCGCTGGATAACGCCTCCGGCGTCGCGGCGCTGCTGGAACTCGCCGAAGCTTTCGCGAGCCTTGAGGACGGACCAGGGCGCTCGGTCATTTTCGCCGCGGTCACTGCGGAAGAGCAAGGCCTGCTGGGCTCGGCCCATTATGCCAATGACCCGCTGGCGCCACTTGCACAAACTGTTGCCGGAATAAATATGGACGGCCTTAGCAATATCGGTCGGACCCGCGAGATCACGGTTGTCGGGCACGGCATGTCAGAGCTTGAGAGCTTTCTGGAAGAAGCCGCCGCCGGGCAGGGCCGCGAAGTGCGCCCCGAGCCGTTTCCGGAAAAAGGCTATTATTACCGCTCCGACCATTTCAACCTCGCCAAAAAGGGCGTGCCGATGCTCTATACCGAGGCTGGGGTCGATTCGATCGAACATGGAGCCGAATGGGGCAAGGCCCAGGCCGACAAATACCTTGCCGAGCGTTACCACAAACCAGCGGATGAGTTCGATGACAGTTGGGACCTGTCCGGCGGCGTTGAGGACGTGAAGCTCTTTCTCGATGTTGGCCTGAAGATCGCCAACGGAACAGGCTGGCCTAACTGGAACGAGGGGACCGAGTTCCGCGCCATCCGGAACGCGTCAAGGGCCGGAGAATAGGGATGTCGGGTCGGCATGATCGGCGGCCAGGCCTCAGGTCTGGCTCGCCTTTGCCGGCGTGTGCTTGAGCGTGGCGCGGTCGACGATCCGGCAGGCCGGCAGGCGGACCGTGACCATGGTGCCCTTGTCGACTTCACTGGCAAGCGTGAGCGTGCCGCCATGGAGCTCAACCAGCGCCTTGACGTTGGACAGGCCAAGACCGATGCCGTCGAAGTTGCGCGTAAATGTATTTTCCGCCTGTTCAAACGGATGCAGAACCAGGTCCAGTTTTTCTTGCTCGATGCCAATGCCGTCGTCCGAGACTGATAAGGTCAGGTCCCCGTCCTCGGTCAGGGCCGCGCCAACATGAATCGATCCATTCGACACCGTGAATTTGACCGCGTTGGAAAGCAGATTGAGAAAAATCTGACGGAGGCTGTGCTCATCGCCCATGATCACCAGAGCAGGGTCGTGAAGGTCGGTGGTGATCTCGATTTCAGCTGATTCTGCCTGTGCCCGGACTTGGGCGACGCTCCATTCGATGACGTCCTGAAGCTCGATTTCCACTTCGTCGAGCGTAAATTCGCCAGACTCGATTCGGGCGAGATGAAGGATGTCATTGATGGACGCGAGCAGATGTTTTCCGCTGTGGTGGATGTCCGACGCGTATTCCAGATAGGTTGGGTTTCCGAGCTCGCCGAACATCTCATCGAGCATGGTCTGGGAGAAGCCGATTACCGCGTTTAACGGTGTGCGCAGTTCGTGGCTCATCTTGGAAAGGAATTCCGACTTGGCCCGGCTGGCGGCCTCCGCCTTTTCCTTTGAGAGTTGAAGCTCGAACATAGCATGCTTGCGCGCGGTGATGTCCTCTTTCACTGCAACGATGTGGGACGGAGCGCCCTGTTCGTCACGGACCGCCGACAGGGATAGTGTTTCCCAGAAAAAACCGCCGTCTTTTCTTTGAGATTGGAATTCGCCGCTCCAGATTTCGCCGGACTCCAAAATACGCCTCAAATCGGCGTCTTCCTGAGGGGAGGGATAGTTCGGATTCAACGCACCAAGCGTGCGGCCGATGATTTCCTCGGCCTGATATCCGGTCACCTCCGTAAAGCGCGAATTCGAGTATTCGATCGCGCCATTAGTGTCGGTTATTACAAC
>JBHHWG010000077.1:0-12202 GCA_046756385.1 Sphingomonadales bacterium | reverse complement strand
TATTTTGTTCCAGGCGACACGCGATTATGACGGAGCGTAAATGGCATGCCTGCCCTAAAGCGTGAAAAAGCAGAGGAGCGATATCGGAAATTTGCCGTAATCGGTCTTCCCGTCGCTTCAAACTTCCCGCTGTCTGTCCCATTTGTACGCTAATGCAATTTCGCTGTACTGTAAACGACGTTTTACGATCCTGTAAAAACGCTTGCCGGTTTCCCAAGCCGGGCGTAAGGTGATAGCTCCGGGCCGGGCCGGTTGGTCCGAGGCTGGAGTGTTTCACCTTATGGAATTGAGAGACCATGAGCCGGCGGATAGAAATCATTAGGCGGGCGACCGAACTGTTTGAAAAACAGGGCGTTAAGCAGACTTCCATGGAGGACATCGCGAACGCGGTCGGAATCAAGCGGGAAGGGATCTATTACTACTTCAAGAACCGGCGTGAAATTCTGCTGGAGATCATTTTGCCGTCGAGCGTGGAATTGCAGCGCAATTTGCGCAACATTCTTCGCTCCGACATGACCAGTGTCGAAAAACTGCACGCCGCGATCGAGGCCCATCTGCACCGCTACGATCCCGGTTATCTGGAAATGACCGTGGCGCTCAGGGAAGATCATTTCTTCAAGGAAGACAAACGGCTCAGGGCGCTCAGAAGTGTTTGGAAAGGCTATACCAACGACTGGCAGGAGCTTATCCGCGGCGGCCAGGCGAGTGGCGAGTTCGCACCCGACGCCAATCCCAAGGTCGTCGCGTTCGGCGTTTTGGGCATGTGCAATTGGCTGGCGCGCTGGTTTGACCCGGGAAAAAGCGTGACCATCGAGGAAATCATCGCCACCTATTCGAATATGTTGACCCATGGCCTGACGAGCGTGTCGGTGACCGCAAAATCGGGACCGGATCAGGCGTCATCGGCCGGGTTTTCGCCGGATACGGAATCTTCCCAGGCCACAGCCTGAGGAAATCCCGCCGGGAAGGAACCATGAGCGTACCTCAAATCACACTCGACGACATGTTGTTGCGCGATCAGGGCCGGGTGTATCTCACCGGCATTCAGGCGCTGGTGCGGCTGCTGATCATGCAACGTCGCCGCGATTTGGCCGCCGGGCTTAATACCGGCGGCTTCGTTTCCGGCTATCGGGGCTCGCCGCTGGGCGGGGTCGATCTGGCGTTGTGGCGCAATAAGGCGATTTTGAACGAGCATCACATCACCTTCCAGCCGGCTGTCAACGAGGAGCTGGCGGCCACGGCCGTGATTGGAAGTCAGCTCTCGCAACTTCAGCCCGACCCGCTCCATGACGGTGTTTTCGGGATGTGGTACGGCAAGGGGCCTGGCCTTGACCGCGCCGGCGATGCGATGAAGCACCTGAACGCGCTGGGCGCATCCCGGCATGGCGGGATGCTGATCGTGGTGGGCGACGATCATGGCGCGGTGTCGTCGAGCCTCGCTCATCAGTGCGAACAGGCCATGGCCTCATGGATGATGCCGGTGTTGCATCCCGCCAGCGTGCAGGAATATATCGATTTCGGCCTCCTGGGCTTCGCCCTGTCGCGGTTTTCAGGACTCGGCGTGGGCTTCAAGGCCCTGTCCGAGACCGTTGAAAGCGCGGTCTCGGTTTCGATCGATCCGAACCGGCCCAGGATTGTTTACCCAGACAATATCGAAATCCCGCCCCAGGGTCTCAATATCATGTCGCCCGAGCCGCAGTTGCGGCAAGAAGAGCGGATTCACAGGTATAAGCTGCCGGCGGCGATGGCTTTTGTCCGCGCCAACGGCGTCGACCGGGTGATGATCGACAGCGCCAGGGCGCGGTTCGGCATCATGGCGACCGGCAAGGCCTATCTGGATGTCAAACAGGCGCTCGGGGATTTGGGCATCGATGAAGCGAGGACGCAGGCGCTTGGGATCCGGCTTTACAAGGTTGGCATGCCCTGGCCGCTGGAGCCCCAGGGGGCGCGCGAATTTGCCGCCGATCTCGAGGAAGTGCTGGTTGTTGAGGAAAAACGATCCGTCATCGAGGCGCAGCTAAAGGATATTCTCTACGGGCTTGCCGACAAGGAGCGGCCGCGTATCGTTGGCAAGACCGACGAGACCGGCGCGCCGTTGCTGCCGGGCAATGGTGAGCTCAATTCCGGGATGGTGGCGCGGATTTTGGCGGCTCGCCTGGGACTTGGCGAAAACGGCGCTGCTCGATCCTATCTCGACTTTCTCGATTACAAGCAGCAGCGGAAAGTCAAAACCCCGTTGGCGGTGCGCCAACCGTTTTTCTGCTCCGGCTGTCCCCATAATGTGTCAACCAAACTGCCCGAAGGCAGCCGCGCGCTGGTCGGAACCGGCTGTCACCTGATGGCGGCATTCATGGACCGTGACACCAGCGTCTTTCTGCATATGGGCTGCGAGGGCGCGGCGTGGCTCGGCATGCAGCCGTTCACCGAATCCAATCATATTTTCCAGAATCTGGGCGACGGCGCCTATGTTCATTCCGGCAGCCTCGCCATTCGCCAGGCCCTGGCGTCCGACATCAACATCACCTACAAAATTCTTTACAACGATGCCGTGGCCATGACCGGCGGCCAGCCGCTTGAGGGGGGCGTGTCGGTGCCCCACCTGACGCAACAGCTTTATCACGAGGGCGTGCGCCACATTGCGGTGGTAACCGACGAGCCGGAAAAATATACCCATTCCGATGGTTTTGCGCCCGGCGTGACGATCAATCATCGGCGGGCGTTGGACCGGATGCAACGCGAATTCCGCGACACGCCCGGCGTGACGGTGATTGTCTATGACCAGACCTGCGCGGCGGAAAAGCGCCGTCGTCGCAAGCGCGGTCAGTTTCCCGATCCGGCCAGGCGGGTGTTTATCAACGAGCTGGTGTGCGAGGGCTGCGGCGACTGCAACGTGGCCTCGAACTGTCTGTCGGTCGAGCCGCTGGAGACTGAATTCGGCCGCAAGCGCGTTATAAACCAGTCGTCCTGCAACAAGGATTACTCGTGCGCTGACGGTTTTTGCCCGAGCTTCGTGACCGTGCACGGCGGTCGAATTCGCAAGGCCACCGCCGCCGAGGCGAACCTCGCGAACGGCTTCGGCGACCTGCCCATGCCCGATCCGCCGGCGCTCGACAAGCCCTACGGAATTCTGGTCACTGGGATCGGCGGCACCGGCGTCATCACCATCGGCCAGATTCTCGGCATGGCGGCTTATCTCGACGGCCACGGGGTTTCGGTGCTCGATTTCACCGGCCTGGCCCAGAAGGGCGGCGGGGTGTTGACCCATGTGCGAATCGCCCGTGATCCCGACGCCGGCCATCCGGCGCGCATTCCACCGGGCGGCGCCGATTTGCTGCTGGCCGGGGACACGGTGGTTTCGGTGGGCAACGAAGCAATGTCGACCCTTCGCGAGGGGGTGACCCGCGCGGTTGTCAATGCCAAGGCGATTCCCACAGCCGAGACTGTCATGAGGCCTGATGCCCCGTTCGACATCGAAGCCCAATTGAGCGCGATCGTCGAAGCGGTGGGGGAAGACCGTGTCGACCAGATCGACGCCACCGATGTCGCGGCCAGGCTCACCGGCGATGCCATCGCCGCGAATATGTTCATGTTGGGCTATGCGTTTCAGCGCGCCACGGTGCCGGTCCGTCTGGACGCCTTGAAACGGGCGATCGAACTGAATGGCGTGGCCGTCGAGGCCAACAAGCGCGCCTTCGATTGGGGCCGCATGGCCGCACACGACCCGGATCGGCTGAGGGCTATTATTGGCCCGTTATCGGATCAATCCCAGCCAGCCCCGCGGGCCCTGGGCGAGGTCATTGCATTGCGCGTTGACGAACTCACCGCCTATCAGGACGCCGGTTATGCGGAGCGTTTCACCCGTTTGGTCGAAAAAGCGCGGCGGGCGGAGGATCGGCTGGGCGTCGACCATGACGAATTGACCGAAGCGGTGGCGCGGAATTTTTACAAGTTAATGGCCTATAAGGACGAATATGAAGTGGCCCGGCTTTATACCGACGGGCGTTTCAAGGCCAGGATCGAAAGCCAGTTCGAGGGCGAATTCGAGCTCAAGTTCCATCTCGCCCCACCGTTGCTGGCGCGCCGTGATCCGGATTCGGGCCGGCCGATGAAGGGGGCTTTCGGACCCTGGATGTTCCGGCTGCTCAAGCTTTTGGCAAAGCTGCGGGGGCTGCGCGGCACCGTGTTCGACCCATTCGGCTATATGGCTGAGCGTAAGTTGGAGCGGAAGCTGATTTGCGATTATGAGCGCACGATCACAAAGGTCCTGGGCGGGCTTACGGCCGGGAACCATGCACTTGCGGTCGAGATTGCAGCGGCGCCGCGGGCAATCCGCGGCTTCGGCCCTGTCAAGGCAAGAAATCTCAAGGCGGCCAGGGCGCGGGAAAACGAGCTGCTCAGCCGGTTTCAGGGCGGGGCAAGCGCAGCGCCCCTGGCGGCGGAGTAAAGCGCTCTAAGTGGTGCAAAAGAAAAAGCCCGGGAGGCGAACCTCCCGGGCTTCGTAGTTCGGCCTGTTTGCAGGCCTTATTAGAACCGGTAACGAATACCGACTTGCATTTTCCAGATCGACGGAATGACCGACACGGTCTCCCCAGGTGTGCGGAAGTTGGAGAGCACAAACTGGTCGCTGTTGTTGATCGCCACGTCGACGAGAGGCACGTTGAACGGTACCAGGAAGCTTTCCTGACGGCCCCAATCGTTGTTGATCAGGTTGGTCAGGTTTTCGATGTCGAAGATGAACTCGAAACCATGATCCCAACCCGGCAGCTTGACTTCCTGAGAAAAGCGGAAGTCCAGGCGGTTGATCCATCCGGTCTTACAAGCGTGACGCGGGATGGCTTCGCCGCGGTGCTTGGCAAGGCAGGACTCGCCGTCGATGAACTCGTTAAGTGACGCCAGGGCAGCCGCCGAGTTGACATCGACCGTATCGATCAGCGGATCGTTGTTGCCCGTCGGGACATAGAGGGACTGCGAGTTGAAGTTGCCCCCAAAGTCGATGTCCGTCAGGAAGGCGCCACCAAACGTGAAGGATTCGCCGAAGGTGTAGGAGAAGTGACGGCCCGAACGTCCGCTGTAGAACAGGTTGACCAGGGTCGTGTTGTCTCCGAAGATTTCCTTCTGCCAGCTCAGATTGGCAGTAATCCGGTTCTTGATCTCGAACTCGGAATTAAACAGGATTTCAGCGTTCTTGTCGGTGGTGGCCGGGAAGCCGAAGCCCTCAAACGCGATGAAGGCGTTGCCCGGATTCACTTCCACGATATTCTGGCGGCTGTAGCCAAGGCTGAGGTCGTAAATCCCGGCATTGTCGGTGAACCAGGTCTTGTGGACGTCGACCGAGTAAACCGAACCGTGGCCCTTGCTGGTGTTTTCAAGGATCAGGTCGAAACCGGCTTCGATGCTGTAGATCGGACGGCCGTCAGGCGCGGTGCCAACCACTTGACGACGGGGTTCGTTCCAGATCACGGCGTCTTTGACGCTGGTCCAGATCGCTTCCAGGGTTACGTTCCAGCCATCGCCGAGGCCCATGGCCGAAAGATCGAACTCATGATCAACCGCAAGATTGAACTTCCAGCTCGACGGCGTGTTGAAGTCCGGCGAAATGCCGTTGGTATCGGCCAACGGATTGAGCGACAGGAACGGCTGGAGGTTGGCGATGGCCGAGCCGCCATTCGGACTGCCGGCCAGCGTGGCCGCAACCGCCTCGGGCTCACCCGGACCGAAGAAACCGACCTTGAGGGTCGATAGCACACCGGTGTTGGAGTAGCTGTTGGCCAGCCACACATTCGGGGTGCCGCCTCCGAACAGGCCCGCGCCGCCACGAATTGTCGTGCGCTCTTTGACTTGATAGTTAAAGCCAAAGCGCGGCAGGAACAGATCGACGCCATCCAGGTTCTCTTCGTTGGAGAAACCGTTCCGGGCCAGGAAGTCGGCGTTAAACGCCGGCTTGTCCTTATTGTCGATGACTTCGTACCGAAGACCGGCGAAAACGGTCAGGTCGTCGGTCGGGTTCCATTCATCCTGGATGTAGAACACATTGTTCTTGAATGAGAACTCCGCGGCTGCGTCCAGCGGGTCGCCGGTGAACGAGTTGCCGAAGAAGGTCAGGAACGGTGAGCGGTTCTCGAAGTCGTCAAGATTACCGAACAGGAACTCACCTTTGCTCCACGGCACAAACAGGTTGAAGATGTCGATCTTTTCCTGCTCGAAGCCCGCTGTTATGACATGGTCGCCCAGAAAATAGTCACCCTTGACCTTGATGAAGCGGGTGTCGTTGTCGAGGTCGTTGGCGTGGCGGAACTGGTCCGGCCCCAGACGGATGGTGCCGCCCGCCGCCGTGAAGATGGTCATTGCCGGGAAGTCAGGCGCAATCGAGACCTGGTCCGTGGCCACATCCTTGAAGCCGACCTTGACCTCGGTGGAGAAGTTGTCGGTCCAGTCCGAGAACAGCTGGAAGGAAAATGTCTTCAGCGTTTCGGTCATATTGTACCGGTTCGACAGCAGCGCCGCGTTGCCGGTCGTCGGGTTGGTGAAGAAGTCGCGGATCACGTTGCCTTCCGAACGCTGGTAGGTGGCGCTCGCCCGGTGGCTATCGGTGATATTCCAGTCCAGCTTCAGAAGGATCTTCTCGTCGCTTTCCGGGTTCGCGGCGGCGAAGCCTAGCGCGTCGAAACCGAAAACGTCCTGAGCGATCTGCACCGCGCGATCGATGTCGGCCTGGGTGACGCCGTCAATCTCGTTGCCTTCGGTGACGCCGTTGGCGTTACCGGCCCGGAACGGGAAGGGACGGGTGTTTTCGAACTTTTCGTAGGACGCGAAGAAGAACAGCTTGTCCTTGATAATCGGACCGCCGAGCGTGGCGCCGTAGGTCTGCTCCTTAAATTCGCCGACCTCGAGTTTCTCGCCCTTGCTGGTCGACCCGGCAATGCCGTCGCCCGAATGGAAGAAGAAGGCGCCGCCGTGGAACTCGTTGGTCCCCGATTTGGTGACGACGTTGATGTTGCCGCCCAGGAACGAGCCAAAAGTCACGTCAAACGGCGCGATATTGACCGAGAGCGCCTCGATGGCGTCGAGCGAAATTGGCGCCCGGCGGGTCGGATAGCCGTTCTTGTTCAGACCGAAATTGTCGTTCTGTGCAATGCCGTCGACGGTCAGGCTGTTAAAGCGGATATTGCCACCCGCAATCGACAGTCCCGGTCCACCGTCAACCGTGCTGTCCACGGCGATTTTCGGATCCTGCTGAATGATGCTCTTAAGATCGCGGGAAATCGCCGGCATCTTTGCGAGGTCTTCCTCGCCAAAGTTGGACACGGCGCCGGTCTTGAGCGCCGTCTGGACACCCTGGCCGGTGACCACGATTTCCTCGATTTCCTGAACGCCGGGGCGCTGAGCCACCAGAAGGATGGACTCGGTCTGGCCAAGCCGGAGGAAAAGATCCTCGATCTTGTCGGCTTTCAGTTCGGTTCCATCACCCAGACGAACGACGTACGGTCCGCCAACCGGCAGACCGCGCAGTGAAAAGCGGCCATTGGCATTGGTCGTGATGTTCCGGGTGGTGCCTGTCGGAACATGAACTACTTCAACATTGGCGTCCGCGACCGCCCCCCCAGCCTGATCGGTTACACGCCCGCGAAGGCTCGAACTGGTTACCTGCGCATCGGCGGGCAGGGCCATGGCTACGCATGCCATGGCGGCGCAACCTAGCAAAGTAGACTTAAATGAGCGTCTCATTTCACCCCTACTCCCTCTTTTTTGTTGTGTGACTACGACTGTAGACCCAAAAATTTATGGGGCGTCCGCCATTGAGCCGGTCGCCCGAAAGCCAGGCGATCGCTTCAAATCGCAAACATCCCATTCAAGGTCAGGATCGTTCATAGCATCTCACGGCCCTAAAGGAAAAAAAATTTTCCAATTGGACAATTTTTTTTTGAACCGTTACAGATATACATCACTGCAGGCGCGTGAGCCCATAAACATATGAAGCTAAACGCGAAAATCGTTTTGATGTGTATTGGGCTCAGGGGATTAAATGAATAGGCGTCCGGCGCGACCGAATATTTCAGTGCTACCGCTGGTTTAAACCACTAGTCAAGACGCGGTGTCGCCCAGCTTTTCCAGGAAGTGCTTGCGGCACAGCGCGATGTAGCGGTCGTTGCCGCCGATTTCCGTTTGCCCGCCTTCCTTCACGGCGTTGCCGTGTTCGTCGATCCGCAGATTCATGATTGCCTTTTTGCCGCACGGACATATGGTTTTGAGCTCGGCAAGCTCATCGGCAATCGCGAGCAGATGTTGACTTCCTTCGAACAAATTGGCCTTGAAATCGGTTCGAAGGCCGTAGCAGAGAACGGGGATGCCCAACTGGTCGCAAATCGCGGCCAACTGGAATACCTGGTCTCGATTGAGGAACTGCGCCTCGTCGACCAGCACGCAGTGGACCTTCTCCGTTTCCGTTTCATTTCTGACGATCTCGAACAGGTCGGTTTCGTCGTCAAAGGTGCGCGCGGCCTGATGGATGCCAATTCGGGACTTGATGATTTTTTTGCCATAGCGCTCGTCGATCGCGGCGGAAAACAGCATCGTGTTCATGCCGCGCTCCACATAGTTGAAGCTGGACTGAAGCAGGGTTGTCGACTTTCCCGCGTTCATCGCGGAATAATAAAAATAGAGTTTGGCCACTGAATCCGCCCCGTATCCTTGAGAGGTTTCTGGAAGTCGTTATCCGCGCCGGCGGCGGCGCTATTTTGCATCGCCATGGCCCCGGAGTCCACGAGATCGTACGGCCGCCGGGTCTGCCTCGGGGGCAGTTGTTGTGAACTGGCTTGCCGGGCGGGTTTGGAATGGCTTAGCTTGCGCACCCGAAAGCAAAACAAACGACGCGACAGATTGCGATGGGATTCAAAGGTCTGCAACCTGACGCGAAACGAGAGGGGCGTGCAATGCGATGGTCAGAGGCGAACATGTTTGAAATTATCACCGGGGCTGTCAGGGGAACGATCCTGTCGGCTGGCATCCTGGCGGGCGCCGGATGCGTGACTGATGCGGCGGCCGGCGAGGATCAGGCCGCGCGGTATTTTGATCAGATCAAAGACAAGCCGCCGTTTCTGCGCGCGTTTCTGCAGGGGATGCCAAAAGGCGGCGACCTCCACAATCACCTGGCGGGCGCGGTTTATGCGGAAAGCTACCTGGAATGGGCGGCCGAAGACGGATTATGCGTCGACATGGCGGCGCCCGCCATCCTGAGGCCGGACCAGGCCTCGGTTTGTGAAGGTGGGACCCTCAAGCGCGCCCGGGATGTCCTGACGGACGATGACGACCGCCGCCGCCTGATCGACGCCCTGTCGATGCGCAGTTTCGTGCCGTCGGCCGGGTGGTCGGGCCATGACCAGTTTTTTGTAACTTTTCCGCGGATGGCGGAGAAGCCCGAACGTCTGGCGGACATGGTGACACGGGCCGCCAACCGGGCAGGGCGGCAAAACGAGCTTTATCTGGAGTTGATGGTCACGCTGGAGTTCGCGCGAATATTGACGCTCACCGCCGATCTCGACTGGGCGGGCGGGATCGAGGCCGCCTATGAGGCCCTTCATAAGGCCGGCCTTGGCGCGCAGCTTGGGGAACTCGTGGCCTCGGCGCGGCGCTCCCTCGATGCGGCTGAGGAACATCGATCGCGGGTCCTCAAATGCGGTACCGAGGATGCGGAGCCCGGCTGCGAAGTTGAAGTGCGCTATCTCTATCAGGTTATCCGCACGATGCCGCGCAACTTCGTATTTGCCCAAAATATGCTCGGATTCGCGCTCACCCAGCAGGACGAGCGCGTGGTCGGCCTGAACCTGGTCGCGCCGGAGGATTATCGGGTCGCGTTGCGCGATTACCGCCTTCACATGGAGATGCTGGACTATTTGCGTCGCACCGTCGGGCCGATCGATATCACCTTGCATGCCGGCGAGCTGACATTGGGCCTGGTGCGGCCCGATTATCTGCGGTCCAACATTCGCGACGCGATCGAAATCGGCCATGCCAAGCGCATCGGCCACGGCATTGATATTGTCTACGAGGACAATAGCCCGGAGCTGCTGCGGCACATGGCCGAGAACGGCATCATGGTCGAGATCAATCTGACCAGCAATGACGTGATCCTGGGCGTCAGTGGCAAGGATCACCCTATTTCGCTCTATCGTGCGGCGGGGGTGCCGGTGGCGCTGTCCACCGACGACGAAGGAGTGTCACGAATCGATTTGACACACGAGTATCAGCGCGCCGTTCAGACCCATGGCTTCTCCTATCGGGAATTGAAGGAGCTTTCGCGCAATAGCATCACCTACAGTTTCCTGCCGGGTCAAAGCCTGTGGAAGGGTGGTCGTCCGGCCGCGGTTTGCGCCAGGGGCATGCTGGGGGCGGTGAAGCCGGACCGGGCTTGTAAATCGTTCCTTGACGGGAGCGAAAAGGCCCGCTTGCAATGGCGGCTGGAGGCTCGCTACCACACGTTTGAAGGCACGATTGGACGGTGGCCGCGGCCGCAATAACGGCCGCGCATGCGGGTGGGACTTGCCGCAGACGATGATTGACACGGATTAGCGCGATTGCTACTCCGGTCGGGTTTTTTCGCGTAAAATGAGAACATAATGAACCATCGAGAAGTTCAGGGCGTTGTCGGGGGCGTCATTCCATGGGGCGGAGCGGGCGACATCAACGCCGGTTTCGCCTTTCTGCTGGACTGCGTCGTCAACCTCTTCGTGCTGAGCGCGTTGTTGATGATGTTCGGCTTTCCAAGCGAGATCATTCAAACCCGCATGGTTCCCGGCGCCCTGGTCGGCATCATCGTCGGCAATCTCTTGAATGTATATTTGGCGCGCAAGGCGGCCCGGCGGACAGGCAATCCCGACCTGACGGCAATGCCGCTGGGGCTCGATATCACGACGACGGTCGGTTTTACGGTTGCCGTGCTGGGGCCGGTCTTCTTGTTGCTCAAACAGGAAATGGGGGACGCCGAAGCCGCGGTCCTTACCTGGTATGTCGGCATGGGCGGCGCCATCTGGATGGGCCTGATTAAATTCGGCCTGTCATTCCTTGGCCGCGCCGTGCAACGGATACTGCCCTTGTCGGCGCTGTTGGGGTCGATGGTCGGCATTTCCATCGTTTGGCTGGGCGCCAACGCCATTTTGGGAACCTTTTCAATCCCCGAGGTCGGAATGGTTTCCCTGGCGGTCATGGTTTACGCGTTGATTGCCGGTCATAAACTGCCGGGCGCCTTGCCGGGCGCCATTGCGGCAATCGTGTTGGGAACCCTGGCCTATTACGCGCTGGGGGGATTGGGCGTGTTGGAGGGGTTCGTCTGGCCCGAGGTCGACGGTGTTTCATTCAGCGTACCAATTCCGACTCTTGGCGGGTTCGAGGAGCTGTTCGGCCGCGCCCTGTTTTACATGGCCGTGATCGTGCCGTTCGCGTTGCTCATTGCGGCCTCGACGATCAATCTCACCGCCGGCGCCAATGTCGTGGGCGATCAACTGGACTCCGGCGATTTGATGCGAGCCGATGGGGTGGCCACCATCGTCAGCGCGCTTTTTGGCGGCGTCATTCAGACCACACCCTATTTCGGGCATGCGACGTACAAACGAATGGGCGCGCGGACCGCATACAGCCTGGGCGTTTCGGCCGTGCTTGCCGTTGGCGGCGTGTTCGGAATCATCGGCCTTCTGATCGATATTCTGCCGGATGCAACACTCAAGCCGGTGCTGATCGTGGTTGCCTGCGATATCCTGAGACTGGCGTTCCGGGGCGTGTCGGTCGATCAGGCGCCTGCCTTGTCGTTCGCCGCCATGCCGGCGATTATCAATTTCGCATTTTTCAAGGTCAGTGAGCTGTTCCGGGAGGTTCAGGGCGGTCTGGAGCGGGTCACCAACGCCGTGGCGTCCATGGAGGATGCGGCGCGAGCGGTGGCCGCCGAGGCGCAGGCATTTCTTCCAGAGGCCTGGATGCAGAGCTATGTGTTTTTGGGCGCGATGTCCCGTGGCTATATCCTGATCGGCCTTTTGTGGGCGTCCGCGGTTGCCTATGTGATCAACAAACAGTTTAAACTAGCGGCCATGAGCCTGTTTATTGCCGCGGGACTGGCCCTGTTCGGGGTCATTCATTCGGTGTTGCCCACGTCGTCGGTCTATTTCCCCTGGGCGCTTGATCTCGACTCGGCGTTCGCGGCGGCCTTGCCCTATCG
>JBHHWG010000076.1:0-12365 GCA_046756385.1 Sphingomonadales bacterium | reverse complement strand
TATCGCTATAAATACGCACGAATGATAAAACCGTCAAGCGTTTTGATAAAATTGAGCTTATTTCTTGATGCCGTGACCCTCGGGGCGGAGTCCGAGCTGCAACCTTGGCGGTGCGCGCCATTCTGTTATGTTTATTTACACCTGATAAAAATGGGGGAGGGGGCCATGCGGGGCGAGAGGGTTCACGAACACTGGTCGTCGCGGTCCGGGTTTCTGCTGGCGGCGGTGGGCAGCGCGATCGGATTGGCCAATATCTGGCGGTTTCCCTACATCACCGGTATGAACGGCGGCGGCGCCTTTGTGCTGATTTATATCGCTTCGATCGCCATATTCATTGCGCCGTTGCTGATCGCCGAAATCATGATCGGCCGTCGGGCCGGTCAAAGCCCCATCAACGCCCTGAGCACTGTGGCACTGGAGAATGGCCGAAGCGCCAATTGGCGCTGGCTGGGCGGTCTCGGGGTCAGTATTGCGCTGTTGGGCTTGTCCTTTTATTCGGTTGTGGCGGGCTGGACCTTCGCCTTCGTGATCGAGGCCCTTAAGGGTGCATTCGCAGGCTTTGACGCCGCCGCCGCCAAGGCGGCAAGCGACGGGATTTCGGGCGATCCCGTAAGCTCGGCGCTGTGGCATGGCTTGTTCATGGGGCTCACGATCTGGATCGTCGCGCGCGGCATAAAGGGGGGATTGGAAAAAGCGGTCAAAGGGATGATGCCGCTGCTGTTCGGATTGGTCGTCCTGCTGGTAATCCATGGGGCGGTCGCCGGCGATTTTGGCCGCGCCCTGGCGTTCATGTTCAAGCCCGACTTTTCGCAGGTGACGAAGAGCACCTTTCTGACCGCCGTGGGTCAGGCGTTCTTCACGCTCGGTATCGGCGTCGGGTCGATGATGACCTACGGCGCCTATCTCGGTAAGAAAGTCTCGATCCCGCGCTCGGTGGCGGTTATCGCCTCGGCCGATACGCTGGTGGCGATCCTGGCCGGCCTGGCGATTTTTCCGATCATGTTCGCGGCCGGACTGGCGCCCGAGAAGGGGCCGAAACTGATTTTCGAGACCCTGCCGATCGCGTTTGGTCAAATGCCCGGCGGCGCGTTCATCGGGGCCTTGTTCTTTATTCTGTTGGCGATCGCGGCGCTGACCAGCGCCATTTCGCTGCTGGAGCCGGCGGTGTCGTGGCTGGAGGAAACAAAGGGCTGGTCACGCCGGCGCATGGCGGTTGTAACCGGCGTCGCGGTTTGGGTGGTGGGTCTGGCTTCCGTGTTTTCGTTCAACATCTGGGCGGATTTCCGGCCGATACCGTTTGTGGGCGTGCTGGCCGATAAAACGATCTTCGGTGTATTGGAATATCTGGTTGCCAATGTGCTGATTCCGGTGGGCGGGATACTGATCGCGGTTTTCGCCGGCTGGCTGATCAAGAGGGAAGCGGCCCTCGATGAACTGGGGCTCGTGGACGGGATATTTTTCCGGACTTGGCGCTTTTTGCTGCGGTTTGTAACGCCAACAATTGTCGCCGCGGTTCTCTATTTCGGCCTCTAACGTGAAGGGACGAGCTGACATGCTTGACGACGGCCAAAAAGCGGCGGGCGAGGGCTATGCCCTTTACCATTCGATCGGGCTTTACCCAGGAAAGGAGAGTGAAATCAGGGCCGCGCTCGACGCCTTCGCCAGTGAGTGGTGTCGCGTCGGCGAGAGCCAGTGGGCTTATGCCGGAACCGTGCGCGGCGAATTCATGGACCGTTGGAGCCGGCTGATCGGCGCGCCCAAAGGTAGCCTCACCACCACAGAAAACGTCACCGCCTCGCTCTATAGCTTCATGGGCTCGCTCAGTGACGAGACATTGCGTGGCCGCAAGGTCCTGGTCGCCGGCGATTGTTTCCCGAGCGTGCATTTCCTGCTCTCCGGGATGGCGGGGCGACGCGGCTTTACACTGGAGACGGTGTCCCCGCGCCAGGGTGACGGGTTCGTGCGCGACGATGATTTCATTGCACAGTGGACCGGGGACGTGGCGCTGGCGCTGATTACCTGGGTCACATCGACATCGTCCAAAAAGGCCGATCTTGAGCCGCTGGTGGCCCACGGCCGGCGCATGGGCAGCGTCATCGGCGTCGACATCACTCAAGGAATCGGCGTGTTGCCGTTCGATGTCGCGACACCGGAAGTGGATTTCGCCATTTCGACCTCGCTCAAATGGCTGTGCGGCGTTCCCGGCGCCGGCATTCTTTATGTCCGCCCGACGCTGATCGCCGATCTGCGGCCCGAATTCCGTGGCTGGTTCAGCCAACCCGACCCGTTCTCCTGGAATCTTGAAAAGTTCGAATATGCCCGCGACATCCACCGCTTCGACCACGGAACGCAATCGCCGCTGCCGTTTGCCGCGTCGCTTCCGGGCTTGCGCTGGCATGAGACAACGGGGAGGGACGCGATCCGGGCCCACAACCTCACCCTGACCGAGCGCCTGATTGACGCCGGGCTCGAGGCGGGCTGGGACATTGTGACGCCCCTTGAACCCGACCGGCGTGGCGGCAGCATCATGATCCGCCTCGCCGACGAATTCGATCCTGTGGCGGTGATCGCCAAACTGCGCGAGTGTGGCGTCGTTGCGGATAACCGAAGCCAGGTGCTGCGCTTCTCCCCCGGCCCGGTAACGAGCATGGCGGGGATCGAGTCGATTATCGGGACCCTGCGGGAGATAGTATAGGCAAGACCATTCTAACCAAGAATGGCTTCCAGACGGCTCATTGCCTGGGCGAGTTGATCGGCGGCGCGGAAGCAGCACAGGCGGACGAACTGTTCCGAGCCGGGGCCGAAATTGGTGCCGGGGGCGAGGCCGACCCCGGTTTTTTCGATGGCCTCGGTGCAAAAGGCGTGAGAGTCCTCGAACCCTTGGACCTGGAAATAGACATACATCGCGCCCTTCGGCCGGGCGAGGAGTTGGGCGCGGGGCATCGCTTCGAGCGCCGCGCAGACGATGTCGCGGCCGGTGCGGCAGCGCTCCCGCACCCGGGCGACGAATTCCTCACCGTCTCTTAGGGCGGTGATCGCCCCCGCCTGGGCAAAGGTGGTCGCGCCGCTGGTGGTGAACAACATCAATTTGCCCATCGTATCGAACAGTTCCGGCGGGTGAGTGAGCCATCCCAGTCGCCAGCCGGTCATTGCCCAGGCCTTGGAAAAGCTGTTGATCACCAAAAGCCGGTCGTCGGGCTCGGCGATTTGCAGAAACGAGGGCGCATGGGGGGCGTCAAAGGCGAGGCGCGCATAAACCTCGTCGGCAATGACCCAGATCCCGCGCGCGCGGCAAAACTCAAGCAGTTCGCGTTGCTGTTCGCGCATCATTACCCAGCCGGTGGGGTTGCACGGCGAATTGACAAAGACCGCCTTGGTGCGCTCGTCACAGGCGGCCGCGACCTCGTCAAGGTCGAGCGACCAACCGTCGTGGCCGCAGTGTTTGAGCACCGGGCGCGATTCGCCACCCATCACCTGGATAATGCCCCGGATATTCGGCCAGATCGGATCGACGACCACGACATTGTCACCGTCATCGACCAGAAGCTGGGCGCACAGCATGATCGCGCCCATGCCGCCGGCGGTGACCGTAATGCGTCCGGCGTCAATCGGCGTGCCGTACAGACCGGACATATAGCGCGACAATTCCTCGCGGAACTCCGGCACGCCGTTAACTTGCGTATAAAAGGTCTTTCCCTCGGCCATGGCCCGGCTTGCGGCGTCGCAAATGAACTTTGGCGTCTGCAAATCGCCTTCGCCAAACCAAAGCGGGATTACGTCGTTCCGTCCGCGCCCGAGCTTGGCGATATCGACAATGCTTTGTTCGGGCAGATTGAGGACCGGCGCGCGCAGACGCCGCCAAATCGGTCCGGTCCTAGCTGACGAAAGGTAATCCAAGGGCGACACCCGATACATGTTCGTGAAGATAAAAAAGAGCGGCGAACAGTACCACGCCGAGCGCTATGCGCCACCAGCCGAGTTCGCCGATTTTGAAGCTGTTTCGGCCCTCGACGATGGCGGCGAATGGAAGGTGGGACGTCACGGCCGCGAATTTATCCCATGCTTCGCCATGGGCTTGTTTGCGTTTGGCATCGATGCTGCGCGGGCCAAGGGCGGCCAGTGCCAGAATGCTTCCGAAAAGCACCAGCGAAGCCGTTTGGCCATTCTCCAGCACATGCACCAGACAGAAGAGCGCGATGCCGCAATTCATGGGGTGGCGGGTGATGCGCAGGAAGCCGCTGGCCACGTCGGGGTCATTGAGCGCCTTGATGCGGCCTATCGCGGTGGGATTCCGGACCGTCAAACCGGCGACGATAAAAATGCAGGCGATCAGATTGAGCGCCAGAAACAGCGGCGTCAGCGTGGTCGGCAAATGCCACAGCTCCACCCTGGGCGCGCTCCCGTAAGCGACAATCATCCAGACCAGGCCGGCGCCGGCCAGAATTGCGAAACCGGCGGCAAAAGCGGCCTCGCCGGTGGTGCGCACAATGATGTCCCGCACGGGCGTGCCCGAGACCACAAAATGAAGACCGAGAAAAAAGACGCAAGCTGATACGAGCATTTCCATGACAAAATCCTCCCATCGATCAAGACATCATTGCGCTTCCCATCGGGCGCTGATGCCGACTTATGGTCGCAGGGCAAGGGACCAAAATCAAGACGCTCGGCATCCCTTTACATCTGGGCCCTGCTTCGTGCTAACGTCTGCCAGCCGCGGCCGGAGGTAATGAGCGCGCGGCGAGTAAATGGTGGGGGCTATACGGCATGGCGCAGGCGTCGGTTCGTGAAACCTGGTCGTCGCGGACGACTTTTTTATTGGCGGCTATCGGTGGCGCCGTCGGTCTCGGCAATATCTGGCGATTTCCGTTCGTGGCCGGTGAGAATGGCGGCGGCGCGTTCGTTCTTATTTACCTGGTCTGCATTTTTCTGCTCGGCCTGCCGCTTTTGATCGCGGAATTCACGGTTGGGCGGCGCGGGGCCGGAAGTCCGGTCAATACCTTGCGCGCGGTCGCCGCCGAACAGGACCGGAGCCCGGCGTGGCAGTTCATCGGCTGGCTGGCGGTCGCGTCCGCTGTTTGCGGCTTGATTTTCTACAGCGTGATAGCCGGCTGGTCCTTCGCCTATATCCTCGAGACCGCGTCCGGAGCTTTTATCGGCGTCGATTCGGAAGGCTCCTGGGCTATTTTCTGTACCTTGACCGATAATCCCAGGGAAATGGCGCTGTGGCATTTCCTGTTCATGGCGGTGACTGTGTTCATCGTGGCGCGCGGCATTCGGGGCGGGCTTGAAAAGGCGGTGACCGTGATGATGCCGGCCTTGTTCGTGGTCTTGCTGATTTTGGTGGGCTACGCCGCTGTCGCTGGCGATTTCATGGCCGGGTTCAAGTTTCTGTTCGAGCCCGATTTTTCCAAAATCACCTTTGGCATTGTGCTTATGGCGATGGGGCAGGCGTTCTTCACAATCAGCATCGGCGGTGGCGGGATGATGACATATGGGGCGTATCTGCCCCGGCACATTTCGATCCCGCGGGCGTCCTGCGTGGTGGTCGGCGCCGACACACTGGTCGCGCTGCTGGCGGGATTCGCTATTTTCCCGCTGGTGTTCCAGTACAATCTCGCGCCGGGAGGGGGACCGGGGCTGATCTTCGCCACTTTGCCGATCGCCTTCGGGCAAATGCCCGCGGGGACCTTTTTCGGCACCTTGTTTTTCGTGCTGCTGGCGTTTGCGGCGCTGAGTTCGTCCATCTCGATGCTGGAACCGGCAATTTCGTTCCTGGAGGAGCGTGGCTTCAAGCGGGCGCGCGCGACGCTGGGCACCGGGCTGGTGCTGTGGATCGCGGGCCTGGGGTCGGTATTCTCATTCAATATCTGGAAGAAGTTTCACCCGCTCGGCATGTTCGAGTTGTTCGCGGAAAAACGCATTTTCGATCTTTTCAACTATATCGTCGCCAATGTGTTCATGGTGCTGGGGGGCCTGTTCATGGCGATCTTCGTCGGCTGGATGATGAGCCGCGCAACCACGGCTGAGGAATTCGGGCTGGGTGAGGGGGCCACCTATCGGATCTGGCTGCTGCTGGTCCGTTTTTTGGCGCCGATCGCGGTTGCGGTGATCTTCTACTTTGGACTTACCGGCAAGCATTAGAACTCAGGTCACGGCCTGGCGCTCGCGGTATTCGGGACGATCCCAGATACCTCCCGCCATGATGTCCCGGAGGATCGAAACCGCGTCCCAAATGTCGGTATAGCGCAAATACAGCGGCGTAATTCCGAAACGCAGGATGTCGGGCGCCCGAAAATCGCCGATCACGCCACGGGCGATTAAAGCCTGCATGATCGCATAGCCTTCCCGGTGGCGGAGCGATACCTGGCTACCGCGCTGGGCGCGGTCCTCGGGGCACGCGATTTCGAGGCCGAAGCCCCGGCATTGCTGATCTACAAGCGCGATGAACAGGTCGCCCATTTCCTGCGATTTGTGCCGCAGGGTGGTCATGTCGACGCGATCGAACAGATTGACGCCGATCTCCAACGCCGCGAGGCCCAGGACCGCCGGGGTTCCGCACAAATTCCTCTCAATGCCGTCGGCCGGGCGATAGTGGTCCTCGAAGGCAAACGGGGCGGCGTGGCCGAGCCACCCGGTAAGCGGCTGGCGGATGTCCGCCTGAAGCGACTTGGCGACGTAGAGAAAGGCTGGCGCGCCCGGTCCACCATTAAGGAATTTGTAGCCGCAGCCGACCGCGAAATCGACGCCGCACCGGTTCAGATTGACCGGCATCGCGCCTGCCGAGTGGCATAAATCCCATAGCACCAACGCGCCTCGGTCATGGGCGGCCCGCGTTATCCCCGCCATGTCATGGATGCGGCCGGTCTTGTAGTTGACATGGCTGAGCACGACAATTGCGACGCTGTCGTCAATGGCGTCGATCACGTCCCCGGGCGGTTCCAGACGCAAGCTGTGGCGGGAGCCTGGCTGGTCGATCAGCCCTTCGAGCATATAGACGTCGGTCGGGAAATTGCTCCGCTCCGACAAAATGGTGGCGCGGCCGGGCCTTAGCCGCAGGGCCGCCGAAACAAGCTTGAACAGATTGACCGACGTCGAATCGGCGGCGATCACTTCGTCATCCGCCGCTCCGATCAGTCGGGCGATCGTGGCCCCGACGCGTCGGGGCATGGATATCCAGTCGTGGCTGTTCCAGCTTCGGATCAGACCATCGCCCCACTCCTCGGTCGCGACCTGGGCAAGGCGCTTCGCCGCGCCCCTGGGCAGCGCGCCCAGGGAATTGCCGTCGAGATAGATGACGCCGTCGGGAAGCGCGAATTCGCCCCGCATTTCCGCCAGGGGATCGCGCGCGTCCAGGCCCTTGCAATAATCTCGTTTGAATACCATCATGCCGGTCGAAACCCGTCAGTACCGCGAAAAGTTGTAATGCGCCGCAATCGAGACCGACGCGAAACACCAACCCAAAATTGTGCTTCGTTTGATATTCATCTTTTACTAGCAATATTGATTGTCATATCATAGGATCTAAAGCTATGATGTCCCACGGAAAATTTTTGGGTTTCAGGGTCTCGGAGACACCTTGCTATCCGGGCCGGGAAATGGGGCAGCTTGCAATAAATCTGTCTTTATTTAATTGACTTTAGGCCGGATTAGCCGCTACTTCTGTCGTTCCAGCGGGCGTTGTTGTGCAGGGAACCGTGGGGCAAAAATAAAAGGGGCAGGAAAACAGGTATGAGCGAAGCAATACCGCGTCCAGGTGCCGAAAACGGGCAGGACATGCTTTGTCCCGATTTGCCGATGGACGATTTTCTACCATACCTTATCAATCGCATTGCTAATCGGCTCAATCTAAATTTGCTCGCGGATTTGCGGCCGCTGAAGATAAACGTGGCGCGCTGGCGCGTTCTTGCGGTTTTGCACGCGCGGGATCGACGCAGCATCGGCGAGTTGGCGGCCTACACGGTCATGGACCAGTCGACTCTGAGCCGGGTCATCGACCAGATGGAGCGCGATGGCCTGGTCGAGCGGCGCCAGGGCAGGCTCGATAGCCGTGTGGTCGAGGTTCACATTCTCGAAGCCGGGAACAAGGCATTTGATACAATTCTGCCGAAGGCCATGAGGGAAATGGATTTTGCGCTGAAAAATTTCTCCGAGGAGGAGAGGCAAGCGCTGTTCCGCTTGCTGCACAAAATCCTCGACAACATCCGAACAACTTCTTACCGATAAAACCAGGGGCCGGCACTACCCGGTGAGATCGGCCGTCGATTCGCGTCAGTCAAGAATTCTCAGATAGCGATATTCCGTCGTATTTGACAGGTCCTGAAGGTCGCGGGTTTCTTGCTGGCGCACATAGCCCAGCCGTTCGTACAGCCTGTGGGCGTCCAGGAACCGGGTGTCGGTCCACAATTCGATCATGCCGAGCCCTCGAATGCGGGCTTCCTTTTCCACAAGTTCACACAACCGGGTTCCGAGGCCGCGACCGCGGGCATCGGCCGCAACATAAAGCCGTTTCAATTCGAGCGCCGTGCCGTCATGGATGGGTGCGCAGCTAGTCGTGCCCACGATCTGGCGAGAGCCCGCGACCCAGAAACGGCCGCCAATTTTTCGAAAATGAGAGGCCGGAGCGCGCAAATCGGGGCATTCTAGGTCGACATCCAGCACGCACCCCGGATATTCGGCGAACGCGTCGCCAATCAGTTTTATGACCTGCTCGCTGTCTTGGTCGCAACCCTCGCGAATGACTTGAGAATGGATCATGCCCGGTCCGCGATGTGGCCCGATTCGTTGCCGCGGGATAATTCGTCGAGCGCCCTTGTGAGTGCCGAGCCTTCCTCATCCGCCAGGGCGGCGTCTCGCAAGCGATGGACGAGGGCGGCGCCGTTGGTCCCGACTGTCCCCAGGCCGAATGACCCAATGGCCGTCATGATGCGATTGAAATTGGCGACGCCTCTGCGGTTGGTTTCGCCGTAGCCCTTAACCAGCCGCGCGCATTCCGCAACCTCCAGCCCGAGCGCGTAATTATCCGACGCTGCCTTTTTGACATGTTCCAGCCACCGTTCGATAACGGCGTGTTCCTGGCTATACCGATAGGTACCGCGCCGCCATCTTTTGAGCCGGGCCAGCAGCCATAGCGACAGAAACCCAGTCACCGTCGTCGTTCGGACCTTGCGGCCCCTGGTGAAGCGGCCAATCATTCGGGTCAGTTTCGGCGAGCCCAGGATGCGACGCGCCAGCCATGCCGGCAGGATCGAGCCCAGCTCCTCAACGCCGGGTTTGAGAAATTCGAAAACATGCACAGGCTGGTCAGGCCCGACGCTCAAGCCGTCGCGGACCTGCCGCATGCGGCCGGAGCGGATTTTCAGATCAGCAACCCTGATCACATCCTCAAACGACATCCACAGGGCGAGATGACGGCCGGTTTCGTTGGTCAGTGCAAATCCGTGGTTGTCCCCGTCCAGTTTGCGATCCAGTTCCGCGATCGCTTCCATCCGTTCAAGATAGGTTTCGGCATAACGCCGGTCCTGATAGTCGAGCAACCGCGACACGCCGTGGGTCAGGATATACTGCGTCGGACCCGGAAAGGAATGCACCGAGCGCTCAAGATCGGCGATTGACCGGGCGGGGGGGCGCTCGCCATCCGCGTTTACGGCGACGGAAGGAGCGGTTCCTGCTCCGGCGCCGACGTCGAAACCCGCTTTGAACCCCGCCAGATTCGCCTCGACAGCGATGCCGCCGCTTCGAATGGCGTCCTCGTAAGCCGCGCGCGGAAACGGCAAGGCGCGCGAGCCGGCAAGCGCGCCCAGCAAGACGGCGTTGATGACGCTTCCGGTCTCGCGGGCGAGGCGCGCCATGTCGAATTGCACCAGCTTCTTGCTCATCTCCCCGGCCGCTTTCACGACTTGGGAAACATCGGCCCGCCCGTCGCCGATCGCGCCTTTTTCGCTGATTGCGTAAACGCGGTGATTGGAGAAGATGACGGTGCTTCGCTCGGGTGAAATAAAACCCCGTTCGATCATGCAGCCGGCTTCCACGATCTCTGACGCCAGCAAAACATCGACGTCGCCGGGCCCAGGCGTCAGGGCCATCACCGGCGCACCGTCCTCGGCGTCGGGCCGTGGAAACAGCTCCAGATAATAAGTGGTGGCGCCTGTGCGTTGCGCGACCCCCGGAATCGACGTGTATTGCACCAGATAGCCCTGGGCTTCGGCAACGTCGACCACCCATTTGGACAACACGCCGCCGCCTTCGCCGCCCAGCGCCGCGATCAGCAGCGTGAACGATCTTCCAGTCTGGGAAATTATAGCGACACCCTTGCTCTTTGCCGGTCGTCCAGGCCTTGTAAAAAGCCAATCATCCGACGGCGCGTTCCGTCCACGATCCGGTCCCACATGGTGGGATTATGAATAATATCGGCTCGATAGAAGGACGGGCACAGGGTGGCGGCATGGGCTACTTCGCCACACACCCCACAGCCCACGCAGGAGTTGTCGACAAAGGCCACCGGATCCTTGCGCAGCGGATCGGGGTTCGGCTTGATGGTCAGCGACGGGCAGCCTGACAGCCGTACGCACGAGTGGTCGCCCGTGCAAACCGTGTCGTCGACGCCGAACCGGCTTTGCACGATGCGCTTGCCTTCCTTCATTTGCTTCTTGATCAACGGCTTGATTCGCCGCTGGCGGTTGAGCTGGCATTCGCCCTCGGCGACGATGACCTTCAGCCCGCGGGTCCTGGTGGTCATGGCCGCGCGCAGGGTCGCGATCATGCCCGCCATGTCATAGGTGCGCACGGTTCGCAGCCATTTGACGTCCAAACCTCTGAGCGCCTGCTGAAGACTCATGGAGACCCTTTGGCCCAGTGCGTTCTTGCCTGTCGACGGGATATATTGGCCGCCGGTGGCCGCGGCGTAACCATTATCCAGCAGCATCAGGACCGCATCGTCCTTATTGAACATCGCGTTTCCGACGCCGCTGGTCAGCCCGTTGTGCCAGAACCCGCCATCGCCCATGACGCTGATCACGCGCTGCCTGGACAAGGGCGCCACCGCCGATGAACTCGCCAGTCCCAAACCGTAGCCCAGCACAGTGCTGCCCATGTTGAACGGGGCCTGCGCGGCGAAGGTGTGGCAGCCGATATCGGCGCTGACGTGAACCGTTCCGATTTCCCTTTGCACGATCTTCATCGCACTGAACACCGGACGCTCGGGACAGCCGACGCAGAAGCCCGGCGGCCGGGCAGGGAGCATGCCCCCCAGCAGCTCCGAAATACGCGCCCTTGGCGGCATGGCGGCCTTGTGCCGGGCGCCGACGTCGGCAAGGTCCACGCCCTTCGGTACCGATCCCTCGATAAATTTGGCGACCCCGTCGAGCATCACTTCGCCGGTATATTCACCGGCCATCGGCAACACCGCCTTGCCGACCACTGTGGTCTGGATGTCGGCCTTGCGCAGAATACTTTCGATCGCCTGCTCGATGAAATCAGGCTGGCCTTCCTCGACAATCAGGACCGCCTTTTTGCCGGCGCAGAAGGCGGTCAACTCGGGCGGGACCAGCGGATAGGTGACGTTGAGCACGTAAAGCGGAATTCTGGATTCGCCGAACGCGTCGGCAAGGCCGAGCCGGCCCAGCGCCCGGATCACGGCGTTATACATGCCGCCTTGCAGAATAATTCCGACATCGTCGGCCTCGCCGGGAAACAGTTCGTTGAGGCCGCGTTCCTGGATGAATTTCACCGCCGCGGGCCAGCGTTCCTCGATCTTGCTCCGCTCCTGGACATAGGTCGCGGGCGGCAGCGCGAATTTCGAATAATCATGGAGCGGTTGCTCAAGCGCGTTCCTGGTCGAGATCGCCGGGGGTTTGTTGTCCCTGGTGTCGAACCGGCCGTAGACATGACAGGCGCGGATGCGCAGCTCCAGCATGACCGGGGTGTTGCTGGCTTCTGACAGTTCGAATCCCTGTTCCACAGCGTCCACAATTGACGGCAGATTGGGTCTTGGATCGAGCAGCCAAATCTGAGACTTCATCGCGAAGGCGTGGCTGCGCTCCTGAATGATGCTGGAGCCCTCCCCGTAATCCTCGCCGAGGATAATCAGCGCGCCGCCGGTCACGCCGGAAGACGCCAGATTGGACAATGCGTCCGAGGCCACATTGGTCCCGACCGTGGATTTCCAGGTGACCGCGCCGCGTATCGGATATTGAACCGAGGCCCCCAGCATGGCCGCCGCGCCCGCCTCGTTGGCGCAGGCCTCGAAATGAACGCCCAGCTCATCAAGAACTTCGTGGGCGTCGGCCATCACGTCCATTAAATGAGAGATCGGCGCCCCTTGATAGCCGCCGACATAGGCCACGCCAGACTGCAACAGCGCCTTGGTG
>JBHHWG010000075.1:0-12847 GCA_046756385.1 Sphingomonadales bacterium | reverse complement strand
CGACCGAGACCGTGATGCCGATCTCGCGCGTGATCCGTTCGGCCAGCGTGGCGAGGGTTTGCGCCGGCGGATGCTTGTGCAGTCTCTCGGTGCCAGACAAATCCAGGAACGCTTCGTCCACCGATAGCGGTTCCACCAATGGGGTCACTTCGCGCATCAGCGCGAATACCTGTCGGCTTGCGGTTTGGTATTTTCGGCGATCGGGCGGCAGCACCACCGCTTGCGGGCATGCCTTCCGGGCCTGGAACATCGGCATGGCGGAGTGGACGCCATAGGTGCGCGCGATGTAACAGGCGGTTGACACGACGCCGCGCCGGCCGCCGCCGATAATCAGCGGTTTGTCGGTCAGATCGGGATTGTCGCGCTTTTCCACGGCTGCGAAGAAGGCGTCGCAGTCGATATGGGCAATGGCGAGTTCGAAAAGCTCCGGGTGGCCCAACAAACGCGGGCGGCCGCAGACGCGGCACCGACCGGTGGACGGGATATGCTCGAAGGGCTCAAGACAGTCGCGGCAGAATCCTGGCATTGCTGCAATTCCGGATAGCTATGGCGCCGGGGGCCAAGGGACCTTGGCGGAGCACAATCTCTCGCTGCCATCAATATCCCAGGACGTTAAGCTCATTTTCGATGTAACAGCGGGCGATCGCCCAGTCGTCGGATCGGTGATGACAGTCGGTCGCGGGCTCCAGCAGTGCAGCCAGGCGCTGATCGGCGACAAAATGTACGAGCCGCACATCTTCCGCCGCAATTGCCACCGACCGGATTTGCTGAGGCAGGTCATCGATGAAAAAGACGGGCGCGTCGACCCTGTCGGCCATCGCCGCGACAGCCCCGCCCTTGCCACCCAGGTTCGCGATTAACGGATAGTTCATGTCGCATTTTTCCATTCCTCGCAGTCGAGCCGGTTTCTGGGTCAGTGGAATGTTGCTCAGGACCACAATCTGAACCTTGCGCGACAGAACGGCCAGCGCGTCGGCGGCGCCCGGCACCGGGGGGATGTGTTCCGCATGGTCGTTGAAGAATTGCCCCAGCAGGACCGGAATCTCGGCGCCATCAACAGGTTGGTCATCCACGCGACGCCTGACGTTGCCGGTCAGTGCGAAGCTCGCCAGGTCCAGATAAAGCTCCCGGCCATGCAGAAAAACCTCGAAACAGGAGAGGAACCGGAACAGCACTTCGTCGGCGTCGGTTACGATAAGCGGCCGGTCTGTCACCAGCGCCAGCTCATCGAGCTGTGCCGAGACATCCTTGTGAACAATTTTCCTTTTACAGGGCATTGGAAAACCTGGGCTGGTATTTGGTTCCGTGTAACTGGTTTCCCGGGCCCGCGGTCAGGCGGCCAGGGGACCGCGCCACTTGTTTCGACCGAAAACGCCTACGACCCATCATTCTGAAGTGCTATTATAGACCAAGCTGAGTTCCCTCTAACAAGTCGCCCGATGCCCATCAATTGCTTTTTAAGGGGGGTGCACGGTGCGTGCTATTTAAATCCATTGGTTAACAATCTGGAAGGAACTTGACGTCATAATCCAACTGGGAAGAAATAGGATAGCATGTCCTGGAGTTGGTTGAATGGCTAAATCAGTACTGATTGTTGAAGACAACGAGCTCAACATGAAGTTGTTCCATGATTTATTGGATGCCCATGGATATCGGACGATACAAACTCGTGACGGTCTACAGGCGCTCGAACTGGCGCGCGAACACAGGCCGGACCTGATACTCATGGATATTCAGCTCCCGGAGATATCCGGCCTTGAAGTTACGAAATGGATCAAGGAAGACAAGTCTCTGTGTTCCATCCCGGTGATTGCGGTGACCGCGTTCGCGATGAAGGGAGACGAGGAGAAAATTCGTGAAGGTGGATGCGAAGCCTATATCTCCAAACCAATCTCGGTGGCGCAGTTTCTCCAGACCGTAAACCAATATCTAGGGTAGAAACGCTATGTCAGCTCGCGTTCTGGTGGTCGACGACGCCATAACGAACGTCAAGTTTCTCGAAGCGAAACTGACGAGCGAATATTTCGACGTCTTCTGCGCGATGGACGGTAAGTCGGCGCTGAAAATGATCGAGCGTGAAAAGCCCGACATCGTTTTGCTGGACGTCATGATGCCCGAAATGGATGGTTTCGAGGTTTGTCGCCGTATCAAGGCGGATCCCATGACCGCGCATATTCCGGTGGTCATGGTGACAGCACTCGACCGGCCCCGGGATCGCATCGCCGGGTTGGAGGCCGGGGCGGACGATTTTCTGACCAAGCCAGTGGATGATACGGCGCTGTTTGCCCGCGTGCGCTCGCTGGTGCGGCTTAAAATGGTCACCGATGAATTGCGGATGCGCGAAGCTACCGGCAGCAGCCTTGGCGTGCTGGGAACATCCGCGCCGGCCCTGGACTCGGAAATTTGCGGCGCCGACATTCTGGTGGTCGAGGACCGTGCGACCATGGCGCATCGAATTGGCGAAACGCTGGTCGACGTCGGCACGACAACAGTCATTGCCGAAGCGCAAATGGCTATCGACGAGGCGCGGGCCCGAAATTTCGATTTGATTGTCATCAGCGCCACTAGCAGTACGTTCGACGGACTGCGCGTCTGCTCCCATTTGCGTTCGCTGGAGGAAACCCGGCAATCGCCGATTCTGGCGATTGTGGAAGACGGGGATTCGCAGCGGCTGGTGCGCGCGTTGGAAATCGGGGTGAACGACTATATCGTTCGTCCGCTCGATCGAAACGAACTCCTGGCGCGGGCTCGGACCCAGATCAGGCGCAAGCGCTATTCCGACAAACTGCGCGAGAATTTTCACCTCAGTATCAAGATGGCGATTACGGACGCGGTTACCAATCTGTACAATCGCCACTATATGTCGAACCACCTCGATACCTTGATGTCCCGCTCGACCCAGGGCGGCAAGCCGGTTTCGGTCATGATGATCGATATCGACCATTTCAAGTCCGTTAATGACCAATATGGCCATGGGGTCGGCGACGAGGTATTGCGTGTGTTTTCCCAGCGGTTGGTCAGCAATATTCGCGGCATCGACCTGGCGTCGCGATATGGTGGCGAGGAATTCGTTGTCATTATGCCGGACACCGGCCTGAGGCTTGCAACGGCTGCGGCGAGCCGGCTTCGACGTGAAATTGCCGAGCAGCCGATTGTGACCGTGAGCGGCGACGAGCCGGTGGCGATCACCATCAGCGTGGGCGTTGCAACTTCGGCTGGTCCAACGGACAGCACCGGCAGGATTCTGGAGCGTGCGGACGCCGCCCTCTATCAGGCAAAACGCGAAGGGCGCGACAGGGTCGTGGCGGATAGCCCCGAGCTCGGCCTCGATCGCCCGGCGCGAAACAAAAATGTAGTTTGATTTTGGCGCCCCTCCGCCTGGCCGCCCGCTGATTCGCCCGCGACTACTTGATTTTTGCTTCCTTGAACTCGACGTGCTTGCGCACGACCGGGTCGTATTTACGCAATACCAGCTTTTCAGTGAGCTGCCGCGGATTTTTCTTGGTGACGTAGTAGTAGCCTGTGTCAGCAGTGCTCACCAGTTTGATTTTAACCGTTGCCGGTTTCGCCATTTTCCGATCTCCGAGTTTGCAGGGCGACAGGCCTTGCTTTGGAATTCGGGAAAATAACCGCTCCAGTTCCCAAGTCAAGCCCTTGGGAAGCCGAACCGGTGTTCGATCGCTTCCAAAATGCGATAATGATGAAACCAAGACAAAGCAACGCCAGTGACCCACCCAGGCCGTGTGGATTCCACAAGTCCATCGCCGCGCCCGCGACCGGCGGAGCGGCCAGCGCGCCAAGGCCGTACAGCATGACAAAGGCGGCGTTGGCGCCGACCAGATCGGGGCCGCTGAACCGTTCGCCAAGCATGGTTAGCCCAACGGTGTACAGGCCCACGACGACACCGCCCCACAGAAAAAGGGTCGGCCACAACAGCCAGGGCACACCAATCACCAAAGGCAGCGAGATGCCGCCAAACAACCCGGCGCCGGCGCAGATCACCAACAGCCGCTGGCGGTTCATCTTGTCGGCCAGAATGCCGATCGGCAATTGCAGAAATACGTTGCCGGCGGCAACCACGGCGATCAGTTGCGCCGCACCGGCTGCAAACGGCAGCTATCCTTCAACCCCGGTGAAGCGAAACATTGCCGCGCCCAAACCGAAACCAGCAGAAAGCAACGCCGAATAGAGCCCCATGACGCGGCCCCGTTTGTCCTCGGGCGCGATGGCGTTGATCCACGCCTCGCCGACAGTGAACAGGCCGCCCAACGAAGTGCCGAGGATGAACCGGAGCACAAACCAGATGGCCAGATTGTCGAACCATTTAAGGGCCAACAGCGTTCCTCCCGCGATCACCAGATTTGCAACCAGGAACGGAAAGGCGCCAAACGCCCTGAGCATGCGGGGGACGAAAGGCGTCGTGATCAGGAGGGCAAGCGCCGGCATGGCGGAGTTCATGCCGATGACAGACGCCGGCACGCCCCGCTGCTCCAGGATGATGGCCAACAGTGGCAACGTCAGGCCAAGGGTGAGGCCAACCACCGAAATCATTGAAATGATGGCGGCCTGGCTCTTGAAGTTGTAAGGCGAACCGGGGTTTGTCGGGGACATGACGGGGCTGCTTACTTAATGAAGCTCGGTGATATAGCGGCCGCGTTGGTAGGTTACCAGGGGAATCGGGGCCTGCTGGTCGCTGGTCGGCGGCGCGTCCAGGCGACGCTCCAACAGATCTATCACCATGCGGGTGACATGGGGAAGGGGAAGATCACGCGCTTTGTCGAGCGGCGCCCAGTGCAGGTTCAGCAATTCTCCGTTTCCCTTCAACCGGCCGTGGGCGTGTTTTGCGTCGACGACGAAAAAGCGGGCGTCGAATCGCCTGGGACGCCGCGGCGGCGTGATTGCCCGGGCGATATAGTCAAGGACATGAAGCGTTGGCGCGACGCCCTGTGAAAAGAAATCGCGCCACGGGGCCGAACGGGTCCTGGGCGGGCTGTCGCAAAGTCGGCCCAGGCACAGGCCGGTTTCCTCAAAGGTTTCACGAATCGCCGCCAGGACGATGTCATAACCGCCAGGACGATGTCATAACCGATAGGCTGCGGCAAGCTGTCTTCACCGTTTTCGCCGGGCTTTGGACCTGGCTTTCGGTTTGGCTTTCGACTTTCGGGCATTTGTTTTGCGGCTGCTTCCCTTGCCGCCCTTGCGCCCCTCGACCGGTTCGGTCAGGAGGTCGAACCGCAGGCCGCCGGTAACCGGGGCCGCCTCGGCAAGGCGGACCTTCACGGCGGCGCCCATCTTGTATTCGCGCCGATGTCGCTCGCCCACCAGCGCGTGGCGGCGTTCATCGTGACGGTAGTAATCGCCGCTGAGCATGCGCATCGGCACCAGGCCATCGGCGCCAGTGTCGTCCAGCGCCACGAACAGGCCAAACCGGCTGACGCCTGAAATGCGGCCGCTGAACACGGCTCCGATCCGATCTTCCATGAATGCCGCCAGGTAGCGGTCGTTTGAATCGCGTTCGGCGAGTGCCGCCCGGCGTTCGGTGTGGGAGATGTGTTCGCCAGTCTCCTCCAATTGTTCCACTTCGCGGTCGGTGATGCCGTCCGGGTTCTGGCCGATCATGGTGATCAACGCACGATGGACCAGCAGATCGGCGTAGCGGCGGATCGGCGACGTGAAATGGACATAGTGGCGGAGCGCCAGCCCGAAGTGGCCCAGATTCTGGGGTGTGTAAAATGCCTGGCTTTGACTTCTAAGGACGACGTCGTTGATCACACGCGCGTGCGGCGTGCCGGCGGCCTTGGCGAGAATGCCGTTGAATATCCCGGATTTGATGACCTGCCCCCGGGCCAACCTGTAGCCGAGCGTCGACAGATAATCGCGAAGCGATTCGATCTTTTCCGGGGCCGGCGGTTCGTGAACCCGGTACATGCATGGCGCTCGCTTGGCGCCCAGCGACTCGGCCGCGCAGACATTGGCCTGGATCATGAATTCCTCGACCAGCCGATGGGCGTCCAAACGCTCGCGCAGGGTAATGCCGGCGACCTTGCCATCGTCGCCCAGGACGATCCGGCGCTCCGGGAGGTCGAGTTCCAGCGGCCCGCGTCTCGCCCGCGCCGTGCTTAGTGCCTCATATGCGCCGTAAAGCGGGGCAATGACTTCCTCAAGGAGCGGGCCTGTATCGTCATCGGGATTGCCGTCACGGGCATCCTGGACCTGCCCGTAATGCAGCGTGGCGGCCGAGCGCATCAGGCCGCGAATGACCTGATGGCGCAGCTTTTCGCCTTCCCTGTCGAACCACATGCGGATGGCCAGACAGGGACGGTCGACCCCGCCGCGCAGGGAACACAAATCGTTGGACAGCGCTTCCGGCAGCATCGGCACCACCCGATCGGGAAAGTAAACCGAATTGCCACGCTCGCGCGCCGCCTTGTCGAGTGCGCCATGGGGCCGGACATAATGGGCGACATCGGCAATCGCGACCACGACCCGCCAACCGCCTTCATTGTTCGGGTCATCATCGGGCGCGGCCCACACTGCGTCGTCGAAATCGCGGGCGTCACGGGGGTCGATCGTAACCAGTGGCAGCGTCCGTAAATCCACCCGGTTGCCAAGGACGGCGGGCCCCGCCTGTTCTGCTTCCGCCACCGCTTCGGCCGGGAAATCGGTTGGAATGCCGTGGCTGTGAATGGCGATCAGGCTGATTGAGCGCGGTTCCTTCATGTTGCCAAGGCGTTGGCGAACCTCCGCCTTTCGGAGCCCCAGTCGCTGGGTCCGGCGATCGGCCCGTTTGACTTCCGCGATCACCAGCTCGCCCGATCTGGCGCCCATTGAATCGGCGCGTTCGACGACATAGTCATGGCGGGCACGCTTGTCGGCCGGCTGCACCCGGCCCATCCCCTGGACTTCCGTGTAGACGCCAAGAACGCGGTCGTCGGATACTTCGATCCGGCGGATCGTGCGGGCCTCATATTCAGTTTCGGCGGTCTTGGTCAGGCGGGCCAGCACCCTGTCCCCGACGCCCAGGGCCGGTCCGCGACCGCGACCCGATGGGCCGGGGGCCATGATGATGATCGGCGGCTTGTCGTCCTGCCGCCATGATGTGGGACATGCGAGCAGTTCACCGTCGACATCGGTTCCGGTGATCTCGACCACCGTCACCTTGGGCAACGCCGACGGGTGGCTGACCCGGCCCCGGCGGCCACGGGCCAATAAGCCCTCCGCGGCCATTTCCTTCAATAGCTCCCGAAGGTCGGCCCGAGCGGCCCCGCGAATGCCGAATGCCCGGGCGATCTCGCGCTTTCCGGCGGCATGCTCGCTGGCCTCGACGAACTTCAAGACTTCCGCCTTGGTGGGCAAGTGCGGCGGCTTGTCCCGTTTTCCCCGTTTGGTTGTCACGTAATCTGTCCGCCAGTGTTACCGGGCTATACCGCCGCTTTCGTTTTTTTGCGGGTTGTTTTCTTGGCGGTTGTCTTTTTCGTGGCCGCCTTTTTTGCCGCCGGTTTCTTTCGGCCGCCGGGGCGCTTTTTCTTGGCCTTGGCCGCAATTAGCGTCACCGCCTCTTCGAGCGTCAGGGCGTCAAGATCCTGGCCCTTGGGAACGGTTGCGTTTACGGCCTTGTGCTTGACATAGGGTCCGTAGCGGCCGGTCAACAGGCGGATCGGCTCCTGGTCGTCCGGATGGGCGCCCAGTTCGCGAATGACTTCCGGCCCACGCCTGCCTTTCGATTTGGTGGCGGCTTCCGCCAGCAAGGTGACCGCCCGGTTGAGGCCGACCGTGAACACCTCCTCGCTGCTCTCCAGGCTGGCATATTTGCCGTCATGGGCGAGGTAGGGGCCGTACCGGCCGAACGCGGTGGTGATCGGCTTGCCGGTCTCGGGATGATCGCCGATCGCACGCGGCAAAGACAATAAGGCGAGGGCCCTTTCAAAGTCGACCTCGCCGGATGGCTGGTCCTTGGGAATCGACGCGCGTTTGGGTTTGGTCCCGTCCTTGTAGTCCCCAGTGTCGCCCAGTTGGATATAAGGTCCGAAGCGGCCCGTTCGGATCGACACTTCCAGGTCGGTTTCGGGGTCTCTGCCCAGCACCTGCGGGCCGTTCTGTTCGTCGCCGTTGCCATTGTCGCCGCCCGACAGTTGCCGGGTATGGCGGCAGTCCGGGTAATTGGAGCAGCCGATGAAGGCGCCGAATTTCCCGAGCTTGAGGCTCAGCCGGCCATCATCGCATCGGGGGCAGGAGCGCGGATCCGATTCACCATCCAGCGGAGGGAAAATATGGGAGGCGAGCAAATCGTTCAGGGCGTCAAGGACCTCGGAGATCTTCAGTTCGCTGGTGCCGTCGACGGCCTCGCGGAAGTCCTTCCAGAATGCCTGGAGCACGCTTTGCCAGCCGATTTTCCCGGCCGAAATCTCGTCGAGCTCTTGTTCCAGATCCGCGGTGAAGTCGTATTCGACATAACGCTTGAAGAAGCTTTGCAGGAAGGCGGTGACCAGGCGGCCCTTGTCTTCGGGAACGAAACGGTTTCTTTCCATGCGCACGTAGCTTCTGGCCCGCAGCACTTCAAGGATCGAGGCGTATGTCGACGGTCTGCCGATCCCGAGCTCTTCGAGTTTTTTGACCAGGCTGGCCTCGGTAAATCGCGGCGGCGGCTCGGTGAAGTGTTGTTTGGACGTCACCTTGGCGCGCTCCAGCGCCTCGCCCTGCTCCATCACAGGCAGGCGTTTGCTGCTTTCGTCATCGCCATTCTCGTCGCGGCCTTCCTGATAGAGCTTGAGAAAGCCGTCGAATCGAACCACGGCGCCGGTGGTGCGCAAGCCGGCTTGTTGATCGGGCGACTGAATATCGACCGTTGTGCGTTGTAGCTCCGCGCTGGCCATTTGGCTTGCGATGGTTCGTTTCCAGATCAATTCGTAAAGCCGGAATTGGTCGCTGTCCAACCCGGCGCGAAGGGCGGAAGGGCGGCGGCGCGGATCGGTCGGGCGGATCGCCTCATGGGCCTCCTGCGCGTTCTTGGCCTTGGTCTTGTAAACCCGCGCGCTTGGCGGCACATAGCGATCGCCGAAGTCCTGGGCAATGGCCGTGCGGCTGGCGCTCAACGCCTCGTTGGCGATCTGGACGCCATCGGTCCGCATATAGGTTATCAGGCCGGTCACTTCGCCGTCGACATTGATGCCCTCATACAGTTTTTGCGCCACCCGCATGGTGTGCGAGGCAGCGAAGCCGAGTTTGCGGGCCGCCTCCTGCTGAAGCGTTGCCGTTGTGAACGGCGGGTTCGGATTGCGTTTGACCGGTTTGCTCTCGAGCGCGTTAACCGTGAACTCGCGGTCATTGATGGCGGCGACGGCCTGCTTGGCCTCGACCTCGCCGGCAAGTCCGAATTTGGTCAGTTTCTTGCCATTGAGGCTCACCAGTCGCGCGGTGAACGATTCGTTGCGTTCGGTCAGAAAATCCGCGCCGACCGTCCAGTATTCGCGCGCCTTAAAGCTTTCGATCTCGAATTCGCGGTCGGAAATCAGGCGCAGCGTCACGGACTGAACCCGGCCCGCCGATCGCGCGCCAGGCAACTTGCGCCACAATACCGGGGACAGCGTGAAGCCGACCAGATAATCGAGCGCCCGGCGCGCCAGATAGGCGTCGATCAACTCCTGATCAAGATCGCGGGGATTGGCCATCGCGTGCAGCACGGCGGGTTTGGTGATCTCGTTGAACACCACCCGCCTGACCGTCAGGTTCTTGACCTTGCGGCTACGCTTGAGAAGCTCGAGCACGTGCCAGGAGATGGCCTCGCCTTCGCGATCCGGGTCGGTCGCGAGATAGAGCGTATCGGCGTCCTTGGCGGCATCGGTAATGGCGCGCATTCGCTTTCGCGATTCGGCGCTCGTTTCCCAGCACATCTCGAAATCCTGATCGGGCAGAACCGATCCGTCCTTGGACGGCAGATCCCGGACATGTCCGTAACTGGCGAGCACCACGAAGTTGCCGCCGAGATACTTGTTGATCGTTTTGGCCTTGGCCGGGGATTCAACGACCACCAGATTCATCATCGCGCCTGCTAAATAATTGTTTCCACTTACCCGGATATTTCAAGACGCCGGGTCTAACGCCTCGGTTCGTGCAAGCTGCCAGCGGACGGGCCTACACCAACGATACCTGATTGCCGGGATGGCGTTGCAGACCACCCGCGAGCTCAAGTTCCAGCAAAATGGTCAATACCGCACCAGGAGTCAATTTGCATTGCCGCACCAGTTCGTCAACGTAAATTGGTGTTGGACTAAGTTTTTCACGCAAAATTCGACGGGCGTCTTCCAGTTCCCGGGGATCGTCGAGGCCGGGCAGGCGGGGCGCGACGTGGAGATCCAGCGGTTCGCGGAGCGGCTGCCGCCTAAGGGTGGACATGACCTGCATCACGTCGTCCGCGCTTTCTGTAAGCACCGCGCCCTGGCGAATCAAATTGTTGACGCCCCGACATCGCGGGTCGAGCGGCGAGCCCGGCACGGCGAATACCTCACGCCCCTGTTCCAGCGCCAGTCGGGCCGTAATCAGGGAGCCCGATCGCGGCGCCGCCTCGATCACCAGAATCCCGAGCGACAGTCCCGAAATGATGCGATTGCGTCTCGGAAAATGCCGGGCCTGCGGGCGGGTGCCACAGGCCATCTCGGAGATCACCACTCCTGCCTCGGCAATTTCCCGATGAAGGTTTGCGTTCTCGGGCGGGTAGATCACATCGACGCCGCCCGCTTGCACGGCGACAGTGCCGGTGGCGAGCGCGCCCGCATGCGCCGCGGTGTCGATGCCCCGGGCGAGGCCCGAGACCACGACCAGATCCTGCGCGCCAAGCTCACCTGCAATCTGTTTGGCGAACCGCACGCCGGCAGCCGACGCGTTTCGCGCGCCGACAATGCCGAGCATTGTTTTTGAGAGTAAATGCTTGTGACCGAGGACAAACAGCACCGGCGGTGCGTCCTCGATCGCGGCCAGGGGCGCCGGATAGCCGGCCTCGCCAAGCACCACGACCGTGCCGCCAAGAGCGTCGGCCTGTTCGAATTCCCTTTGCGCGGCGGCCAGCGATGGAAGCGCGATCCGTTTTGCGCGGCCGCCGCGGCGCGCCAGTTCGGGCAGCGCCTCAAGCGCCTTTTGGGCCGTGCCGAATCGGCCCAGAAGTTGGCGGAAGGTGATCGGGCCGACGTTCTGACTGCGAATAAGCCGCAGCCGGGCAATTCGCTCGTTTTCCGTCAATGCCTCTGATGGTTGCGATAAGTCAAATGTCTTGTTCATGCCCTGGCCACCTCAAGCAAAATCCGAGCAACAACGGATAGTCGTAAAAGCCTTGAATTGCAAATGGCCTTTGTTGACGTGGTCAGGCTATTTCTGGCCGATGTGGGGTTCGGCGCCCCGAGCCAGGCGCGCGATGTTTTCCCGATGGCTGAATGCGATCAGTACGAGAAAGAACAGCGCCAGCTCGGCGACTTGCAGGTCAACCAGCAGATAGGCGTAAATCGGGCCCGCCAGCACCGCCGCCAATGCAGCGAGCGAGGAAATGCGGAACAGAGCCGCCACGGCCAGCCAGGTTGCGCAACAGGCGAGGCCAACCAGGACATCAACCCCGAGCATGACGCCCATGAAGGTCGCCACGCCCTTGCCGCCCCTGAACTTGAGCCACACGGGATAAAGGTGGCCGAGAAACGCCCCGCCGGCGGCGAGAACCATCATGTCGGGTCCGAAGCTCTTGCCGATTAGCGCCGCGGCCAAACCCTTGCCGCCGTCGAGTAACAAGGTGGCCGCGGCCAGACCCTTGTTTCCGGTGCGCAGGACATTGGTGGCGCCGATATTGCCGGAGCCGATATTGCGGACATCGCCGAGCCCGGCAAGCCTGGTCAGCACCACGCCGAATGGGACCGAGCCCAGGAGGTATCCCAGCAGCGCGGCGACAAAAAACGGCCAAGTGTAACTTATATCTCCCAGTGGATCGGGCATTTCGTTGCTCCGTTGTTATCGTTAAATTTCGGCGCTAGTCGGCTTCGAACACGGTTTGCCCGCCAACCACGGTGCGCACAACCCGCCCCTGTGCCGGGCGCCCGTCGAACGGACTATTTTTCGCCTTGCCCCTGAACCGGGTGGCGTCGATGCGCCAGGGCCTGTCGATGTCGATTACGATCAAATCGGCTGGCGAGCCCGGATTTAGCTGGCCACCCGGCAAGCCCAAAAGCGTCGCCGGGGCGGTGCTCAAGGCATGAAGCAGGCGCACGAGGCCCACGCCGCCATTGTGATGCAGCTCCAGCGCCAGCGCCAGCGTCGTCTCCAGACCAACCACGCCATGGGCCGCCTGGGCGAACGGCAGGCGCTTGCTTTCCTGATCCCGAGGGTCGTGACCGCTGACGATCACATCGACGGCGCCGTCGGCAATGGCGTCGACGATCGCCCGGCGATCATCCTCTGTTCGCAGTGGCGGCGAGGTCTTGGCGAAGGTGCGATAGTCGCCGACCGCGATCTCGTTAAGCGCGAAGTGATGGGCGGCGACCCCGCAAGTGACCGGCAGACCGGCCGCCTTGGCGCGGCGAATGACCGCCACCGACCCCGCGCAGGATATCTGAGCGACATGATAACGCCCGCCGGTTGCTTCTACCAAACGCAAATCGCGCTCGATCATCATGGTTTCGGCGGCGGGTAGAATTCCAGGCAGGCCGAGACGGGTGGCGGTCTCGCCCTCATTCATGCAACCGCCCGAAGCCAGCGACGGTTCCTCGGCATGTTGCACCAGCAAGATCCCGAATGTCCTGGCGTAATTGAGAATCCGCAGCATCATGCGGGCATCGGCGACAGCCTTGCGCCCTTCGGTGAAGGCGACCGCGCC
>JBHHWG010000074.1:0-12953 GCA_046756385.1 Sphingomonadales bacterium | reverse complement strand
GGCGGAACAGTTCAATAAACGCCCGCGACGCCGAATAGCCGATCAGGAAGATGCCGGCCAAGGCGCCGTGGCGTTCGATCAGCCTAGTGTAGCGGAACAAGATCCATAACAGTATGAACAAGGCAACGCCCTCAAGGCCGGCCTCGTAGAGCTGGCTCGGATGACGCGGCGCCGGGCCACCGGCGGGAAATACGAAGGCCCAGGGCACGTCGGTGGCGCGGCCAAAAAGCTCGCCATTGATGAAATTCGCGATCCGGCCCAGGAACAGGCCGATCGGCGAGGTGCAGGCGATCAGGTCGCCGACAGCCAGCATCGGCAGCCTGTGCTTGAGCGAAAAGCCGATGATCGCGAGCGCCACGCCCAGTATGCCGCCGTGAAAAGACATGCCGCCAGCCCAGACCTGGAATATTTCCAGCGGGTGAGCGGCGTAATAGCCGGCATTGTAAAACAACACATAGCCCAGCCGACCGCCCAGGATAATGCCCAGCACCAGCCATAAGATCAGGTCGTCAAGCCGCGCCGGGCTCATCACGGCGCCGGGCCGCTTGATCAGCCCCAACACATAACGCCAGCCTAATAAAATGCCGCCAATATATGCCAGCGCATACCAGCGGATGGCGAACGGACCAATCTCGACCAACACCGGGTCGATATTGGGAAAAGACAAGGTTGCAAACATCATGGACATGGTTTTCGATTATCGCGAAACCCGACCTCGACGCAAGGGCGGTGGCCGATTATCGCCAGAACGTCAGTGGGTGCGGTGGTTTGCACTTGGCAAGCGGCGGCTGGTTCGCCATATTCCGGATATTGCCACCGGGTTCGCTTTAAAGGAGCAGTAAATGCAAACCGATAACCGGTTTCTTGACGATCTCGCCAAGTTTGCCAATAGCGCGCTTGGTACGTTGCATGGCGTCCGGGAGGAAATCGAGACCATGGTTCGTCAACGGGTCGAGCGGCTGGTGGCCGAACTCGACCTGGTGCCGCGTGAGGAATTCGACATGGTGCGTGAAATGGCGACCCGGGCGCGCGAGGAAAACGAAGCACTGGCCAAACGGGTTGCCGAGCTTGAAACAAAGCTGGCCCGGAAAACCAAGGCAAAGAAATCCACGGCCAAAAAGCCCGCGGCCAAAGACTGAGTCCTCATCCTTAAAACGCTTATCCACAACTTTTTTGCAAGCCACGCTTGAATCCGCTTGTACCGAATGGACGGTGGTGGCAAGCTAAATGTTGTGGATGTGATCTCTCCGCTGTCCACCAGTTGTAGTGAACGGCTTTGCGCCAAGTGTCTGCCCAGGAACATGGGTGTGCTTCCCTTGTTCGCGCGACACCAACTGAAGGAGCGTTTTGTCATGGAGACAGCGTTACCGCAAGAGCACCCGGACGGTCCAAATCCGCTCGATGTCATCGAACAAATCGTCGGCTCCCACGAATGGGTTTATGACCGCAGCAGCGATTCCGAATTGACGGTCACCACGTCGAGCACCTGGTGCCAGCTTCATCTCCATTTCTCGTGGACCGGGACGCCCAGTGCGCTGCAAACCATTTGCGCGTTCGACGCGCCGATATCGGACGGTCGGCGGTCCGCCGTGCTCGAGCTGGTGGCGCTGATCAACAGTCAGCTTTGGATCGGACATTTTGACGTGCTGAGCGACGAGAATTTCATAATGTTCCGTTATGTCATGCTGCTGCCCGACGACACCGAAGTGACCGAGGACCAGTGCGAGGAGGTGCTCAAGGTTGCTCTAAGCGAGTCGGAACGGTTTTATCCGGCCTTTCAGTTCGTTTTGTGGAGTGGACAGACCCCGAAGGAGGCGCTGGCCGCCGCCTTGATCGAGACTGTCGGGGAGGCCTGAAAATCGGTTTCATGCTAGAATGACAGGATGAATGAACTTGCGAACTTCACCGCCGCGTCGCCGCTGTTACTGGTCGGCTGCGGCAACATGGGCGGGGCGATGCTTCGTGGCTGGCTCGATCGAGGGCTAAAGCCCGACGGCGTCGTGGTGGTCGAGGCAAATCGCCAGGCGGTCGAAGTGCGGCGCTTCGGTCGCTCTGGAATCGCTGTCATAGCCGACATTGGAGCGATCCCCGAGGGCGTTACGCCGCGCGCTGTGGTGTTTGCGGTCAAACCTCAGGTGATTGCTGACGTCGCCCCGGCGTTCAAGGACCTGGCGCTCCCGGGCGCGGTATTTCTTTCGATCGTCGCCGGCAAGCGGATCGCTTGTTTCGAGGGTCACCTGGGCGCCCAGGCGCCGGTGGTGCGGGCAATGCCCAATACGCCCGCGGCGGTTGGCCGGGCGATATCGGTCGCCTGCGCCAATGGGGCCGCGGGCCGGCGCGACGTTGACCTGTGTTCGGCGCTTCTGGCGGCGATCGGCGAGGTGGCGTGGATAGAGGATGAGGACTGGCTCGACGCCGTCACGGCGGTCTCGGGCAGCGGCCCGGCATACGCCTTTTATCTTGCCGAATGCATGGCCCGGGCGGGTGAGACCGCCGGACTGCCGGCGACGCTTGCGGCGCAGCTTGCGCGCGCGGCCGTCGGCGGCGCCGGGGAACTGTTGTACCAAAGCGATGACGCGGCGGATGCGCTGCGCAAGAAGGTTACCAGCCCCGGCGGCACGACCCAGGCGGCGCTGGAAGTGATGATGCGCGATGATGCGCTGCAGGGGGTGGTGACCGAGGCCATCGCCGCGGCGACCAAACGCTCGCGCGAGCTTTCCGGCCAGGGTGCTTGAAAGAGCTTTCGTCTGGAGACTCTGGGCAAATCGAGCTGACAGGCGTATCATTTGGGGTTGAGGAGCATTTAAGGACATGCCCACCCGACGCACGGATATCGAAAAGCGGATCGTCAATGCGGCCCTGTCCCTGGTCGCGGTTCAGGGATGGAATGCGACCACGTTGGGCGAAATCGCGACCGCGGCCGAAGTGACGCTCGTTCAGCTTCATCGCTATTTCCCAACCAGGACCTCGATAGTTCTGGCATATATCGAGAGTGTTGACAGCGAGATGCTGGGCGGCGGGGCCGAAGGGGAGGAGGCGCGCGAGCGCTTGTTCGACGTTCTAATGCGCCGTTTGGACGTGCTTGGCCGACACAAAAACGCGGTGAAGGCGGTGCTGCGGGATCTACCGTTCGATCCGATCACCGGTGCGGCGGTGCTGTGCCATTTGCGGCGCTCACTGGCCTGGATGCTGGAGGCCGCCGGCATCGGCAGCAGCGGCATGCGCGGCGACGTGAGGATCAAGGGCCTGTGCCTGATCTATCTTGCAATTTTGCGCGTTTGGCTGAACGACGAAAGCGAGGATTTATCGCGGACAATGGCCGCGCTGGACCGTCAGTTAAAGCGCGCCGAAACCATTGTCCGATGCCTGCCCGCCCGAGGCCAGCCTGCCCGAGGCCAGGCGAACGGGCCGGCTGAACACGCCACACAGACCGAGGCTTCGGCGTGATCGGCGGTTCGCTCCCGCCCATCAAATAGCTCCCATTAGATCCGAAAGCGCTCCAGCACTGCTTTGCGATCGTCTTGATCGATCAGGCCGGCGAGGACTTGATGAAACCCGGCCACCGCCTCGGCCCCCGCCTCCCGGTAGGCGCGGGCGACCCGGGCGCGCTGCAATCTCGACAGTTCATCCTCCAGCTCGATGCCCCGCTCGGTGAGGTGCAAATGGCGCCGCCGCCGGTCGTGCTCGCCCTTGTGTTGGATGATCAACCCTTCGTCAATGAGATGGCTCAGCACCCGGCTAAGACTTTGTTTAGTAATTTGGAGGACTCTGAGAAGATCGGATACGATGATGCCCGGCTGCCGCCTGACGAAATGAATCACCCGGTGGTGAGCCCGTCCGCAGCGATAGCGCGCGAGCACCTGGTCGGGCTCCTTCGTAAAGTCCCGATAGGCGAAAAAGAGCAGTTCGATGCCGCGGCGTAATTCCTGCTCTCGCAGAAAAAGAGGGTTAGCGCTGGTTTTTAAGTCAGTCATGTTGACATAAATAAATTATAATGTTACCGAGATCAACAAATTTGCGACACAATATGGCAAATTTTCGTTATTTAACGTAGATAATTTTACGGAAGGCCGCAAAATGAGCTTGATTCCCTTCGACGACCGCGACGGTCTCATCTGGTTTGACGGTGAGTTGATCGATTGGCGCGACGCCAAACTCCATGTGTTGAGTCATGCCATTCATTACGCCAGCGGTGTGTTCGAGGGACAGCGTAGCTATAACGGCGAGATATTCAAGCTTGAGCAGCATACGAAACGGTTGATCCGCTCGGCCGGCATCATGGATTTCGAAATCCCCTATACGGCGGAAGAGATCAACCGGGCATGCCGCGACGTGCTCGCCGCCAATGACCTGTCGGACGCCTATGTCCGCCCGGTGGCCTGGCGCGGGGCCGAGCAGATGGGGGTCGCCGCCCAGCAGACCAGGATCCATCTGGCGATTGCGTGCTGGCCATGGCCGGCTTATTTTGGCCCCGAGGCCAAGATGAAAGGGCTCAAGCTCGACATTTCGGAGTGGCGTCGGCCATCGCCGCGGTGCGCGCCCACCAACGCCAAGGCGGCGGGGCTTTACATGATTTGCACGCTGTCAAAACATCGCGCCGAGGCCAAAGGCTGCGACGATGCGCTGATGTATGACTCTCGTGGCCGGATCGCCGAGACCACCGGGGCCAATATCTTCTTCCTCAAGGATGGCGCCCTGCATACGCCGACGCCCGACTGCTTCCTCAACGGCATCACCCGGCGCACCGTGATCGATCTGGCGCGCAATCACGGCGTCGAAATCGTCGAGCGCGCCATCATGCCCGAGGAAATGGCGGATTTCGAAGAGGCGTTCATCACCGGCACCGCGGTCGAAGTAACGCCGATATCCCAAATCGGCCCCCACAGCTTCACAGTCGGCAACCTCGTCAAGACCCTGATGCAGGACTACGACGACCTGGTGCATCGCCGGAAATGAAGGAGCGGCAGCCCCGAGCATCAAATTGTTTCCGTTAGAGCGGAATCCGCTCTGGGCCGATATTGACATTTGTCCTGAATTTGGAGAAAGTGCCGCTGCAAGTTGCTTGTGGGTGAACTTATTGACGTAAAATACGTGAACATTACGTAAAAACAAAGCGTCGATCTAACGGGAGGATTCCAAAAAAATGTACAAAAATGTACTTTTATCAGGCGCATCCGCGCTTTTTTTTATGGCCGCGACAATGCCGGCTGTCATGGCCGCGGAGGAGGAAGACGCGGCTGCGGCGGATGCTATTGAAGAGGTCTATGTCACCGGTTCCCGCCGTGCCGCACGGTCCGCAGCCGACACGCCAGCACCGGTTGACGTGATCTCGGGCAATGATTTCGTAAACCAGGGGGGCTCGGACATTGCCGACCTGTTGCGGACTGTTGTGCCGTCTTTCAACGTTAATGCGCAGCCGATCAGCGATGCGGCGACCCTGGTTCGCCCGGCCAATCTGCGCGGTCTTCCGCCAGACAACACTCTGATTCTTGTGAACGGCAAACGCCGCCATCGCGCGGCCGTCATTTCGTTCCTCGGCGGCGGACTCTCCGATGGCGCGCAGGGGCCGGATATTTCCGCTATTCCGGCGATTGCCCTGAAACAGGTTGAGGTTCTGCGTGACGGCGCGGCCGCCCAGTACGGATCCGACGCCATCGCCGGCGTGATGAACTTCATTCTGAAGGATGGCAGCGAAGGTGGTTCGCTCGAAGCCAAATATGGCAGCACCTATGAAGGGGACGGCGACGCCTATCAGTTTGCCGCCAATTACGGCATGCGGCTTGGCGATAGCGGCTTTGCAAATCTGAGCGCTGAGTTCCGTGAGGCGGATCCGACCAGCCGCAGCGTCCAGCGCGACGACGCCGCCGCATTGATCGCCGGTGGCAACACCGCGGTGCGGGATCCGGCCCAGATTTGGGGTCAGCCGGAAATCCGTAATGATTTCAAGATTTTCCTCAATATGGCTGTCGACGCCGGTGAGAACCGGGAATTCTACGCGTTTGGTAACTATTCCGAGCGTACGGCCGAGGGCGGCTTCTTCTTCCGCAACCCGAATACGCGTCCCGGCGTGTTTTCAAACGATGGCGGCGTCACCCGCCTGGTCGGCGACATGACGCCGGGCGATGGCATCACTTGTACGGGCGGCATCAATTTCGCGACCGGGGTGATTGATAATCCCCTCGTAATCGGTTCCGCCGGTGAAGCGGCCGCGTTGGCGGCGATTTCGGCCGATCCCAACTGCTTTGCCTTCAATGAATTATTCGAGGGCGGCTTTACGCCCAGCTTCGGCGGCAAGCTCAATGACATTGCCGGTGTAATGGGCCTTCGCGGCGAGATGGAGTCCGGCTTGACTTATGATGTCAGCGTCGGCGCCGGTCGCAATGAAGCGGACTTCTTCATCAGCAATACCGTGAACGCCAGCCTGGGCTCGGCCACGCCAACCACCTTCGAGCTTGGCAGCTATACCCAGCTTGAAAAGAACGTGAATGTGGATCTGACCTATCCGGTCAAGGTGCCGGGATTCGCCTCGGACCTGAACGTCGCCGGCGGGTTCGAATGGCGCGAGGAGCAGTTCCAGGCGACTGTGGGACAGCCGGAATCCTTTGAAATCGGTGTTCTGGCCGCGCCGTTTGACATTCCAGGTGTTGGTCCCGTCACCCAGGGCTTCGGTATCGGATCCAATGGCTTCTCGGGCTTCAACCCGGACGTAGCCGGGACGTTTGACCGTACCAACGTGGCTCTTTATCTGGACCTCGAAGCTGACGTGACCGAGGATTTGATTCTCGGGGCAGCCGTGCGCTGGGAAGACTTCAGCGACTTTGGCACCACGACCAACTTCAAGCTTTCGGGCCTGTATCATGTGACCGACGGTTTTTCGGTCCGGTCGACATACGCAACGGGCTTCCGCGCGCCGACGCCGGGTCAGGCCAATGTCAGCAACATTTCGACCGTTTTTGAAGGCGGTGTGTTGACCCAGCGTGGCACGATTCCACCAACCAATCCGATTGCTGTCAGTAAAGGCGGCAAGCTGCTGCAGCCGGAAAATTCCGACAGCTTTACGGTTGGATTTGCCTTCAACGCCGGTGGTATGAGTGTTACGGCCGATTACTTCAACATCAAGGTGTCTGATCGCATCACCCAGTCCGCGAGTATTTCTCTGACCGCGGCTGAGGCTGCGGCCTTGGAAGCATCCGGGATCACCGGGGCCTCGGACCTTGGGACATTCCGCTTCTTCACCAACGATTTCGATACGCGGACCCAGGGTATCGATGTGGTCGCGACCGTCCCGCTGGACTTCTTTGAAGGTGGTGACACCACGCTCGGCCTTGTGGGTAACTGGACGGACACCGAGGTGACGGACTTTAATCCGAACTTGCTGGACGCCACCCGGATCCGGCAGCTCGAAGACAATTTGCCGAGTGTCCGAGGCAGTGCCACCTTGGTCCACGTCGCGAACAGATGGCGCGGTCTGGCGCGGGTGAATTACTTCGGTTCCTACTTCGAGGCGCATCTCGACGATGGGACGCTGCCGATCGAGGCCGGCTCCGAGTTCACGGTTGATGTCGAGCTTGGCGTATCGGTGATCGAAAACATGGAACTGGTTGTCGGCGCGGAAAACGTGTTCAACAACTTCCCGGACCGGAACCCCTGGGCGACCATCGTCGGCGCCAAATACCCGGTGACCTCACCGATGGGTTTCAATGGCGGTTTCTACTACACAAAACTGAGGTACAACTTCTAGGGGTTGTATCAGTCGTGACTTGAAAGGGCGCTTCGGCGCCCTTTCTTTTTTCGGTGCTGGTCCCGGTCAAGGATCAAGCCGCGCGCCCAGTTTTCCCGCCAGATCCTGGATGAACTGCCAGGCCACGCGGCCCGATCTCGCGCCCCGGACCACGGCCCACTCCAGCGCCTTGGCGCGCAGGTCGCCGGTGGCGATGTCGAGGCCGTAATGGACGGCATAGCCATCAATCATGGCGAGATAGTCGTTCTGGTTACAGGCATGAAAGCCAAGCCACAGACCGAAGCGGTCGGACAGGGAGACTTTTTCGTCGACCACATCGGCGGGGCTGATCGCGCTGCCGCGCTCGTTTTCCATCATGTCCCTTGGCAGCAGATGACGGCGGTTTGAGGTGGCGTAAAACAGAACGTTTTCGGGGCGGCCTTCAATGCCGCCTTCGAGAACCGCCTTAAGCGACTTGTAACCCGAATCGCCGGTATCGAAGGACAGGTCGTCGCAAAACAGGATCACCCGTCGCCGCCGCCCTCGCAAGACGGAGAGCAGGCGGTCCAGGGTCGGCACGTCGTCGCGATGAATTTCGACCAGCGCAACGCGGGCACTTTCCTCACATTCACTGTTGATCCGGGCGTGGACGGCCTTGATCAGTGAACTTTTTCCCATGCCGCGTGCGCCCCAAAGCAGCGCGTTATTGGCGGGCAGACCGTTTGCGAATTGCCGGGTGTTGAGGAGCAAGGTCTCTCGAATCCGGTCAATTCCTTTCAACAACTCCAGCGGGATGCGATTGATCCGGGTGACCGGCTCCAGCATCTCGTCCTCCGGTCGCCACAAAAAACCCTCGGCGGCCCCAAGGTCTGGCGCCGGCGCAGGCGGGGGCGACAAACGCTCCAGCGATTGCGCGATTCTCGACAGCATGTCGACGGTGAGGCGGGGGCGCTTATTGTCGGTCACGGCAAATCTCACTCGGTTTGGCTCGGGCGGCTCATGATAACCACCATCAGGAGAAGTTGCTGGCGGATTTACATAAATTTATTCACAACCGCTTGCACATTTGCTCAAATCACCAATATGCCATAGTCAAAGCGGTAAAGGCGGGCGTTTCTTGCGGTTTGCAAATCATGACGCGCCCGCTATAGTCCGCAAAACCCGGTCCAAAGGGGGCTTTTGAAATGAGGGGATTACGTCGATGCTGATTTCACCGGCATTCGCTCAAACCGCGGCAGGCGGTGGTGGCGATTCGATTTTCGTACAGTTTTTACCACTGATACTGATTTTCGCTGTTTTCTATTTTCTTCTGATCCGTCCGCAACAGAAAAAGGCCAAGGAACACCGCGAAATGGTTGGCGCTGTCCGCCGTGGTGATACAGTGGTCACAGGCGGCGGTTTGATCGGCAAAGTCAGCAAGGTGATCGACGATCACGAAGCCATGGTCGAGATAGCCGAAGGGGTCCGGGTGCGGGTCATCAAGGCGACGCTGGCGGACGTGCGTGGCAAAACCGAGCCGGTCAAGGCCAGCAAGCCCAAAAAGGAAGAAAAGCCCAGGAAAGAGGGCTGATCGCGAGGTGCGGTGGCGCGGCCTGGTCATTGACATGAAATAATAAGGTAAAACGCGGGGGCTAGGAGACGGCGATGCTTTACTTCCCAAGGTGGAAGGTCATTTTGATTGTCGCGATATGCGCGATCGGAATTGTGACCGCGACGCCCAATTTTTTAAGCCGGGTCACGGCGGAGAATCTGCCGGGCTGGCTTCCCAATAAGCAGATCAATCTGGGCCTCGACCTTCAGGGGGGGTCTCATCTTCTGTTGGAGGTCGATGTCGAGGCGGTGGTTGAGGAGCGGCTCGACTCCACCGTCGACAGTGTGCGCGGCGCGCTCCGCAAGGCGCGCATCGGCTATGTGGGTCTCGATGTGTCGAACGGCGCGGTGACCTTGCGGGTGCGCAAGGATGAGGATGTGAACCGGGCGCTCGATATTCTGCGCAACCTGGCTGTCCAGCGGGTTCCAACCCTTATTTCCCCGGGCGGCAGCGACATTTTTGTCGAGGAACATGGCGACAACCGGATTGATATCCGGCTCACCGAAGCCGAGATCGCCGAGATCAAAAACAATGCGATCGAACAGTCTATCGAGATTGTGCGTCGACGTATCGACGAGCTCGGAACCCGGGAGCCCACGATTCAGCGTGAGGGCCAGGACCGGATCATCGTTCAACTGCCTGGAATCGAGAATCCGGAGCGTATCAAGGAACTGCTGAAGGCCACCGCGAAACTGGCCTTCCGGATGGTCGATGTCATGACCAACCCGGCCGAGGCCGAGCGCGGCCGTATTCCTCCCGGCTCGGAATTGCTGCCCAGCGCCGATGACCGCGGCCCGCTCAACTATGTTGTGCGCAAGCGCGTGATCCTGAGCGGCGACATGCTGGTCGACGCCCAGCCGACTTTTAGCCAGGGTCAGCCGGTGGTGAGCTTCCGCTTCAATTCGGTGGGGGCCAAGCGGTTTGCCGACGTCACGTCGGAAAATGTCGGCCGGCCATTCGCCGTTGTGCTCGATGGCAAGGTCATCACCGCGCCGCGGATTAATGAGCCGATCCTGGGCGGCAGCGGGATCATAACCGGCAACTTCACCGTTCAGACCGCGAATGATCTGGCGCTGCTGCTGCGAGCCGGTGCGTTGCCCGCGCCGTTGAAAATCCTTGAGGAGCGTACCGTGGGTCCCGATCTCGGGGCGGATTCGATCCGCGCCGGCAGGATAGCGGCGCTGATCGGGTTTTTTGGCGTCGTTGTGTTTATCGTCGTGTCCTACGGGGCTTTCGGCCTTGCCGCCAATGCGGCGCTGTTTATCAATATGGTGCTGATCGCGGGGGCGCTGTCGACCTTGCAGGCGACGCTGACCCTGCCAGGCATCGCCGGTATCGTGCTCACCATCGGCATGGCGGTCGACGCCAACGTGCTGGTGTTTGAGCGCATTCGCGAGGAGGTGCGAAGCGGCAAGACGCCGATTGCGGCCCTCGACGCCGGTTACAGCCGGGCTTACAGCACCATCCTCGACGCCAACATCACGACCCTGATCGCGGCGGTCATTCTGTTTCAGTTCGGTTCGGGTCCGGTCAAGGGCTTCGCCGTTACGTTGGCCATCGGCATCGTTACCTCCGTGTTTACGGCGGTGACCGTGACGCGGTTGATGCTGGCGACCTGGCTTCGGCGCGCCCGGCCCGAAAATCTGCCGATTTAGGCGGGAGGCGAGCTAACATGTTTACGCTACATTTGATACCCAGCGGCACAAATATCGAGTTCACCGGCCGCCGCAAGTACACCTATTTCCTGTCCGCAATTTTGATCGTGGCGTCCCTGGTGCTGTTTTTCGCCAAGGGATTGAATTTCGGCATCGATTTCAAGGGCGGCATTCTGATCGAGGTCGGTACTACCCAGCCCGCCGATTTGAAGGCGATCCGGAAAACGGTCGGCCGACTCGGTCTTGGCGACGTGGCGATCCAGGAATTTGGCGCGCCCACCGATGTTCTGATCCGGATTGAGCGTCAATCCGGCGATGCCGATGCCCAGCAGGCAGCGGTTGACCAGGTTAAGGCGGCTCTCGGCGCGGATATCGCCGATGAACTGAGCTATCGGCGGGTTGAGGTGGTCGGCCCCAAAGTCTCAGGCGAACTGATCCGGGACGGTGTGCTGGCGATCACGCTCGCCGTGTTTGCGGTGCTTCTTTACATCTGGTTCCGGTTCGAATGGCAGTTCGGTGTTGGTGCGGTGGCGGCGCTGGTTCATGACGTCACCCTGACGATCGGCCTGTTTTCGCTCATCGGTCTCGAATTCAATCTGTCGATCATTGCCGCGATTTTGACCATCGTCGGTTACTCGCTCAACGACACTGTCGTGGTTTATGATCGGGTGCGGGAGAATTTGCGCAAATACAAGCGCATGGAACTCGATGAGTTGCTTAACCGCTCGATTAACGAGACCCTGGCCCGCACCGCGGTCACGTCGCTCACCACCCTTTTGGCGCTGGGCGCCTTGTTCGTGTTCGGCGGCGAGGTGCTGCGCGGCTTCTCGGCGGCCATGATCTGGGGCGTGTTCGTCGGTACCTTTTCCTCTATCTTTATCGCGTCGCCGGTCCTGCTCCAGCTCGACCTGCGGCGCAGTGCGGAGGAGGGGGGCGAGGCCGACGCGGCGCGGGTCTAAATCCGGCCCAATCAAAAAAAGAGAGGGCGCCGACAGTGTCGACGCCCTCTACGCTTAAGACTATTTCAGGCTGACCTAGTAAAGATTTTGCGCCGAGACCATGGCGTAAAACATCGGAATTGACAGCATGGTGTTGGTGCGCGAGAACAACATCGCGGTGCGCGCCGCCGCTTTCTTTTCATCGGCCTCGCACTCAACCATGCCGAGTGCTTTTTTCTGATTGGGCCAGATGATGAACCACACATTGAATGCCATGATCAATCCCAGCCACATGCCGAAGCCGATGGCTGTGTTTTTCGCGATCTCGCCGCCGATGCCCAGCTTGAGCGCATCAAGGACATAACCGTTCAGCGACGCCAGCCACAGACCGAACACGACCGTCGCCAGCGCAGCCCACCGGAACCAGAATAAAGCCGCCGGGGCAATATGTTTGCCGATTGCCGGTTTTTGCTCATCTGGAATCTGTGGCATTGTCGGGATCTGGACAAAGTTGAAATACCATAACAGTCCGATCCACATTACGCCTGCAAGGACGTGGAGCCAGCGGATAAAAAAGGCGTAGTACGAATAATCCCATTCCATGTCTTTTGCCCCCCTGTTTTTCAGCCTGAGATAATCGGCACGAGCCATGCCATGACAACTGTGAGGATCAGGCCCATCAAGATCGTGCCTGACAAGGATTCAAGCGGATTCTTCATTTTGAGTTATTCCTCTGTTGACGGATGGAAAGATAATAAGACTTGATTGCAAATCCTTGGAATCAAAACTATATCACATTGATTTGGGCTGGCAAGTCAGGGTGGAATTATGTGTGTGAATAAAAGAAATTGGAACGCGGCATGACGAAGACCAAGCTCAGTTATTGCGCGGAACAGGTGCAAAGCTACGACCCGGACCGGTTTCTGAGCGCCCTTTTCGCGGCCGAGCAGGACCGCAAGGATTTATTCGCGCTTTTTGCCTTCAATATCGAGATCGCCAAGATCCGCGAAATTGTGACCGAGCCGATCCTGGGCGAAATTCGCCTGCAA
>JBHHWG010000073.1:0-12996 GCA_046756385.1 Sphingomonadales bacterium | reverse complement strand
CCAAAGGGTTCATCGAAATAGTGGGCAAGCCTCGGAATTAAATCGGCGACGTCGCCCGGCGTGACGACATGCTGGTAATGCTCGGCCCCGAAATGGCGGGCCGCAATGCGCGCATAAGGGCTTTCATCGAATTTCTCAATGCCAAAGCCAATGGTAAATGCCTTGGCCGCTCCATTGATCCGCGTGAGCAGGCCAACCGTCGTGCTGCTGTCCAGCCCGCCGCTCAGGAAGGCGCCCAGGCGGGACGGGTCGCTTCCTTCGATTGTGCGTGTCGTCGCGGTCCTGAGCACGGACAGTAACTCGCGGGATAATCCGGCGGGGTCTTCCTCGGAGGATTCCTGATAGGGCATCTGCCAGTAAAACCGCGTTTCGACGCGACCGCCCCGATAGAGGGCATACTGGCCCGGCCGGAGCTTGGTCTGCTCCCGATAGATCGTGGCCGGGGCGTGAATGATCCATGAACACAGATAATTGTAGATCGCCTGCATCGGGATCGTGGCGCTGATGCGGGGATGGCGACGCACGCTTGCGGTTGTCGATCCGAAAACAAACAGCCCGCCCGCGCCCTGGGCGAAACACATCGTCTCCACGCCGACGCGGTCGATGGCGAGGATCGCCGTTCGCTCCCTCCGATCAATCAACGCCAGGGCGAAACCGCCGTGCAGCCGGTCGAACAGATCGACGCCCCGCTCCAGATAGGCCTGCCTGAGCGCTTCGGCATGACCCAACTCGCGCGCCGTCGCCGCGCTGTCGGGCGAAGTCCAATAAGGCCGACCGGCGATTGCGACCAGGAAATCATCATCGGCGCTCACATAACCATCTCCGCGCCTTGCAAGCAGATGTAGCGCACATTCGCCAGCTGCCGCTGCTGTCGCCTCGCTTTCTTCGAGCGCCAACAGTCCGCTCGCCATATTGCTTAGGGCCTCGCCCCCGCCGCCGTCGGGGCCTGGCGGTTCGATCCACCCGCAAAGACCACTCACGATCCGGCCTCCAGGATCCATGTCTTCACTGTCCCGATCATACCAGCACTTCCATGGGCGGCGGATGGCTCAGAAAGGCCGTCGGGCTGGCGGTGAGGCCGTAGGCGCCCGACTGAAACACCACGATCAGGTCACCGATTTCGGCCCTTGGCAACGGCACCTTGTCCCCCAATCTGTCGAGCGGGGTGCACAGGCACCCGACGATGTCCACCGCCTCCTCAACCGCGAGGTCCGCCTTGTCGACGAGCGCCACCGGATAGTTCTTTCGCAGCACCTGACCGAAATTGCCAGACAGCGCCAAATGATGATGCAACCCCCCATCGGTTATCAAATACCGACGGCCCCGCGATTCCTTGCGATCGACAATCCGGCACACATAAATCCCGGCCTCGCCGACGATAAAGCGGCCGAGTTCGATAATGATTTGGGTGCCGGGCAAATCGCGTCTGACCCGATCCATTTGCCCGTCCAGACTGTCGCCCACCGACTTCAGATCCAGATGCCGGTCGCCGGGAAAATACGGGATGCCGAAACCCCCACCGATATTTACCGTGCGAACCGGCGCCGGCGCGTGCCGGGATAATTCGACCGCAAGATCAATGGTTTTGGCCTGGGCCTCGATCAGCGCCGCGGCCTGTAGATTTTGCGACCCGGTGAAAATATGAAAGCCCTGAAAACACAGGTCCAGAGCGGCGATCCGGCTCAACAACCGCGGGACCTTTTCGGCATCGACGCCGAACGGTTTGGGCCCACCGCCCATTTTCATTCCCGACGCCTTGAGCTCAAAATCCGGATTTACCCGAACAGCGATCCTGGGCCGTTGACCAAGCTGATCGGCTATTTTGGCAATCCGCTCCAATTCGGTCCGCGACTCGACGTTAATGATGATTCCGGCCTCGATCGCCTGCTCAAGCTCCTGGGGCCTTTTACCGGGGCCGGCGAAGCTGATCCCGGCCGGTGGCATGCCGGCCTCGATCGCCACCTGCATTTCGCGGGCCGAGGCCACGTCGAAACCGTCCACGAGCCGCCGCAAATGCCGCACCACGTCCGGCATCGGGTTGGCCTTCAGCGCGTAATGAAGCTGAACATCATTTGGCAAGCAGGTTCGAAGATAGGCGACCCGCTGGGCGATAAGTTCACGGTCGTAGGCATAGAACGGCGTCCCGCCAATGACCCGCGCCAGCTTGCTCACCGCTGTTTTACCGATGTGCAGACGGTGGTTGATCACATCGAAACCGATAAGCTCGGCATGCGCCGGGGGGGCCGGTCCGGTCATCACGTGGCCTCTTCGAATACCGTCTCGACTTCCTCGGCCAGACTGCGGCGATCAACCTTGCCGTTAGGATTAAGCGGAAGCGACTCACGGCTCAGAATTGCCTGCGGCACCATATAGTTCGGCAGTTCGGCCCGGCAAATCGCCATGATCGCGTCCGCGTTACATCCCTCGTCCCGGGCCGGCACAAGGAACACCACGATGCCCTCTCCCAACCGCGCGTGCGGCGCACCGACCGCCACCACCTCGCCGGCAAGGCCGCTGGCCTGGATGACGTCTTCGACTTCGGTCGGGCTGACCCGATAGCCGGATGTCTTGATCATGTCGTCGCGCCGGTTCACGAAGTAAAGATAGCCGTCGGCGTCCATTCGCACAGTATCCCCCGACCACACCGCCATTTCCTTGATCGGAACCTCGGCGGGGCCACCAGGAGCGGGCTTGAACCGCTTCGCGGATCGTTCCGGATCGTTCCAGTATCCCAGCGATACGAGTGGTCCGCGATGCACCAATTCGCCCTCTTCGCCGGGATCGCATAGCTCGCCGTTCTCGCGCACCACCAGGACTTCAGCGTTGGGAATCGCCTTGCCGATTGAACCGGGCCTGTCGTTGACCTCCCTCGGTGGCAAATAGGTCGACCGGAACGCCTCGGTCAAACCGTACATGATAAAGAAATCGGTAGCCGGCATCCGCGATTGCAATGCCTGGATCAGCTTCCCCGGCATGCGGCCCCCGGTGCTGGTCGCATACCGAAGATGCGCGGTCGCTTCCGCGGGCCAATCCAGTTGGGCGAGTTGAAACCAGACCGGGGGCACGCAAGGCAGACCGGTGATGCTTTCGCTGGCCAACAGCCGGATGACGTCCCTTGGAAACAGATAATTCATCAGCACCACCTCCGCTCCGGCGCAGAATCCGGTCGTGAGCTGACTGAGACCATAATCGAAACTCAAGGGCGGCGCCGCCAGGATCCGATCGGCCGCTGTGTTCCCAAGGTACTGACAGACACTTCGTGCCCCGGCAACCAGATTGCGATGGGACAGCACCACCCCCTTGGGCATGCCGGTGCTGCCCGAGGTATAGAGAATGGCGGCAAGATCGCTGTCGATCAGGCGGGGCCAGCACGGTCCGCCCTCCCTCGCTTTCAGGTCGTCCCAGCGATGACATTCGATGCCCAAAAGGCTGGTCGGGGCCTCACCCGCGCCAACCAGAACAACAGTGCGAAGATCAGGGTAATTGTGCAATTCGCCTCCCAAACTGGCCAATCGTTCGGGGCTGGTGACCAGAATGCGGATGTTGCAGTCGCGCAGGATGTATCCGACCTGCCGGTGTCGCAGCGCCGGATTTAACGGAACGAACATGCCCCCCGCGGCGGCGGTTCCAAAAATCGCCGCCACCGTTTCAAACTGCTTCGCCAGATAAATCCCGACCCGATCTCCCTTCCCAAGTCCAACAGCGATAAGACCGTCAGCAAAACGCTCCACTTCGATAGCCAGGGCGCCATAGGTTTGAGAATCGCCGTGGTATTTTAATGCGGGCGCATCGGGACACCGCCATGCCGCGGAAAGCAAAAGTTCAGATAACATCGCGTGCTCCGGCGGCCTTTCGGGCTTGACCATCTACTGTTTCACAGCTAACAAACTAGGAGTAGCTTGTTACTACACTTTATCTTCGATCGCCTGCACCTTTTCAAGCCATTCGTCAGGGTTCAGCAGGGCACACGGATGCATTTACCTAAAACGACCGGAACCAGCCGCCGGTCCGCGCGCGGTTTCGGCATGACCTATTCGGTTACGCCCGTTGACGGAGACCCTAATATCGCCCGGATCGGCCGGCCGATTCCGGTCCCTGACGTACCGGTCGAGCCGGTGCTTTCGTTGGCGTCGTTCTTCAAAAATGGGCCATTGACGCTGCCATCTGTTCTCGACGTCGGCAGCGCACTCCACCTGCCGTCAGGGCGTCACGCCATTGCCCGGGCCTTGGAGGCCATGGGCCTCGGCGCGGGGGACAAAGTGCTGCTGCCGGCCTTTCATTGCGCCTCAATGGTCGAGCCGTTGGCGTGGACGGATTCGGAGCCGGTTTTTTATCGAATCCAAAACGACCTGTCGGTCGATCTTGCGGACATCACCTCGAAAATCGACGACCATTGCCGTGTTCTGATGGTGACCCACTATTTCGGGTTCCCTCAGGACATGGGAAAAATCAGGGACTTTTGTGACAAGCGCGGTCTAAAACTACTTGAGGACTGCGCGCACAGCTTTTTCGGCCGGATCGAGGATCAGCCGCCGGGGTCGTTTGGTGATTACGCCATTGCCAGCCCGCGAAAATTCTTTCCGATGCTGGAAGGCGGTTGCCTGTTATCAAGCGATCATCCTGTCGACAGCTTTCGACTGCGCCGGCGAGGCATCACCGAGACCGCCAGAGAGCTGCTAAACACGATCGCGCGAGCGGCGCACTACCGACGCCTTTGGGCGTTCGCGCCGCTGATCGAGATTGTGCACTGGATCAGGGACCGGGTGTCCCGCCGGCCTGTGACAAACAGCTTCGGTGTGCCGGATTTATCCGCGTCGATTGGTCTGATCGGGGAAAATTCCGGCGCGCCCGGCGCCTTCGACGAATGCGGCATCGATATTCGAATGTCGCTTGTTTCCAGTCTGATCTATCGGACCGTTTCAAAAAGCCGCATCGTCAGCCGGCGCCGGGAGAATTATCTGACGCTACTTGACCAACTGTCGGACCTTCCAGGGTGCCGCCCCTTACTGCCGGATCTTCCGGTGGGCGTTGTGCCCCATCTTTTCCCGCTTTGGGTGGACGACCTGCCACGGATTTTTCCCAAACTTGAGGATCTGGCGGTTCCGATGCAGCGGTTTGGGCAGTTTTTGTGGCCGGGCGTTGACCAGACGATTTGCCCTGTGAGCGTTGGTCTGTCGCGCCATCTGGTCCAGTTCCCATGCCATCAGGAAATGTCGGCTCAGGAACTCCGTTCGGTGATAGAGCGCGTGCGCGCCGTTATCGGCTCAGCTTCATCGCCCGCTCGGTGACAAAGGGGCAATCGCCATGAAATGGTCGTTTCGGAATCTCGACGCTTTCCCCGATTTCGCGCCAAAATGGGGCGCACTGAACGCGGAAGTTAACGGAAGCCCGCTGCTTGATCCCACTTTCCTTGAAATTTCGCTCCAGCATTTTTCACGGGGCGGCGAACTGATTGCGGCTTACGGGGACACCAGAAGCCCGGCGGCACTGGCGATAATGGCCCGCACGGGGCGATTTTCATGGCAGACCTTCCAGCCCGCCCAGGCACCGCTGGGGGCCTGGCTTTGCCGGCCCGACCTTGAGCTGAAGACAGCCATGGCCGACTTGGTGGCCGCCCTGCCCGGTCCCAGTCTGGTCGCGGCCATCAGCCAGCAGGACCCGGATCTGAGCGCACGGCCGAAAGATGGCGGATCGCTTCGAACATTCGACTATATCGAGACCGCCCGCATCACATTGCCCAACAGTTTCGACACCTACTGGGCGGCGCGCGGCAAAAACCTGCGACACACCATGAAGCGTCAGCGGAATTTACTGGCGCGGGAGGGCATCGAGAGCCGCCTGGAAATAGTGACCGCTGAGAACCGGATGGCTGCGGCGGTCAAGGACTACGGCGCCCTCGAGTCCCGAAGCTGGAAGGCCGATGAGGGCGGCGCGATTCACGCCAGCAATCTTCAGGGACGGTTCTACACCGCACTGATGCAGGCGTTCAGCCGCCACAACCGGGCCGCCGTCTACCGCTATTGGTATGATGACAGGCTGGTGGCGTCGGACCTCTGTATCCATGACGACCGGGTTTTCATCATCCTGAAAACGACCTATGACGGCGCCGAGAAAAAGACCTCGCCCGCCCACCTCATGCGCCAGGAATCATTCCGGAAAATCCTCGCCGATCGACGTTTCAAAACAATCGAATTCTACGGCCGGGCAATGGACTGGCACCATAAATGGAGCGACGAGATTCGACGGATGCATCACGTGAATTGTTATCGCTGGCCGGTATTGGCGGTCATTCATGGTCGAAAGCTGCGGCCGGTCTAGACCATCGGTTTTGAAATTCGCCGAAACAATTTTATGATCGAACCCGGCGCCTGCCGGCGGGTATCGAGCATCGTCCGACCGCCCCTGGGCAAACTGCTTCGGATCGGAGAACAAAGCGCATGGCCATGATCGAGGAAATGCGGGGGATTCTGGATGAAACGCTTCAACTTGCGGGGCGATCACAGGCCTTCGACCAATCCACCCCCCTGCTGGGCAGCCTGCCGGAACTCGACTCCGTGGCTGTCGTGACGCTGCTCACCGTCATTGAGGAACGCTTCGGCATTTTCATCGAGGATGATGAAATCAGCGCCGAAACATTCGCCACTCTCGGCGCCCTGTGTGATTTTGTGGACGCCAAAATCGCGGCCTGAGAAACAGGAGCCTGCCCAGTGATCGCCACCTTTATTCCAAGCACGGCCAGCAGGATTTTCGCGATTTATCATCCGCCGGCCGGTTGCGGTGAAGACCTCGGCGACATGATTTTCATCCCTCCGTTTGCCGAGGAATTGAACCGGTCCCGCCATGTCGTGGCGCGCCAGGCGCGGGCCTTTGCCGAGCGCGGGCTTGGGGTGCTTGTTCTCGACCTTTTCGGAACCGGGGATAGTGACGGCGATTTCGCGCAAGCACGGTGGGAAGCCTGGCGCCAAGACGTCAGGGCGGCCGCCGACTGGCTTCGCGACAGGGGGCGAAATCGCATTGGCTTATGGGGACTTCGGCTGGGCGGCCTGCTCGCCATGGAGGTGGCAAGCCGGGCGGCGGGACGGTTCAACCATATTCTGCTGTGGCAGCCGGCGCAAAACGGGAAAGTTTTCCTCACCCAGTTCCTGAGGATAAGAATGGCCGCCGAATTGGCGCGCGCCAACGGGGCCAAACAGGGAACCAGGGAGCTGCGGGCCATGCTTAAAGCGGGCCGCACCGTCGAAGTTGCCGGCTATGACCTTGCGCCGGAGTTGGCGAGCGCCATCGATGGCCTGACACTCAAACCACTCGTGCCGCCAAATGGGACCAAGGTGTTGTGGCTGGAGGTGGCGTCGTCCGCCCATCCGGAACTTTTGCCGGGCAGTGCGCAAACGGTGGCGGATTGGCGGTCGCAAGGCGCATCGGTCGAAACCGCGGCAGTCGTGGACCGACCGTTCTGGACGCTCCTGGAAACGGCATGGGCGCCCAGGTTGCAGGAACTGACCCTAGCCCTGGCAATGGACCGGGCCGCGTGATGGCCGAACAAATTCCGGTAATTTTTGATTGCCATGGCGATCAGTTGGTTGGGCTTCTTCATCAGCCTGATCGACGCAGCGAAACCGGCGTGCTTATTGTCGTCGGCGGCCCCCAGTATCGAGTCGGCAGTCACCGCCAATTCCTGTTACTGGCCCGGCGGCTTGCCGCGTCCGGCATTGCGGCCATGCGTTTCGATTGCCGCGGCATGGGCGACAGTGAAGGCGTATTTCCCGGCTTCGAAGCGATCGGGCCCGACATCGCCGCCGCCGCCGATGCCTTCATGGCGCATTGTCCCGGCCTTAGGCAGATAGCGCTGTGGGGCCTGTGCGACGGCGCGTCGGCCGCGCTTTTCCACGCGCCGGCAGACCCGCGAATTTGCGGCCTGGTGCTGGTAAACCCATGGATGCGAACCGAAACCGGAATCGCCAGGGCCCATCTCAGGCACTACTATCCGTGGCGCCTCACGAGCCGCGATTTCTGGGTCAAATTGGGATCGGGGCAGTTCAGGCTGGCGGCATCCTTGAAATCACTGCTGCATAATTTGAGGCAGGCAAACCCGGGCAACCCGGTCGCCCGCCCTAACCCCGGACGGTCCCTTCCCGACCGAATGGCGGATCACTTTGAGCGCTTTGACGGCCCCGCCCTGCTGATTCTATCGGGCGACGACCTGACCGCGCGGGAGTTTTCGGACGCTGCCCGCCGATCGCGGAGATGGCGGCGGATATTGAAATCCCCAAATGTCACTCGGCACCGGATCACCGACGCCGACCACACATTTTCAAATTGCCGCTGGAACGAGGAAATGATTGATGTGACCCGTCAGTGGGTTATCGCGGCAATTCACAAGCGCACTCAGTCGTTCGAGTCTCCGTCAGGGTGAAGCTCGAACCTTTTCTTCTCCTTGTTCAACGGGTCTGCGTCCTCGGCCTTGACCGACCAGTAGCAGACGTAAACCACCAGGGCAGTGAACACGACAAGTGCGATACCTTCAACCAAGTGAACCTGCCTTTCAGACGGAACGTGCAGCCATGGCTTCCAAAAGCCACCAATTATTATAAGATATTATGACTTAACAATTAAGTTGTATGTGATCGCCACAACGGTATTAAAATGGAGTTCGCTTAGCAATAGCAGAACTGTCTGATCGCCGGTACGGTCCGGGATCCGGAGACTGATATACGATGCGCGCGCTCATCGTTCTTTTGATCACCATCGGCTCCGTTCCACTCATTCTCATGAGGCCTCATCTGGGGGTGCTGATGTGGGAGTGGATTTCGTTCATGAACCCGCACCGCCTGACCTGGGGAGCAGCCGCCAGCTTTCCGGTCGCCGACGTCATCGCCGCGGCTACCTTGGTCGGCTGGGCTGTGTCCCGCGAACCCAAGCGCATCCCGTTTCACCCAATTATCCTGCTGCTTGGCCTTTATGCGGCCTGGGTCACGCTCACAACCGTGTTTGCGGTATCCCCGGACTTCGCCTGGCCCAAATGGGAGATCACGATCAAGATTTTCCTGTTCACGCTGGTGACCATCGGCCTTATCACCACCAAAGTCCGCCTGCTGGCGTTGATTTGGGTCACGGTAATCTCTTTGGGGTTCTACGCCGTCAAAGGTGGTTTTTTCACGATAATCACGGGTGGACAACATCATGTCTTCGGGCCGATGCAGTCGTTTATCCACGACAACAATGCCCTTGCTCTCGCCCTGATAATGACCTTGCCGCTGGTTCGCTTTCTCCACCAGCAAGCCGTGACAAAGACAATGAAATGGCTCCTCGGCGCTTCGATGGCTCTATGGGTATTCTCGATATTCGGCTCGCAGTCGCGCGGGGCGTTTCTCGGCATGGGCGCGATGCTGATTTATTTGTTGATCAATTCCCGCCGTCGGGCGCTCGCCGTGCTTGTCATCATCCTGTCGGTCGGAACCGGCGTCGCATTCATGCCGGACAAATGGCAGGGCAGAATTCAGTCGATTACCGAATATGAGACTGACCGGTCAGCCCAGGGGCGCCTGACGATGTGGCGCTTTGCAATTGACGTTGCGAGTGACAATCCTGTTATGGGCGGGGGATTCAACAGCTTTTACGACTCCGGCTTGCGAGAGAAATACCTGTTCGCGGACGAAAAGGGCAAGGCCGCCCACAGCATCTATTTCGAGGTGTTGGGCGAACACGGCTGGGTAGGTTTTTTGCTCTTCATGACGTTGGCCTTCACGACGTTTTTCACCGGGGGGCGAATTGTGAAATTGGTCAAGGGGAGGCCTGATCTGACGTGGGCCCATGACCTGGCGACCATGCTGCAGGTCGGGCTGGTCGGCTATGCCGTGGCGGGAACGTTCCTCAATCTCGCGACCTTCGATCTATATTATGCCTACATGGCGATAATGGTGATATTGCGAATACAGGTTGCCGACCTTGTCCACGAAAAGAGCAGCAAGGCGTGGAGCCCATTCACGGGCTCGACTACCGTTGAAGCGAGCATGAATCGCTCTAGATCCGGGGTCCGGGGCCATGAGCCAAATTGACGGAACCACCGTGATTCCAAAAGGGTCGGCCCCTGTCTCCGTCATCCATCTGATTGCGGCGGCCAGGCCCAATTTCATGAAGGTCGCACCGCTTTATCACCAGCTCAAGGGCGCGCCCTGGTGCGATGTCAAGCTGGTCCACACCGGCCAGCATTATGATGTCCAAATGTCCGACGCATTCTTTCGCGACCTGGGGCTGCCGCCGCCCGATTTCAACCTCGGCGTCGGCAGCGCGAGCCATGCCCGGCAGACCGCCGGCGTCATGGTCGCGTACGAGGAAGTCTGCGAAGCCCAACGCCCGGACTGGATTGTCGTGGTCGGCGACGTCAATTCGACCGTCGCCTGCGCCCTGGTCGGGGCCAAGCTTTGGATCCCGATTGCGCACCTTGAGGCCGGGCTGCGAAGCGGCGACCGGACCATGCCGGAGGAGATCAACCGGCTCGTTACCGATGCCATCGCCGATTTGCTTTTAACGCCGTCGTCCGACGCCGACGAAAATCTGAAACGAGAGGGCATTCCAGCCCACCGGATCGACTGCGTCGGCAATATCATGATCGATTCCTTTGAGCTTTTGCGGCCAAGGATTGCACGCAAAAAGGCGTGCCGGAATTTTGGTCTGAAGCCGGGCAATTATGGCGTGGTCACCTTGCACCGGCCGTCCAATGTCGATTGCCCGGACGTGCTGGCCGAACTCATCGAACAACTCGTACTGGTGGCGCAAAAGCTGCCGTTGATATTTCCGGTCCATCCCCGAACCCGCGACCGCATCGAGGAGTTCGGGTTCGAACCGATGCTCGCGCGCGCGCCCTTGCTCAAGACCCTCGAACCGCTGAACTATGCGCAATTCATGGCGCTGGTGCAGGAATGCAGCCTGGTGATTACCGACTCAGGCGGCATTCAGGAGGAAACGACCTATCTGGACATCCCCTGTCTCACCCTGCGGGACACCACCGAGCGCCCGATCACGATCCGGCAAGGAACCAACCGCCTGGTCCCGACCGCCGCGCTCCTGACCAACGTCAATCGGGTCCTTAACGGCGAATGGCGGCACGGAAAACGCCCGGACCTGTGGGACGGCCAAACCGCCGCAAGGGTGGCCGAAAGCCTGAAACGCCGGATCAAGCGGTGAACGGGATTTTCTGTTCCAGCATGTTGCTGTCGATGGCGAATTTTATCGCCCAGCTTGGATACTGGAAGCGTCCGTAACCGCCGTCGATGGGAAAGGAGCCGGCAACGCCGCCTCTTATGTCTCGGGGGCTCTCCAGCCCGATCGTTCGGCGCACGAACCTGTTTGCGGCGCGACCGGCGTGCAGGAAACGAATATCGCCGGTCCGCTGGTACAGAATTAGCCAGCTTTGAGCGATCTGTACATTGCCGGTGAGACAGCACCAGTCGCGGGCCACACTCCAGTCGGCGTAAAGCCGGCCCGGCAACGAGCCATCATCGCGCTGGACCGAGAGCAGGCCATTCGCGGTCAGGCTTGCCGCTTCCAGAAATTCGTCGCGGCCCGAGAAACGGTGAGCCTCGACCACGCCGCGCAGAAAATATCCGAGGGTGTGGGTCAGCGGCATTTGCGGCCGGTCGAGGCAGCAGCGGGCGACCCAGCCATTTTCGCGTTGGCAGGTTAGCGCCCATCGGACGTTTTTCAGCCCCGCCTCGCCGTAGCCCCGGCCCGGCTCAAGCCGCTCGGCCTCGAACAGGCCCCAGGCGACATGGGTCTCGTAGGCTTTTTCCCCCGCCTTTGCGAATGGCGTCGGATGGTGGCGCCAGCAGCCGTCCCTGTCCTGGGTCTTGACCAGCCAGGCGGCGGCCGAATTCATCGCGTCGCGATAGTCGCCAAACTCCCGCGCGCCGGCCGCCAGACCGATCAAAATCTGGCCGGTGTTAAAAGTGACCGGCACCCGCTTTGGCGCGTCCACCGGCCCGCCCTGGAAGCCCCCGTCCGGGAACTGGATCGACACCAGCCAGTTCAACATCCGCCTTGCGCGCAACAGGGCGTTCGGGTTGTTGCGCAACTTCGCGTACTGGATGAAAGTCGGCACGATGTAACCGGTCGTTTCCGGATAGGAGCTGGCCCACCCCTTTATCAGACTAAAATCGCGGGCCACGCCGCCGTCGGAAGTGGCCGAGCAATCCTGGGCACGGCACAACCATGCAAACCCCTCATCGATGATGCGGTCAATCCCGGGATCGCGGCTGGGAGCGCCCTTTCGGTCCCTTCTCACGGCGGCCCTGGCCATCGGCGGCAGTTGGAGATAATCGCGCAATTTTCTGGCGGTTTGCAGCATCCCGTTTGTCCCGTTTGGCCCCTTGCCGTCACCAGCGCTTGATCAGCGCGAAATACAGGGCTCTGGCACGGCTCGCGAAGGTACTTGCGAGGTATTCGCGCTCATATCCGAATTCCTCCAGCGCCTGCCCGGCGATCTGCTCATAAATCGTCCGGTCGGCCCGCGACATTTTTATTTTCCAGGTCCCAAGCTTGCTCGGGTCCGGCGGCCGGATGGAGTTCCGGTGCCATCTCAGACTGTCGGCCGGGACCACATCGCCGGCATTGTCATGATAGCCAAGCATTTCGGGATCGAATTCCTCGCCAAGGAACGCGCAGATGCATCGCAGCACTGTTTCCGGTTCGACCACCAGATCCTCGTATCGGATCTCAAGAAAATCCTCGCCCAGGACCGACCCGACCTTGTGGGCGACGGTGGTTTTCCAACGCCAATCCTCAGCCAGTCGCGGGATGCTGCTGCTTAGCCACCCGATCTTGCGTTGCGACACCGCGACGTCGCGCCCGTCCCTTACCAGGTGGATGATCCGGCAGCCCGGAAACAGGTTCCACAGAATATCAATGTCAGGGGTGTAGAACGGCGTCTTGTCCCCCCAGCGGACCTTTCCGAAGCGCGCCGCGTACTCCCGGTAAATTGCGTCGATCAGGTCAGCGAAG
>JBHHWG010000072.1:0-13299 GCA_046756385.1 Sphingomonadales bacterium | reverse complement strand
CGTCGCCAACAGCATCTCGCGCATCGCACCCACCGCGACACCGATCTCGTAAGGCGTCAGGACGACCGTGTCGTCACCGAGCCGGGTCCGATACAAGCCATGCTCCTCAACCCAATATTTTGTGTTCATCAGGTTGAAGGTCTTGCGCGCCGCGGCAAGGAACTCAGGCTCCTCGGTCGTGAAATAGGCGGCGACAAGCGCGCGAACGCCGGCCCAGTTCGGGGCGGCGAGATCGGATGCCCCCTGTGCCGCGCCCGACGACACATCATAGGCCTCGCTGAACGAACCGTCGCGGCCCTGAGCCTTCAGCAGGAACCGCGCATTCTTTTCCAGAAGCTCGCGGGCCCGATCGGCGATGTCGGCATATTTGTCAATCGCGTCCCAGCTTTGTGACATGTCGTGAAGCACGGCGATAGTCATGGCCATGTCTTGCATGGTAATGGTCGAGCCGACGCCGTTTTCCGGCGTCCACTCGGACACCAGAATGCCGTTCTTCACGTGCATGGCTTCGATGTTCCTGAACACCGCGTTGCCGAGCGCCTCGGCAACCACCCCCATGCTTTTCTCCATGAAGCCGCCGTCCACCGGGGGATTGTCGGTAAACACCTTGGGCCGCCGCTGGACCGTGGTGGCGTAGGCGGTGGTGCCCCAGACCCAGGACGCCTGATCCCAAAGCTGGCTCGACGCATCCTTGAGGTCGAGCGACCAGATGCGTTCCGGAATATCGCCGGCCCAGAAGATATTGGGCGCGATCTCATGGGGGATGTAACGCAGGCCCTCCGCCGGATCATATTTGGCCGGGTTGATGCCGAGAAGCTTCTTGCCGTCGGTGAACATCGACGACTTGATTTCGAGGATCGCGTTGGTGGCGGCCATGGTAAGGCCCCATCCGCGCATACCCTCTTCGGCGTCGTTGCCCAGCATGTTGACTTCGGTCCCGCGCGAGACCACCGATTCTTCCTTATGTTCGGCATGGAAGAAGAAGTCCGACCACTGCATGCGCCGCTTCACATACTGACCGATGGAACCCATGTGGAAGGTGGTGTCCATCTTGTCATGGTCGAAGCGCTGAGCGTAATCGTTGAGATAGGTATTGGGCTGCCCCCAACCGCCTTTCTTGCCGCTCATCGGGTCTTCGTAGCTGTCCCTCATGTCCAGCTTAGCGGTGAAATGCGGATCAACCGACTTGTATTGCAAGTAGCTCACTTGAATGTCGTCAAAGACCCGGGGAAAGCCGGTCCGCTGATAGGACAGCGGCAGATACACGCCGAGCATGATGTCCTTGTTGGAGAACGTCCGCTCGCCACGGTCTCGTTGCAACCGGTTGTAATTGGAATGCTTGATCGCCTGCATGGTCCAGTACGGGGCATGGATCATGTGAACGCCGGCATGGCCGCGACCGCCGGTGTAATCCAGCAGATAACGGGCATAGAAATAGGCTTCCTTCGCCGTGACCCACTGGAAGGCCCGGTGATAGGAAACCGGCAGGGCCGCCTTGACGAAATCGTCAAAGCCTTCCATGCCCATCTTGAAGCCCTCGTTGGCCATGTAGGTGGCTTCATTGGTGTAGAAGCGCCGGTCCACAACTTTACTGTCGAGCGGTGAGCGGTACATGCTCAGGTCCGGCTGCAGGGTCCCGCCCTTGATGTGGACGGTACGGCCGTCCGCGGTATAGAGCAGGTTTTTGGCCGCCGCACCGGCGCCCCAGGTCAGGGCGCCGCATACGGCCAATACGACGGAGCGTCGCAAAAGTTTTTGTCTAGTCATTGTTTCTTCTCCAGTTCGAGAAAGAAAATCAAGAATCGGTCCCTTAGAAAGTCACATCGATGTGGAAACGCGCGACCCACGGCGGAGCCGGGCCCAGCTTGGGCTCGATCACCCGGAACAGGCCGGACAGGGCGATGCGGATCTGCGGATCGGGGCTGAAGATGACCGACGGCGCGATCATGCCGGTGAAACCACCGGAGAACGACGGACGGTCAATGACCTCGAATACGAACGCGTCGACGCCTATCGCCGAGCAGCCACCGATGCCGGCGGCCACGTCGGCCGCGTCGCAGGTGTGAATTTCAGGCTCCGGGATCTTGCCCGTGTATCTGTCCGTCTGATGGTCGAAACCAACGAAGGTCAGATCGACGGCCAGGTAATCCTTGTAGACGGGCTTCACGAACGAGGCGAAATAGGTCGTGGTGTCGCCGAAATCGACGCCGTCCTGCTCAAACACGAACTTGTGAATCACGCCAAAATGCGCCGCGCTGCGGCCGAGGAACGAGCCGGGGTTAAACTGCCGGGTCAGGAATCCGCCGATCAGGAAGCTGAAATCGCCGGTGCCGGGCTGCAAGGTCGAAGCAAGACGGCCATCGCCCGCGAAGCGACCGAACACGCCGTTGTTGAATGGGAAATCCCCGACAAAGGCGTTGTCGAAATTGGCTCCACCCGGCGCAAAGGACAGCGGACCCGCGGCCGGCGCGCCGAACGCGCCGCCAGGGCCTGCCGCCGGACCATCACAGACACCGCGGTTGCCAAGATTGAAGTTACGGAAGAAACACCGGGGATCGCCCCACACGCCGTTCGCGACATTGGCCTGCATCACGGCGTCGAAGCCCTGAGCGGCCACCGCGTTCGGCGGCTGCGGCCGCTTTGCCGTGATCCGGCCGTTGCTGCCGAAGGTTTCGCGATTGGCTCCGGTTGGCAGGAACACCGCGCCAGCCACGGCAAAGCCAAATGGCCTGTTACCCTGGTCCCAGATTTTCTTTTTCAGGAATACGCCGATATCGCCGATTTCCTGGGTGCTGCCGGCATTTTCCAGGCTGATGAATTGCTGGCCATTCGGGTGGACACTGCCGTCAACCTGCGAATCGAGGTAGGGAATGTTGATCCGCAGCGTAAAGCCGTGGAGATATTTGCGTTTGAGGTCGAATCCGTAAAACAAATCGAGATCGGTCAGATGCCGGTCGACCTTGGAATCTCCAAACACCGCCAGATTGGGACTGCCGTTCATGAAGAAGTCGTCGCCGCCGATTGTCGTGACGCGATGGGTGATGCCGAGCTGAACAGCGTTCGGCGGCAGCACATAGGCATGCTGGGTAAATGCCGGCCGCAGCAACGGCGGAATGAATGTCTTGATCTGTTCCTTGAGCTGCATGAGCTCAAAGTCTTTCTGTTCCTTACCGCCTAACTGCCCCTTTTCGGTACCCAGTTCCAGGTACTTGTCAGCCGTCGGGTTTTCCTCCTGCGCGGTGGCGACACCTGCGCCGAGGGAGAACATCAGACTTGCGCTCATTAAGTATTTGGTTATCGCACGAGTCATTATTCGCTTCCCTTCACTCGATAAACTCGTGACCCGCCGGCAGGCAGGCCACCCGATGATCAGCGTCATCCTGGTGCTCCATAAGCAATTTCCATGCCAATTAGGGCCGCCCGTTGGGGCGACCCTAACCAGTTGTTATTTATGAAGTTATTGAAACCGGTCAGTTTTTGTGGTTATTTTCACGCTGACCGGATGAACACATCCGTTCACTGCACGATTTCATGTGAACGAATTGTTCACTTTTCGACAGCGCGGCGTTGGCGTCGCACGATACCAAGCCCCAGTCCGAAAGTTACGAACCACACCGCAAGGGGCAGGCCCATTGTCATCATCGGCTTGTCGGGGGCGGGCAGATAGAGCCAGTACCAGGACGTCAGTTTGTGCTTTGAGCCCTTCTCGCCGTTGCTGCCGTCCCAGTTGGCGAACGAGATCGGCATGAAAACGCCCTCGGCGAACGGCAGATCGCCAAATTCGCCACCGCCACGCGGCCGGGTGAACATCACCCGCCAACGGCCGTTGACCCATTCACCGGTGACCTTGAGCGAAGTGTCATCGGCCCGGGGCGCCAACTTTTTGTCCTCACCCGATGCATCGAAAACCGTCGCGAAAGGCGCGATCCGAGGTTCGACGCTGCCAGCGTTCCAATACCACATCGTCGTGGGGTGGGCGGGATCGCCGTGCCGGAACAATGGCTTTTGCACGGTCGGTTCAAGCGAGTAAGACTCCGCTTTCGGGAACTGGATCGCAAAGGCGTCGGAGAAAAGCGCGCGCTTGCGATCCTGTGTCTGCTCGGCGTCCGCATCACCGGGCATGCTCATGGTCCGGTCGTCGAACTCCAGCAACAACGCGATTTCCCGCTCGTTATAGATCGAACGCACGGTCAAGGCCGCGTTAAGCGGCTTGAACAGCCGTTCCGCCTTGATGACGTTGGGCATCATCCGCAACGTGACCGGCGTCGCGGACGCCCACGCGTCATCATCGACCGTGGCGGGCAGATCGCCGGCGACCTTAAGCCCCTGGACAACCCGTGACTTGCCCGGCGGGACCGAGTTGCCACGCAAGGAATAGGCGTAATTGGCAATATGCCAGCGGTCTTCCTCGGTCACGTTGGTGGCGTGCTCGGGCATCGGCGTGCCCGGAATGCCGGTCGTCAGCCGCGTAAAGATGTTCTGGATGGTCTGCTCAGCGCTCCCGGCGACGTTGGTGGAACGCCAGGTCCACGGCTGGGTCAGGTCGCGCGGCCAGATTCGGTCGCCCCACTCGTCCTTCAGCCGTTTGCCGACCCCGGGATTGCCACGGCCCTCATTGCCGTGGCATTGGGCGCAGGTTTTTTCGAACATGACCTTGCCCCGGGCCAGCGATTCCTCGCTCATCGGCACCTGGTTCTCAAGCGGGACTTGTTTGGTCACGCTCAAGAGCTCGCCCAGATACCGTCCTTCCTCGTCGAACTCTTCATCCTCGGCGTCTTCAGGCGCAAAAGTTCCGACCAGGTCGAATGATTTTACAACCGTGGCCAAATCGCGAATCTGATCATCCGAGAACATCGTCTTCCACGCCGGCATTCCGGTTCCCGGCAGGCCGTGCTTGATGGTCTTGAACAGGTCGGCATCGGTGGCCGACGAGCCGTCGGCCGGCGAGGTTTTATATTTGAACATGCCGAACGTGAAATCACGCGGCTTGGGATAAAGGAAATCCGCCGCCGGGCCGTCACCAGCGCCGGTGGGCCCGTGGCAGACCGCGCAATGATCCTGATAGAGCGCCTCGCCGGTATGGCCGCGACGTTCGGCCTGAACCTCCTCGGACAGGGCGGTCACGGCCCTGGAAACATCCTGGTTCCACATCCGCGGAACCTGCCCGACATGATCATAGAGGAACATGATGACGTTCCAGATGTCTTGCTCGCCGAGCATTTCGTGCCACACCGGCATCGCCGAGTTCCACGGTGCGCCTTCCTTGGGCAGGCCGGGGCCCCCGGTGGCGATGCGCCAGAACAGATAAGCCTCCTGCAACTGCGCAATGGTGCCGACGTCCTGGAAATTGGCCGGGGGCGGACTCAGACCCTCGGCAAACATTCCGTCGCCGTCCAGCAGGTCGCCGTGGCAGAAAAAGCAGTTGCTGTAATAGATTTTCGACCCGGCCGAAACAGACGAGGAATAAACCTCGCGGGCCTTGTCCGCTTCACTTTCCAACAGGGCCAACACTTCCTGCCGGACCGGATTTTCGAGCGTGGTCAGATCGAATTTCTTGCCATAGATCGCCAATTTATTTGGCGGCGCCGGATGGACCTGGCGAAGCTCGACCGGGGCGTCGGTCGACGGCACGACCATGCCGAAAGTCACGTATCCGGCCAGCGACGGGACCAGGAGCAACATCGCCATGCGCGGCAGCTTCAGGCGGTCCTCCCGCAACAGCGCCAGGACCGGCGCCTTGAATTCGGCCCACCGCTCATCGTCGTAAGAGAAGTACAGCAGCACGCCGATGATGCTTACCGACATGTACTGGATCATCACCGAGATCGGCATGACCGGGGGAAATGCATTGTCGAGCAGGACGAAAATGCCCGCAATTATCAGCACCGCGCGCCAAAACGCGGTCAAACGCACTCGCCTCATTGATACTCAGCCCTCCTGGCCGGCCAGGAACTGGACGATCAAATCCAGTTCTTTAACGAACATTTCCTCGGAGAAATAATCGGGCATCATGTCCTCGTAGCCCTCCGCGATGACGGCGTGCGGGTCGACGATGCTCTGCCGGATCTCGTCCACGCTCAAGCGCGCGCTGACCGTCTCCAGATCCGGACCCAGATCCGCCTCGCTCCCCATGATATTGTGGCACGCCGAACAGCCGAATTTCTCGAGTGCCGCCTCCGCGGTCTCGGCCGGGCCGGCTTGCTCTTCCTCGCCATCATCGCCGTCGCCAAGCTCGACATCTTCCTCGGCGGTCGGCAGCGCCACGGTCACTTCATTGCCGTTCTTGGCCTGCAAATAAGCGATAATCGCGGACATTTCGGTTTCCGACAGCTCGGTCGGCGCCTTGGCGACGTTGGGCATCGGCGAGACGGTGTCGTTCGAACCCTTTTTGCCGAACCCTTCGACGACAAACGCGCTGGGCGCCGCCATCGACTCCAGGAGATAGGATTCGGCGTCGGTGGCCTCACCCTTGTAACGGCTGTCCGCCAACCGCTCTTCGGCGGTATCGACCATGTTAAGCGCGGGAATATCCGGCGCCCGGCCCAGAGAGTTATGGCACAGGTTGCAGGTGCCCTTGCCGTTGAACAGGTCCTGACCCATCTGGATAAAGCTGTCCATGGTCAGCGAGCCCAGCTCGACCTTGATCTCCTTGGGGGCCTCGCCCTCGACCTGCGGCAGAATATTGGCAATGCCCGTGAAAGCCAGTGTCAGGGCAAGGCTGAACCCCAGGGTTTTTCCAAGCGCGCTCATTTATCCGCCTCCGCCCGGGCGTGCCCGGCATCGCTGAGCGAAGCAATCCAGAAGATGAACAAGGTCGATATCAGGAACAAAACGGTGACAATGGTCATCATGTTGCCCGCATATCCGATCGTGGGAATGAAGTTATCCGCCGAATTGTCCTTGAGAATATCGGTAACATGCCAGTGGGTCCGGACCGACGAGCGAACATAGCCCATCAGCGCCATGAGCCAGGTAAAGGCGACCGGCATCGCAAACAAGGCATATTGCGACCGTTCGCTGACTTTACCCCAGCGCGACGGCAGCGTCTGCGCTCCCTTGAGCATCAGGCTGTCAATGACCACGCCGCTGATGATCACCAGCAACGTTGACGCCACCTGAATCACGCTCGAACCGACCTTGTAGACCGTGTTGGTGAAGTAGCCGTAATACACGCCCACAAAGATGATGTTGAAGATCGCAATCAAATAGATCGCGCACATCAGGGCATTGCCTGTCTTCTCCCAGGGCACCGTTATCACCTTATCGGCGCGGCGGTAGATCTGGAACGACAGGAAGGTTGCGACAAGCATCAGGTTCACGGCGATATTTTTCGCCGGCATGATACCGAGCGGGCCAAGCAGATGGTGGTGACTGCCGCCCAGGGTCGCGATTTCACTTGATGTCAGAATCAGGGTGTGGGGCGTGATCCAGACCAGGAAGCCCAGGACCAGAATGGCCGCGATATATTTGATCAGCCACTGATACCGATGAGCGCCGTCACTGCGCGACATGCCTGACCACAGATAATAGTTGCCGGCCAAAAGAATGGTTCCGATCAGCACTGCCTGAACGATGAACAGCCATGCCAGAATGCCGCCCATTGCGGTGATGCCCATCTGCTGCGAATAGGCGTAAACCTCGGCCATCAGCCAGTAGCCGGCGAACGGCAGCGGCAGGAATGCCAAAATCGAAATGAAATTCGCGGTGTAACCCATCCAGTCGTAATGGGCCTTGGCCGCCTCGCCCCTGGAGCTGAGGAATTTGTAAGCCGCATAAGCGCCGACAACCGCGCCGCCGAAAGCGATATTCGCGATAAACCGATGCAGATTGACCGGGTTCCACAGCGGGCCCCGCATGATATCCCAGATCCCGCCAACCACGGCGCCGGTTTCACTGACGCCCGACGGCGCCATCATGAAGGTGGCCCAGGAATTGGCGATGACCAGCAAGGAAGTGCCAACCACATTAAGCAGGAGGCCAATGGTCAAATGGAGCCACTTGCGATTGGGCTCGTGCATGACATCCCAGCTGTAATAATAGATATAGAGAAGCGCGCTTTCGGCAAAGAACATGAAGGCGTAAACAAGCACCTGGGAGCCGAACACCTTCATCATGTAGGCCATGAAGCCGGGATAGGCCAGGAACAACGAAAATGCCAGCAGCCCGCCCAGCAGGGCCGTGATCGAATAGGCGACCAACGAGATCCTCATGAACTCGTGGGCCATGATGTCATAGCGCTTGTCGCCTGTTTTCACGCCCAGCCATTCGATCACCAGCACGAACAGCGGCACCGCCAGGACGAAGGCGGCGAAAAACAGATGCATCTGGGCCGCGACCCATACGAGGGACCGACTGCTCACACCAAGGTTCGGATAATCTTTCCGCTGCAAATCGGGTGCGCCGGGAATTTCCTCCACCGCACCCCCATTATCGGCGCCGGCCTCGTTCGCCAGGGCCGACGACGTGAAGCTGAACAGCCCATCGTTCGATCCGGCGGAACCCCAGGCGAGCACGCCAATCACCAGAACGAACAAGGCGGCTTTCAGAAAGCCGCTCATATGCCCGCTTCGCTGTACGCTCGAAGCCACAATCTTCTCTCCCAACGGATGTTATTGAACTGGGGAAAGATCCCAATTGAGCGGCAAGCCCTGCATGCCCATGATCAAGAGATCCAAACCATAAAAGACAACGGCCGTCACCGCGAAAACAGACAGCCAGAGCAACATGGAATTTTGATTTTTCATCCTCGTACTCACACCAGGGAGCCCATCACGAATGATGGGGCACGACACCGTGCGAGTAGATAATCAGCCACCAGAAGAATACGAGCGTCCCGACCAACACGCCGCCAAAGAGCCAAGGCCCCCAATTCGCAGATTGATCCGGGACAGCCCGCACAGCCCCATCAGTGCCACGCTCGTTTTCCATTCTCGTCCTCGTTCGTTCCGGTTAAATATCGGTGGCGTTATAAGCAACATTTACGCCAAGGTCCAGTTTGACAAAAAACCCGGCCACTCCTTGCCTTTTCCTCCGGTCCGCGCAAACCCGCACTTGAACGATTTGTTCAATATCGCCTATATTGCGCCACGCAATTTAACGATATGTTCCCAGACGGCAAAACGAGTCACCGAAACGGAATTCAAAAAGACGAACCATATCCGCCGCCTGACGAGCCACCGGCGTTCCGCACGGCTTGGCATGAAGTCTGCATCACTTTGAGCGGGTAGCGCCCACGAATTGGCGCTTCGCAAGAGACGAGGCGCGGCCGTCAACCCCACATCAGGGCGACTGAAACCTCGAAACAACCTAAGTCAAAGAAGCAATGCCGACACAACCGCTCATAAGCAGAATATCCGGCTTCGATATACTCGCACTGGTCGGATTAATGATGAACCTTCTGTTGATTACACATCTGGTTTATTTCGCCCTGTAGGACCCTATTAGAGGTTAGCTTGATTATTTCACCTCGACCACCGGGCTCCATGACCAAAATCATGGACTATCGAACAATCTGGGCGGCAAGTTCATTCATCGTCACAGGCATCACGACGAGACGACCGGGCGGCGGAAACCATGAATGAACTGATGCTGGTCGCGATTAACCTTACGCGGCGCTGCAATCTCGGTTGCGCACACTGCTATCTCGACGCGGCCACTTTGCGCGATGGCAATGCCAATGAACTTTCGACCGCCGAAATCCGCGCACTGCTCGATGATATTTCCGGGCACAGCCCCGACGCCCTGGTCGTGCTGACGGGCGGTGAGCCGCTGGTTCGCAAGGATGTTGAGGACATCGCGGCTCATGGCCACGGGCTGGGTCTGGCAATTGTTGTCGGCACCAACGGGATGTTGCTGACCGACCGGCGGGTCCGGTCTCTCAAGGCCGCGGGGGTGATGGGGGCCGGAATCAGCGTCGATTCCCTGGACCCCGGATACCATGACCGCTTTCGCGGCAGCGCCGGCGCATGGCAAAAGACCATGGACGGCATCGACGCCTGCCGCCGGCACGGACTGGCGTTTCAGCTTCACTTCACCATCACGAACAGCAATGCCGACGAGCTTGGCGCCATGATCGAATTCGCCAGGTCCTCGGGCGCGAAGGTCATGAATGTCTTCTTCCTGATTTGCACGGGACGCGGCCGGTCCTTCGAGGATATCTCGCCGGCGCGCTATGAGCAGGCGCTGGGGGAGGTGATCGAGGCCCAGCAGCTTCATCCCGATCTGATTATCCGGCCGCGTTGCGCCCCGCATTTCAAGCGGGTGGCGTTTCAGCGCGCCTCGGATTCGATGATGAACCGGATCAGCGGTCGCGACGGCGATGGCTGCATCGCGGGCCTCCATTATTGTCGGATCACGCCCGAAGGCGCGGTGACGGCCTGTCCCTATATCGACGACGAGGTCGGCAATATCAAAACAAGCCCGTTCGTTGATATTTGGGAAACCGCGCCCGACCTGAAGGCACTCAGGGCCCCCAAGCTGAAGGGCAACTGCGGCAAGTGCGAATTTCGTCTCATTTGCGGCGGCTGTCGCGCCCGTCCGGTGGCCCAAGGCGGCTCGCTCATGGATGGCGATCCCATTTGCGGCTATCAACCCGGCGGCGCGGCCGTGATCGAGCCCTTGCAAGACCAGGCGCATGGCGCGGTTTCCTGGGCCGTCGATGCCGAGGCGCGGCTTGGCCGCATTCCGGGCTTTGTGCGCAAAATGGTTCGCAAGCGGGCCGAGGCCTATGCGGCGGAACAAGGGGCGTCAGAAGTCACCACCGAACATCTTGAGGTCCTGTCGGCCCGGCGCTTCGGCGGAAACCCGCCATTTGGGGCCAGACCGCCTATTGGAAAAAGACCATGAGCGACACCGATGTCGCCGTAATCGGCGGCGGCATATCGGGTCTCGCGACGGCCTGGCGCCTGGCGCGGGCCGGTCTGAGCGTTGAGGTCTGGGAACGGGACGACCGGCCTGGCGGCAAGATCAGGACCCACGCCAGCGGCGGTTACGTCACCGAGCAGGCGGCTTCGATGGTGCTCAATTTCCTGCCCCAGGTGGCGCGCCTGCTTTCTGAAGCCGGGCTCGATTCGCAAATGACGCCTTGCCGGCCTCAACGCAATCGATACGTCGTCGCCGACGGCAGGCTGCAGCCGGTGCCCATGAAACTGGGCGCGTTGATGCGCTCGCCGATCTGGAGCACAAAGGGCAAACTTCGTCTGCTGGCCGAGCCGTTCATCCCCAGAACCGGCCATGATCGGGCCACCGTCACCGAATTCATTTCGCGCCGGCTGGGACGCGAATTTCTTGATAAAACCATGGAGCCGTTCGTTGGCGGCACCCTTGCCAGCGACCCGGATCGAGCCAACGCGGTATCGGTTTTGCCGCGACTGACCAGCCTGGAGCGGCGCTATGGCAGTTTTACCGCCGGGCTGATGGCACGCAAGATATCTCGCAAGCGAGTGCGGCTGCCGGATCAAATATTGTCCTTCGCCGGCGGCATGTCGGCCTTGATTGACACCCTGTCGCAGACCCCGGGGGTGCGGATTCGCACCGGCCATGAGGTCCAGCAGATTTCCCGGCGCCGCCATCTCTGGCGCATTCAGGGCCAGTCCAGCGATGGTGACCGGAGCATTCTGGCCCGCAACCTGGTACTGAGCGTGCCCGCGGACATCGCGGCCTCGCTGATCGCGCCATTGGACCGGGAACTGGCAGGCGTCCTGGCGGAGATCGAATACGCACCCATGGCGGTCGTGCATCTGGGTGTTCCCCGCTCGGCAGTCGCCCATCCGCTCGACGGCAACGGCTTTCTGACGCCGCGCCGGGAGGGGTTGGCTGTTAATGGCTGCCTCTGGATGACCTCGCTGTTTCCCGATCGAGCCCCCGAGGGCAAGGCCCTTTTGACTTGTTACCTGGGCGGGTCCCGTCGGCCCGAGGCCATGGACTGGGACGACGAGCGTCTGGCGCGCGAAGCGATTGAATCGGTGGGAGGGCTGCTCGGCATCGCCGGGGAGGCGGAAACAGCCCGCATTGATCGTCATGCGCGCGCCCTGCCCCTATACTATGGCGCGTATCAGGAACGGTTGCGGATGATCACAACGGGATTAACACGTCATCAGGGGCTTTTTCTCGAAGCGAATTATCGGGGCGGTATTTCGGTGCGCGACCGCCTCGCGCGTGCCCATGCGGTGGCCGAGGAAATTATCGAGAATCTCGAAGCACCCAGGCGAATAGCAATCTGAACAGGGCGGACTTGCAACAATGCCATTGGATCCAAACCAAACTAACAACGACGCCGTGGCTGCCGGCGAAAAAGCAGATCGCGGCTTCCATCCGCTAAAGATCCTCATTCCCGTGGTTGCGGTGTTGGTCACGGTGACATTGTACGCCAACTGGTATTCCTCGGGCGTTTCGGAACCGCGCTATTGCGATGATCGCGAAAACGCCCTGCACCGGCTGGAGCGGATTCTGACCGAAGGAAACCCCGCTGGGACCGGCGCCAACTTCAAGGACCGGCGGCCGTACCTGATCGCGGCCAAACTTCTGTTCCTGATCCCGCGCCAGCCCGACGAAGAAATCGAACCTTATCTCGACAGGGTCCGGGAACATTTCTGGAAGGTCTGCCGATGAACAATCCCTCCATGATCGGCTCCCTTTTCGCCGCCATGGCGACGCGACAATTCGCCATCATTTTCGCGGTTGTGGGCGGCTTGGTCGGCGCCGCGGCCGCAGCCCAATATGTCACCGACGCCTCGGCGGACCGGGCTGTCCGCCAACAACTCGAACAGGCCCGTGTAACGACAGCGGCCGATGAATTCACCGGCTTGCACGACGTTCCCAGTTTTCGCCGCCATCTGCCGTTCTATACCTTCATTCTGATGCTGGCCGCGATGGGATCGGCCATGCTCGCGCACGCGCTGCGGCAGTGCGCCAAGATCGAGGCGGATGTGGAGTTCGAGCGCCGCTTTCGGAAAATCCTGGAATCCGTCGACCTGCTCGCGGTCGGCATTGACACCAGGGGCGGAATTTCCTTCTGCAACAATGCCCTGCTTAAAGCCACCGGCTGGCGGCAAGAGGACATTCTGGGCAAGGACTGGTTTAAAACCTTCGTCCCCAACCTGGCCCGGAACAAGAACAAGCACGAATTCCACCGGGTCGTGAGCGGCCAGGAAAATCCCAGGCGGTACGAGTCCGAGGTTCGCACCCAGACCGGCGACAAACGCTTGATTTCGTGGAATGCCTGCCAGATGTACGATGCCCTGGGACGGGTCGTTGGCATTGCCTGCCTCGGCGAGGACATTACCGAAACCCGCGCGTCGG
>JBHHWG010000071.1:0-13580 GCA_046756385.1 Sphingomonadales bacterium | reverse complement strand
ATCATGATCGCGATGTTCGTTCTGATCGTGTTGTTGAACCTGATAACCGGCCCACTGTTGAATGATGATCTCTCGGGCGTCGTCACAATAGCTGTCGCTTTGGTCGTGATGGTGCCCGGCGCCGTCGTTTTTGGTCTTATTGGCATTGCCATCGTCGCGCAAAGCCTGGATCATCCGCTGACGATCCGCACTGTCTGGCTGCGCCTTGGCAGTCACATCCCGACCGCTGCCCTGAGCTGGGCGATCCTTTACGGGTGTTATTTTGTTTTGCTCGTAATTTTCTCGTTGGCATTTTTCGGTCTCTTTGAAACCGGCGCGCCGACCCGCACGGAAGCGATCGCCTTTACCCTGATCACGCAAGTGGGCGGCACGATTGTCACACTTATTTGGCTTTCGGTATCCAGCATATTCGCGCGCGCTGTAATCGCTCAGGAACCGCAAGCGCCGGACCAATAGCCGGGGCCCACGACCGGCGTGCGCCATTCCCCTTGCCTTCCCCGCCGGCTGTGCTAAGCCTAGCGGGAAAGTCTCAGTAAAGGGAAACAGGTGATGCCGGAAAGCGTGAGAATGGCCATGCGTCGCAAGTCGGTGGCGGTGAAGGTCGGCGATGTGGCGATCGGCGGCGATGCCCCCGTGGTTGTCCAGTCGATGACCAATACCGACACGGCCGATGCCGAGGCCACCGCGCGGCAGGTCAGGGAGCTGGCCGACGCCGGCTCCGAACTGGTGCGCATCACGGTCAACACCCGGGAGGCGGCCGCTCAGGTGGCGCGCATCCGCGACATGCTGGCGGCCCAGGGCTGCGACGTCCCGTTGATCGGCGATTTCCATTATATCGGTCACAAACTTCTGATTGATTATCCCGAATGCGCCGAGGCGCTGGCCAAGTACCGCATCAATCCCGGCAATGTCGGCTTCAAGGACAAGCGCGAAGCCCAGTTTTCGACCATGATCGAAAAGGCGATCGAATATGACAAGCCGGTGCGAATTGGAGTCAACTGGGGCAGTCTCGATCAGGAACTGATGGCGCGGATGCTGGACCGGAATGCCGCTTTGGCCCACCCCCTGACCGTGCCCGAAGTGATGCGCGATGCCCTTGTCACCTCGGCGTTATCCAGCGCTGAACGGGCGCGGGAGCTGGGGCTTGGGGCCGACAAGATCGTGCTATCGTGCAAAGTGTCGAGCGTTCAGGACCTGATCGCGGTCTATGAGGATCTCGGCCGGCGCTGCGATTACGCGCTCCATCTCGGGCTCACCGAGGCGGGCATGGGCTCGAAGGGGATCGTTGCTTCGACCGCAGCCCTCGCGATCCTGTTGCAATACGGCATCGGCGACACCATCCGCATCTCGCTCACCCCGGAACCGGGCGGTGATCGCGCCCGCGAGGTCATTGTCGGTCAGGAAATCCTGCAAACCATGGGCCTGCGCTCGTTCGCGCCGATGGTCACGGCCTGCCCGGGCTGCGGACGAACCACAAGCACCGTGTTTCAGGAACTGGCCGACAAGATTCAGAAACACATCCGCGTCAGCATGCCGACGTGGCGGCAAGCCTATCCCGGCGTCGAGGACCTGCAACTTGCGGTGATGGGATGCATCGTCAACGGGCCCGGCGAAAGCAAACACGCCGATATTGGCATCAGCCTGCCGGGCACGGGCGAAGCGCCGGCGGCGCCGGTGTTTGTCGACGGCCAAAAAACCGTCACCCTTCGCGGCCCCGGAATTGCCGAGGAATTCATCAAGATCGTCGACGACTATATCCAGACGCGCTACGCTACCAAGGACGAAGCTGGCTCAGCCTGATGGTCAAAAGCGATATCGCGCTGGAATAGTCGCCTGGGCGACGCCCGACCCCTTACCTGCCCTTGAATTCGGCCTTTCGTTTTTCCAGGAAAGCCGAGATTCCTTCCATGAAATCGGCGGTGCTGGTGCAGTCGATGAACCCTTCCGCCTCGCGGGCGAGCTGATCGTGCAGGTTCGAATGAAAGCTTTCGTTCAACAGCCGTTTGGTATTGGCCAAGGCGTGGGTTGGTCCTTTGGCGAGACGCGCGGCAAGCTTTGCGGTCTCGGCGGCAAGGTCCGCCGCGGGAACGACCTTGTTGATGAGCCCCAGCTCAAGCGCCTTGTCGGCGTCCAGAAAATCGCCCAGCATCGCGATCTCCATTGCCCGCTTGATCCCCACCGCGCGCGGCAGGTGAAATGTCGAGCCCCCGTCCGGCGAGGTTCCGATCAGGCAGTAAGCCAGCGTGAACAGGGCGTTTTCAGCGGCGATCACCAGATCGCACGCCGACAACAGACTGACCCCGAACCCAGCCGCCGGCCCGTGCACCGACGCGATCACGGGCTTGGGCATGGTTCGGATTATCTCGATCGCTGAATGGACCTGCTCGAATTTGATCGGGAATTCATCGCCGGATTCCTTGGAATCCGTCAAAAATTCGTGGAATTGCTTCAAATCGCCACCCGCGATGAAGCTGCCGCCGGCGCCCCTGATCACGACACAGCGAATGGCTTCATCATTTTCGACCGCCGTGACTGCCTCAAGCAGCCCCTCGACCATCTTGTCATTGAGGGCATTAAGCACCTCCGGGCGATTGAGCACAATCGTGGCAATCGCGCCTTCGCGTTCGAGCAACACCGCTTCGGACATAATCGTAAACTCCCTAATCGTTCATTTTTCCATATATGCCGCCGACACCAGATGTGATGGCCGTCATATTTTTTGAGTGGCCAACCGAAGCATGGCCCGCGCCTCGTCCGGCGACGCGATTTCGCGACCGGCCTTCGTTGCACATCCCGCGATCGCCTCGATCAGATCGCCGTTGCCGCGCGCGGTCTCACCATCCGGCAGGTAGAAGGTGTCCTCAAGGCCGGTGCGCAGATTGCCCCCCAGTTCGGCGGCCCGCTCATGCAGCGGCCAAATCTCCGACCGGCCGATCGCCGTGACCTGCCACGGGCACCCTTCGCGCCGGTATTTGAGCAGTAGAGGCAGCAGGTCGGTATCGGCGGGCATGCCGGAAGCGACGCCCATGACGAAATTATAGTCCGGGCATTGTGTCATGCCGTTGTCGACATACATGCCGACCGAGCGCACGATGCCGACATCGAAGCATTCGAATTCCGGCACGGTGCCGGTGCCCGCCATGGCATCGAGCATCGCCGAAATCTTTTCAACCGGATTGTCGAACAGCATCGGCGGCCAGGCCCAGGACCCATCGGCACGGATCTTGAGGTAATTGAGGCTGCCCGCATTACAGGCCGCGATTTCGGGCGTGATCCGCTCCAGACAGGCAATGACATGATCGACCTCGCGGCCGAAAACGCCGGTGCTCATATTGATGACCACTCCCGGGCATGCCGCCCGGATCGCGTCGGCAATCTCGGCCACCACATCCGGGTCCCAACTGGGCAGATGCCCCTTACCGTCCCCTTGCGCCCGGTAATGCACATGCATGACGCTGGCCCCGGCGTCAAAGGCGCGGCGTGCCTCAGCCGCCATTTCCGCCGGCGTCACCGGCACCGGATGGCGCCTGGGGTCGGTCAGCACGCCGGTCAGCGCACAAGTGATAATCGCCTTTTCGCCAGTGCTCATTCCTTTACTCTCCCGCTTCGCCTTGCAACGCCTGGGACGTCGGCTGGGTCAAGGTCACCAGGGTCTGACGGTCCGAAACCTGATGGCCGGGGCCGACATGCACGGTCTCGACCACGCCATCGCGGCCTGCTCGCACCTCGTGCTGCATTTTCATCGCTTCCAATACCGCAAGCGTCTGCCCCGCCGTCACGGCCGCCCCCTGCTCGGTTCGAATCTCGACAATGCGCCCGGCCATGGGCGCGGCCAGCACATTGCCGCCATCCTCTTCGGCTTTTGAGTTCCCGACTTCGGCCTGACGAAAGCTGAGAGCCCGGTCCGCATATTCGAGATGCAATACCGGTCCCGCGAACACGAACGCCGCTGTTTGGGCCACCCCGTCCAGACTGAACCGCAATATACCGTCGGCCGGTTTTTGTCCCTCAAATTCGAGCACGAAAACATCCTCGCCGCAAGATATGACGTAGCCGCCCTCCCGCGCCGCGACATCGGCGGCGACGACCGCTTCGCCGCTGGCAAGCTCCAATAACCACGACGGCGCCTCCCCGGTCAGCCGCCAGCCGCCGGTGTGAGCAATCCTGGTCGAGATCAGCGCCGCCGCCAATGCCCAAACGGGGTTTGCGATCTCCGCTCCCGCGTTGGTCAAAGCATCGCCGTGCCGATCGATAAAATCGGTGGCGGCGCGGCCTTCGATAAACTCCTGTTGTTCCAGCACCTTTATCAAAAACTGCTTGTTGGTTCGCACACCAAGGGCAACCGTTCGCTCAAGCGCCTGGACGAGCTTGCGGCGCGCGTCCTCGCGGCTCTGGCCACATGCGACGACCTTGGCGATCATGGGATCGTAAAACGGGCTTATTTCAAGGCCGCCACGCAGCGCGTGGTCGGTGCGCGCGCCGGTCCCGGCACAGGGCCGCCACAGACACAGGGTCCCGCTTTGCGGCAGGAAGTCGGAATCCGGGTCCTCGGCATAAAGGCGCGCCTCGATGGCATGGCCGGACAATTCGATTTCGTCCTGTGCCAGCGGCAGCGGCTCCGCCAGCGCGACCCGGAACTGCCATTCCACCAGGTCAAGCCCGGTCACCCGCTCGGTCACCGGATGCTCGACCTGCAGGCGCGTGTTCATTTCGAGAAAATAAAACCGGCTTTCGGAATCGAGCAGGAATTCGACGGTCCCGGCCCCCTCATAGCCGATCGCCTTGGCGGCGGCACAGGCGGCCGCCCCCATCCGTTTACGCAACTCATCGTCGAGCGCCGGTGACGGCGCTTCCTCGATCACCTTTTGGTGCCGCCGCTGGATCGAACAGTCGCGCTCAAACAGATGCACGACATTGCCATGCCGATCGCCGAACACCTGCACCTCGATATGCCGGGCGCCGACGATGAGCTTTTCAAGGATCAGTTCGTCGTCGCCAAATCCGCTTACCGCCTCCGATCGCGCCGCCTGAAGCGCCGGCTTGACATCGGCCATATGCTCGACGAGGCGCAATCCGCGTCCGCCACCGCCCGCCGCGGCCTTGATCATCAGCGGCACGCCCATGGTTGCGGCTTCCCGGGCCAGCCGCTCGTCCGACTGATCCTCACCCCGATAACCCGGGATCACAGGCACGCCGGCGCCGTCGGCCCGCGCCTTGGCGGCACGCTTATTGCCCATGACGCGGATGGCTTCCGGCGATGGTCCAATAAAGACTATTCCCGCCTGGTCACAGGCCTCGGCAAGGGCCGCATTCTCGGCAAGGAAGCCATAGCCGGGGTGAATGGCGTCCGCGCCGGCCTGCCTGGCCGCCCCTATCACGCGATTGATCGAAAGGTAGCTCTCCGCCGGCAGCGCCGGCCCGAGACATACCGCCCGGCCGCAGGCCTCGACATGGGGAGAGGAGGCGTCGGCCTCGCTGTAAACCGCGACGGTTTCAAATCCCATCGAATGGGCGGTCCGGGCAATCCGCACCGCGATTTCGCCGCGATTGGCGATCAACACCCGCTTAAAACCGGCCATCACTTGTCCTTTGAACCGGTTTTGGACCGCGATGGGGCGGTGCCGCTAAGCTTGGTGATGATCGAGAGCATAACCTCGTCCGCGCCCCCGCCGATCGACGTCAGCCGGGCATCCCGGTAAAAACTGGCGGTTCGCGACTCCCACATAAATCCCATGCCGCCCCAATATTGCAGGCAGGTGTCGCCGACCTGGCGGGCCAGCCGTCCCGCCTTCAGTTTGGCCATCGACGCCAGCATGGTCACATCCTCACCGCCGATGTGAAGCTCGGCGGCGCGATAAACCAGCGACCGAAGCGCCTCGATTTCAGTTTGCAGTTCCGCGAGCGAGAAATTGACGACCTGGTTATCGAGCACCGACCGGCCGAATATTTTGCGTTCCCGGGTATATTCGACGGTATCCTCGATCAACTCCTCCATCCCAAGAAGCGCCTGCGCCGCCGCCCACAAACGTTCCTCCTGGAACTGCTGCATCTGGTAGACGAAGCCCATGCCCTCGGCCCCTATCAAATAGCGCCGGGGCACCCGAACCTCGTCGAGGAAAATCTGCGCGGTATCCGAACACCACATGCCGAGTTTTTTCAGCTTCCGCGTCACCTCCACGCCCTTGGTTTTCATCGGCAGGCAGATCAATGACTTGCTGGTGTGCACATCCCCGTCGCCAGTATTGGCGAGCAGGCACATCCAGTCCGCCTGAGTGCCGCTTGTGGTCCACATTTTGGTGCCCGAGATGACATAGTCGTCGCCGTCCCGGCGCGCAAAAGTCTTGATCGCGGCGACGTCCGAGCCCGCCTGCGGCTCACTCACCCCCAGGCAGGCCACGAATTCGCCCGAAATCGACGGCGTCAGGAATTCCTGCTTCAGCTCGTGCGAGCCATAGCGTGCCAGTGCCGGGGTCGCCATGTCGGTCTGCACCCCGATCGCCATCGGCACGCCGCCGCATCTGATGTGGCCGAGCTCCTCAATCGCCGCCAGGGCGTAGGAATAGTCGAGCCCCAGACCGCCATATTCCTCGGGCTTGTTGATGCCCAGGAACCCGGCGGCGCCCAGTTTCCCAAACACTTCATGGGCCGGAAAAATCTCAGCCCCTTCCCATTCCTCGACAAATGGGTTGATCTCGGTGTCGATCAATCGCCTTAAAGATCGGCGAAGTTCGCGATGTTGGTCAGTAAACAGCATGATCTTTTTTTAGCTCCTACATTCGGGCAACGCCGAACGTGCTTGGATTGATTTTACGGGCGTCGCCCTGGAGGGACAGTCGCAACAGATAACCCAATAAACGGCGCGAATCCCGTGGGTCGATGACGCCGTCGTCCCATAGCCTAGCGGTGGCGTAAAGCGCGGAGGATTCAATTTCCATGCGCGACACGATCATCTCGGCCTTTTGCTTGAGTTCCTGCTCATTGACGTCCGCGCCCTTGCGCGCCGCCCCGGCCCGGGCGAGGATCTCCATCACCTTCGCGACCTGCTCGCCCCCCATGACCGCAATCCGTGAATTGGGCCAGGAGAACACGAAACGGGGCCCGAACGACCGGCCGCACATGCCATAATTGCCGGCCCCGAACGAGGCCCCGATCATCAGTGTTATCTGCGGCACCGTGGCGTTCGACACCGCCTGAATCATTTTGGAGCCGTGCTTGACCGCGCCATCGGCCTCGGCCTGCTTGCCGACCATGTAGCCGGTGGTGTTCTGGAGATAAACAATCGGTCGACCGGCCTGACAACAGGCCTGAATGAACTGCGCCGCCTTCTGGGAACCCGCCGGAAAGATCGGTCCGTTATTGCCGATCAGACCGACCGAAAGGCCCTCGATCGCAGCGAAACCGCAAATTATTTCGCTTCCGAAACGGGGTTTGAAATCCATGAAGTCGGAGCCGTCGACCAGGCGGGCGATCACCTCATGCACGTCATAGGGCTTGCGGTAATCCACCGGCACCAGCCCCAGCAGTTCGTCGCTATCGTAGAGCGGCTCGTCAAAGGATTTGCCCGCCGCGCCGGCTCCGGCCGTGGGCCATTCCAGCCGTCCCATGAGATCGCGGGCGATGGTTATCGCCTCGGCGTCGTCACCGGCGACATATTCGGCGGTGCCTGAAATATCGGCATGCATGTCCGCGCCGCCCAATTCCTCGTCTGTGGCGATTTCGCCGGTCGCGGCCTTGAGAAGCGGCGGACCGGCCAGGAACACCTTGGCCCGCTCGCGCACCATGATCACATAATCGGCGAGACCGGGGATATAAGCGCCGCCCGCCGTTGACGAGCCATGCACCACCATGATTTGCGGCAACCCCATTGCCGACAGTTGGGCCTGGTTATAGAAGCTGCGACCGCCCCGCACGAACAACTCGGCCTGGTGCAGCAGGTTGGCGCCCGCGCTTTCGATCAGCCCGATCATCGGCAGTTTGTTTTCCATCGCACATTGTTGGGCCCGCAGGGTCTTCTCCAGCCCCATCGGCGACACCGCGCCGCCCTTGATGCCGCAATCGCTTAACGTGATGACGCATTGGGCGCCCGCGACCTGTCCGATGCCCGTGACAAGTCCGCCGCCCGAAATGCTGGAATGGCCGTTATCGTCATGCATGCGATAGCCGGCCAGCGTCGAAAATTCGACAAAGGTGCTGCCGGGATCAATCAGCCGCCGGAGCCGTTCGCGCGGCAAAAGCTGGCCTCGCGCTTCGAACTTGGCGCGCGAACGCCCGGAATTTTCACGCACCAGCCCTTCCAGTTTGCGGACTTCGTCGACCAGCCCGAGCATCTGGCGATGAATGTCGACATACTCCGCCGAGCCCGTGTCGATCCTTGACTTGATGACAGCCATTAAGCGCTCTCGCCTCCAAAAACTCACTCAAACTTTGCGATCATTACAGTCTTTGCGGCGCAAGCACAAGGCTATCCCAGCTCGACGTCCTCAAGTGAAAAACCGAGCTGGGATAACCCTTCCTCCAGATAGTCCGGCAGCAAAGGCGTGCCGAGCAGATAGTCGGCGGTGTGGTCGGAATGAGCAGCGCGGGCGTCTACAATCGCGTCCCGCCATTCATCATTGCTGTAGCTGCCGCGGCCCAGCCACATCAACGCGACCAGATTATATTGTTCTTCGACATTGAGCTGGTCGATGGCGTCTTTAAGTTCCTCATAGTTCGCGTCTTCGACATAATCGTGAAGAATCTGCCGCTCGTCGTCGTCCAGCGGGTTGGTGCAGGGAACCGGGGCCCCCTTGACGAAAAACTCCCGCGCCTTGACAATGATAAATCCAACCTTGACGGGGTCGATGCCCAACATGGGTTTCTCCAATCCGAAAGCCCTTCAAGTCTGGCGATCCACCAGCGGGACAAAGGCTACCGGCAGAACGCAGGTTTCGGCTGTCGTGCCGTCGGCATGTTTGTCAATCACCGTCAGCGACTGAAAACCATAGCCACCGACCGGGATGACAAGGCGCCCGCCGGGATGGAGCTGTTCAATAAGCGCCGGCGGCACGCACCTCCCCCCGGCGGTGACAATTATCGCATGAAATGGCGCATGCTCCACCCATCCTTGTGAGCCGTCGTCGGTTCTGACGGTCACATTTGCATATCCAAGCCGCGCCAGCGACGCCGCTGCGCTTTCCGCCAGAGCTGGCACGATTTCGACCGAATAGACCAAGAGGCCGAGCTCGGCCAAAACCGCTGCCTGGTAGCCGCAACCGGTCCCGATTTCCAGGACAACATCGCCGGGCCGCACCCGCAATAACTGGCTCATGATCGCAACGATAAAGGGTTGCGAAATGGTTTGGCCGTGGCCGATCGGGAGTGGAATATTTTCGTAGGCCAATGACTGTTGCGCCGCACTGACGAATTCATGCCGGGGCACGACTACCATTGCCCGCGCGATTTCCGGCGCCAGTTCGTGCACGCCGGTGAGTGCCGCCGTCATCCGCACATCGGCCTCGATTTGACGCAGCAACTCGGCCCTGGCCGCGCTGACGCTGTCGCCCGACCAGTCAGCCTGCTCCAAATCCGGCTTTTCGGTCTTTGAGGAGAAAAAGAACCGCTTTCGCACCCTGAAATACTCCCAAGCCGGGCCTGTCGTCGGGCGCGCGAGCAGCTTCAGGCGTCCTGAGCGTTACAGGCCCCTACTAATTGATTTAGAGCGCAAATGCGCCAAAGACGACCGCATAAGCATCGGGATTTACAAACGGACGCGCCATGGCGTTGACGGCCGAAAAACGGTATAACTAGAGGGTGGGTTCAAAAGATCAGCTGCACCAATTTAGATATGCATCTCAATCGGTTGATGATCGCCTGTTTCATCCTCTGCGTCTCGATGGCGGCGCTGCCGTCGCGGTCGGACGAGACTTCCCGGCCATCCGCCGGTTTAACGCCAGCCGTTATTATTACAATTGACGGACCGATCGGTCCGGCGATCAGCAATTACGTTACACGCGGAATCGCCGAGGCGGCGGAGAGCAACGCCCCGGCGATCATCCTGCGCATGGATACCCCCGGCGGACTCGATTCCTCGATGCGCGACATCATCAAGGAGATCCTGGCGTCACCTGTACCGGTAATAAGCTACGTGTCGCCAAGCGGCGCACGGGCGGCAAGCGCCGGCACCTATATTCTTTACGCCAGCCATGTCGCGGCGATGGCCCCGGGAACAAATCTGGGTGCCGCGACACCGATACAAATCGGTGGCGGCGTGTCCCCTGCCCCAAAGCCTGAGTCTGGGCCTGAGCCTGGCCAAACCGAAAAGCCGGAGGGGGAGAAGCCAGCCAGCCCGAAGCCTCACCCAACGCTCGAGGACAAGGTGCTGAGCGACGCTGTCGCCTATATCAAAAGCCTCGCCGAGCTTCGCAAACGCAACGCCCAATGGGCCGAGAAGGCGGTCGCGGAAGCCGCCAGTCTGGCCGCGCATGAAGCGCTGGAGCAAGGCGTGATCGATCTGATCGCCACCGATTATGCCGATCTGCTGGCCCAGGCTGACGGTCGAACCGTGCAGGTCGCCGACCACGACCGGGTGCTCAAGACCAGGGGCCTGCCAACCATCGCGGTCGAGCCCGACTGGCGGACCGAACTGCTGGCCGTCATCACCAATCCTTCGATCGCCTATTTTCTGCTGATCATCGGGATCTATGGTCTGTTTTTCGAATTCTCAAATCCCGGACTGGTCGTACCCGGCGTTGTCGGCGGCACTTGCCTGCTGCTGGCCCTTTTCTCCTTCCAGCTATTGCCGATCAATTATGCCGGACTGGCGCTGATGGCGCTGGGATTCGCCCTCATGGTGGCCGAGGCGTTCGCACCGTCGTTCGGCGCGCTCGGCATTGGCGGGCTGGTCGCGTTTGTCATTGGCTCGATCATGCTGATCGATACTGACGTTCCCGGCTTCGGCATCTCGCCGGCGCTGATCGGTTCGGTCGCTTTCATCAGCGGCCTGCTGTTCCTGTCCGTTTTCGGTTTCGCCATGCGCGCGTGGCGGCGGCCGGTGGTGAGCGGCGGCGAGGCCATGATCGGAATGACCGGAGAAGTTATTCATTGGAGCGGGGAAACAGGCCGGGTACGGGTCCGGGGCGAGATGTGGCAGGCCACCGGCCCGACGGGACTTGGCAGCGGCCGGAAAATTCACGTGACCGCTCGCGACAAGCTCCTGCTCACTGTCGATCCAGATTATGAAGAGGACTCCACAACCGAAACGCGGAGCAGCAAGGAGTAGAAACTCATGTTACAGCTTGCTTATCCTACTTATGTCATTGCCTTTCTTGTGCTCATCATTCTTTTGTATGCGCTGCGTATCCTCAGGGAATATGAGCGCGGCGTTATTTTTCTCCTCGGCCGGTTCTGGAAGGTCAAGGGTCCCGGGCTGATCATTGTCATCCCGGCGATCCAGCAAATCGTTCGCGTGGACTTGCGGACCATGGTGATGGATGTGCCCGAGCAGGACGTCATCTCGCGCGATAATGTCTCGGTCCGCGTGAACGCGGTGGTCTATTACCGGGTGCTCGACCCGCAACGGGCGATCATCGAGGTCGAGGATTATAAATTCGCCACCAGCCAACTGGCCCAAACCACTCTGCGATCGGTCCTGGGCCAGCACCAGCTCGATGAAATGCTGGCCGAACGGGAGCGCCTGAATGCCGACATCCAGGATATGCTCGATCAGCAGACAGATGCCTGGGGCATCAAGGTCTCGAATGTAGAGCTCAAACATGTCGACCTCGATCAAAGCATGATCCGGGCCATTGGCAAGCAGGCCGAAGCCGAACGCCTGAGGCGGGCCAAGGTCATCTCGGCGGCAGGCGAACAGCAAGCCGCCACCAAGCTTGCCGAAGCCGCCGAAATCCTGTCGAAGCGCCCTGAAGCGTTGCAGATTCGCTATTTGACGGCGTTGCAGGAAGTGGCGGGTGAGAAAAGCTCGACCATCGTATTCCCGTTGCCGCTGGAAATTACCCGGGCTTTCGGCGACGGTAAAACATAACAGCGCCAAGCTGGACATGAAACAACCTACTGAGACATCATAACTAGTGATGCCCGGGCGCAACCAGGCTTACGAATCGGCAATGTGACTTCAAAGCGCGCACCGCGCCGCCCTCGACCACAGCGGCCTCCACGCTCTCAACGTCACGCACGACCAGACCGGCGATGACCTCGATCCCGCGGTCGATCAGGCAGGGCGCCAGCGGCGCACTGGGGCCGACCAGCACGACGCGACAGTGCCTGGCGGCCGCCAACAGGCCGGTCAATGTGCCATTGGTTAGCGCCGAGGCAGTAATGAAGGCGGCTTCGCTCTCGCCAAGCAATCGTTCGGCGTCTGCCTCGGAATATTCGCCCGGCCGTGGCGAACGCTCGATTATCCGAACGCCGGGCAAGCGCTCGGCAAGACCCGGAAACCGGCCGATGGCGGTGATGGGCCCCTTCACGCCGGCGAGCGCATCCAGCCCGTTGATCGCCGCGCCGCCGAAATCGAAACGATTATAGTGAGCGTTGATGGCCGCAAACCCGATCGCCGACTGAATTGGATTGTCGCTCCCCGCCAGCGCCGCCAGATCGACGAGAGAGCGGCCGGCCAGCGAGCCAGCTTCGGCCATCGGGACGCATCCGGCCGCGCCCCGTTCCGGCGTTTGAGCCAATCCGATCCCCTCAGGCCCCTCAACCAGGGTCCAGTTGAGCCCAACGATAACCCGGCCGGCCTTTCCCGCGCTGACGTCTTCGGTCAGGTCGGCAATCAACTGCTGAGAATTCATGGTCTCACCAATAAGCCAATTCATTGGCTTGCAACAGATCAAAAACGCCCTGAGCGCAGCCGCGCCCCAATTCTGGCGCGCGACCCACAGATCAGGAAATGCGCCTTTCCAATTGCCGGACGTCAGTGTATGAAATTTTATAAATCCTTGTTTCCACCCGACTCTTGGTAAACAGGCAAATGGAAAGATATCAACCCGTACTCGACTGGATCGATGGCCAGCACCAGCGCATGGTTCAGCGCGTCCTGAGCTGGGCGGCGATCAATTCCGGCAGCACCAACACCGACGGCCTTGGATCAATGATCGGGGCATTGGCCACGGCCTTTGGCGGACTGGGCGGGACGCTTGAGGAAATCACCCTGCCCGACCGCGAACTGGTCGACGCCGGCGGAGAACTTCAAAACGCCCCGCTGGGCCGCGCCTTGCGGCTGATAAAGCGCCCCGAAGCCCGGCACAAGGTGCTGCTCGCCATTCACATGGACACTGTGTTCGCCAAGGATCACCCGTTCCAGGACTGTCGATATCTCGATGACAATACCGTGAACGGCCCCGGCGTCGCCGACGCCAAGGGCGGCATCGCCGTCATGCTGACCGCGCTTGAGGCGTTGGAACGCTCCCCGTTCGCCGAGGCGATTGGTTTCCAGGTGCTGCTTAACCCGGACGAGGAAATCGGCTCGCCGGGATCGGCGCCGGAATCCTCGACCGTCGCGAAGGCGCCTCCCGAATCGTCGTCGCCGAGTTCCCCGAGCGAGCCGAACGCGTCATCGCCGCCGCTGTCCACCTCGTCGGCCGTCC
>JBHHWG010000070.1:0-14092 GCA_046756385.1 Sphingomonadales bacterium | reverse complement strand
GGCCCCTTAAGCCGTACCGCGCCGTCGGGGGCCTGTCCGGTGGCCACATGGTCGATGCAACCGTTGCCGTTCACCGCGATACGGACGTTCTCAGCCCAGCCGTTGGGAAGCATCGCGGTCGGTGTGAAAAACTCGGTCATGAAATTACCAGTCGGTCGGTTGTTGCGGCACAGTCAGGATTGCCCGTAGTCTACTAAACGACTTCAATCCTGTCTCGGGACAACAAAAAGGCGGCGCCTGTGTGGGACAAACTCTGGATTAACGCCCATGTCGCGACCATGGCGCCGGGGGCGGCCTACGGCGCGATACAAGAGGCGGCGCTTGCGGTTGAAGGGACGCGGATCGCATGGATCGGCAAGGCCGGGGATTTGCCGGACCGGCCCGCGGATCTGGCCGGTGAAGTTTTCGATGCCGGGGAACGCTGGATCACGCCGGGCCTGATCGATTGCCACACTCACCTGGTTCATGGCGGCAACCGGGCGCGGGAATTCGCGCTGCGGCTGGAAGGGGCGTCCTATGAGGAAATCGCCCGCGCCGGGGGCGGCATCCTGTCTACGGTCGCCGCGACCCGAGAGGCGACCGATGACGCGCTGTTCGACACGTCGCTTCGGCGTCTGGCCGCCTTGCGTGCGGAAGGCGTGACAACGGTCGAAATTAAATCGGGCTATGGGCTGGACACGGACAGTGAAGTCAAAATGCTGGGCGTCGCCCGCCGTCTGGCCGTGGAGACCGGCATGCGGGTTCGCAAGACCTTTCTGGGCGCCCACACGGTTGCGCCCGAATACGCGGGGCGCGCCGACGCATATGTCGATCTGGTTGCCGGGGAAATGCTGCCTCGCGCGATGTCCGACGGCCTGGCCGATGCGGTCGATGCGTTTTGCGAGACCATCGCATTTTCCCCGGAACAGGTGGCGCGGGTGTTCGACGCGGCGCGGCGCATGAACCTGCCGGTCAAGCTTCATGCCGACCAATTGTCAGACCTTGGCGGCGCGGCGTTGGCGGCCCGGTACGGCGCATTGTCTGTTGACCACATGGAATATTCCAACTTGGACGGTATCGAGGCGATGGCGAAAACGGGCTCGGTTGCGGTATTGTTGCCGGGTGCATTCTATTTTCTGGGGGAAATCCGAAAGCCGCCGATCGATCTGTTGCGGCGCCACGGCGTGCCGATCGCGATCGCCACTGACAGCAACCCCGGCAGTTCCCCGGTCACGTCACTTCTGCTGATGCTGAACATGGCATGCACAATTTTTGGCCTGACGCCTGAGGAGGCGCTGACGGGCGTGACTCGTAACGCCGCCAAGGCGCTCGGGCTGGCCGGCGAATGTGGGGTCCTGGCCCCCGGCATGGCGGCCGACTTCGTGTTGTGGGATATTGAGGACCCGGCGGAACTGTCCTATCGCCTCGGTTTCAACCCCTGCGCCGGAGTGGTCATGGCCGGGGAGCCGGTCGCCGGAATCGAGTCATAATACCAAATCCCGACGAGGACGATTCACGGAAATTTGGTGGACGCAGCCCCTATTGATTGTCGCCAATCAATAGGGGTCAGGACTAGCGACCAAGGGGAGCGCAGCCTGCGTGGCGCTTGAACGCCACAAAACGAACCGGACGCAGCCCCTATTGATTGTCGCCAATCAATAGGGGTCAGGACTGGCGACCAAGGGGAGCGCAGCCTGCGTGGCGCTTGAACGCGGGTGCAAGGCTCATGCTTAATGAGCGCTAGCCATAAATCTCCCGCCCCCAATCGAGCATCGCCTTAAGCACGGCGCGCAGGGTTGGCCGGACGCGGCCGGCTTTCTTTTCGTCATATTCATAAGGCGGCTGTTCGTTCATGTAGGTATCTTGCGACAGCTCCATTTGGACGGCGTGAATGTGCCGATCCGGCGCGCCAAAGTGCCGGGTTATGTGGCCGCCCTTGAACCGTCCATTGCACACCGCGGTGTAGCCTTCGGCGGCCGCACAGACGGCAGTGAGCCGGTCGACCAGCCATGGGTCGGCTGAAAGGCCGCCGCCGGTTCCGAGACTGAATGACGGCAGCTCGCCGTTGAAAAACCGGGGCACGCGCGAGCGGATCGAATGGGCGTCAAAGAGCAGTGCATAGCCGAACCGCTGGACAATGCGATCAAGCTCGATCGTCAACCGGTCATGGTAGGGCTTCCAATATCGCTCGACCCGCCAGGCGATTTCGTCAATGTCCGGCGAATCGCCGACGCGATAGATCGGCTGGTAATCAAAGGTGGTCAGCGGGCACAGTTCCGTGTTGTTTGCGCCCGCGTAAAGGGTTGCGCCGTCCGGTGGCCGGTTCAGGTCGACCACATAACGCGAATAATTGGCCTGGATCACGGTCGCGCCCAGCTCGGATGCAAAGTCATAAAGCCGTTCGACGTGCCGGTCCGTGTCGGGCAGGGGGAGCGCGTTTTCGGTGAACCTGGGGATCAGGTCCGGCGGCGCCAAGATGCCGGAATGCGGCATGCTAACGAGCAGCGGCGTGCCGCCTTTTGAAAGTTCGAACAGCGTGCTCTCTGGCATATCCCTCTATTCCATGCTTGTCTGAGACGGCAGAAGGCCCGGCGCGCATTCAAGGTGACCGCCCGACTGGACCAAGGCCTTTATCTTGGCGAGGTCGGGCGCGAAGAACCGATCCTGTTCGTAAAAGGCCACCTGGCCGCGGATGTCGTCGTGAATGCGCGACAACGGCTCCGAGGTGCGCAACGGCTTGCGGAAATCGATGCCCTGGGCCGCCGCCAGCAGTTCGACCGCGACGATCCCGGCGGCGTTATCCGCCATGTCGGACAGCCGCCGCGCGGCGAAGGTCGCCATGCTGACGTGATCCTCCTGATTGGCCGAGGTCGGGATCGAATCGACGCTAGCCGGATGGGCCAGCGACTTGTTCTCGCTAGCCAGGGCGGCGGCGGTTACCTGGGCCAGCATGAAGCCCGAATTGATGCCGCTTTCCGCGACCAGGAAGGCGGGCAGGCGGCTGGTGTTGGGATCCACCAGCAGCGCGATGCGCCGTTCCGACAAGGCCCCGATTTCGGCAATGGCCAGGGCCAATACGTCGGCGGCCATGGCCACCGGCTCGGCATGAAAATTCCCACCGGACAGTACATCCCCGCTGTCGGAAAACACGAGCGGATTGTCGGAAACCGCGTTGGCTTCAATCTCCAGGGTACGGGCGGCGAAACGGATATGATCGAGACAGGCGCCCATGACCTGGGGCTGGCAACGCAACGAATAAGGATCCTGAACCTCGTCGCAATTGGCGTGGGAGTGGTGGATCTCGCTGTCGCCGAGCAAGGCGCGATAGCGAGCGGCGACGTCAATCTGGCCCTGATGGCCCTTGACCGCCTGAATGCGCTCATCGAAGGGGGCGTGACTGCCCAAGGCCGCATCGACTGCAAGCGCGCCGGCCGCGACGGCGGACGCGAACAGGTCCTCGGTCGCGAACAATCCCGTCAAGGCCAGCGCGGTCGAGGCCTGAGTTCCATTCAGGATCGCCAGTCCCTCTTTCGGGCCCAGCGTCAGCGGTTGAAGTCCGGCTTGGTCAAGCCCGTCGGTGGCGGCCAGGATCTGGCCGTTCACTCGAACCTCGCCCACCCCGATCAGGGCCGCGCCGATATGGGCAAGCGGCGCTAAATCGCCCGATGCGCCGCATGAGCCCTTCGCCGGAACGCAGGGATATATCTCATGGGCCAGCAGAGCCTGAAGCGCCTCGACAACGTCGTATCGCACCCCCGAGAAGCCGCGCGCCAGCGCCCCGATTTTCAGCGCGATGATCAAGCGCACGACCGCATCATCAAGCAGCGGACCGGTGCCCGTTGCATGGGACAAAACCAGCTTGGTCTGGAGCTCCGCAAGCCGCTCGGTCGCGATATGGGTCTGGGCCAGTTTGCCGAAACCGGTATTGATTCCGTAGACCGTCTTGCCTGATTTCCCGATCCGGTCGATGTCGGCGGCCGACGCCTCAATCCGGGCCCTGGCTTGCGGGGCGAGCGCGATTGCGACCGGATGGCGCGCGATCCGCCTCAGCAACGGCAAGGTCAGCGCGCCGGGTTCGATGGCCAATGTCTCAACCGCGCCCGTCATTTCGGCGCCATCGGCAGTTTGAGGCCCTGTTCCCGGGCACAGTTGATCGCTTCGTCATAGCCCGCGTCGGCATGGCGCATGACGCCGCTCGCCGGGTCGTTGGTCAATACGCGCTCGATCCGCCGGGCCGCTTCGGCGGTGCCGTCAGCCACGATCACCATGCCCGCATGTTGGGAAAAACCCATGCCGACGCCGCCGCCGTGATGGAGGCTGACCCACGTTGCGCCGCTCGCGGTATTCAGGAGCGCATTTAGCATTGCCCAGTCGGACACCGCATCCGATCCGTCTTTCATTCCTTCGGTTTCGCGATTGGGACTGGCGACCGAGCCCGAATCCAGGTGATCGCGGCCGATCACCACCGGCGCCGACAGCTCGCCCCTGGCCACCATTTCGTTAAAGGCGAGCCCAATGCGGGCCCGTTCCCCCAGTCCGATCCAGCAAATCCGTGACGGCAGTCCCTGGAATGCAATGCGGTCGCGGGCCATATCGAGCCAGTTATGGAGGTGGGGATTGTCGGGGATCAATTCCTTGACCTTGGCATCGGTCTTGAAAATATCTTCCTGTTCGCCCGAAAGCGCCACCCATCGGAACGGACCGACGCCGCGGCAAAACAACGGGCGGATATAGGCCGGCACGAAACCGGGAAAGGCGAAGGCATCGGCCACGCCCTCGTCGAACGCCACCTGACGGATATTGTTGCCATAGTCGAAGGTTGGCACTCCCTGGCGGTGGAAGTCGAGCATCGCCTGAACATGCACCGCCATTGAGCGCTTGGCGGCCGGTTCGACAGCCTTCGGATCGGTCTCCTGCTTGTCCTCCCATTCCGACAGGGTCCAGCCCGCCGGCAGATAGCCGTTGACCGGATCATGGGCCGAGGTTTGATCGGTTGCCGCGTCGGGCCTGACCCCTCGCCGGACCAGTTCCGGCAGAATTTCGGCGGCATTGCCGAGCAGACCGACCGAGACCGCCTGCCTGTTCGCGGTGGCGTCCGCGATGATTGCCAGGGCCTTGTCCAGATCGTCGGTGCTGGTGTCGAGATAGCGGGTCTCCAGGCGCTTTTCGATGCGGCCGGGCCGGCATTCGATGGCCAGCATCGACGCGCCGGCCATGGTCGCGGCCAACGGCTGCGCGCCGCCCATGCCGCCCAGGCCAGCGGTGAGGATCCATTTGCCCGCCAGATCGCCGCCAAAATGGCGCCGTCCCATTTCAACAAACGTCTCGTAGGTGCCCTGGACGATGCCCTGGCTGCCGATATAGATCCACGAGCCTGCCGTCATTTGGCCGTACATCATCAGGCCCTTGCGGTCGAGTTCATGAAAATGATCCCAGGTCGCCCAGTGGGGCACCAGGTTGGAATTGGCGATCAGAACCCGAGGCGCGTTTTCGTGGGTCTTGAATATGCCGACCGGCTTGCCCGATTGCACCAAAAGGGTCTCGTCACTCTCGAGCCCGGTCAGGCTTTCGACCAGCTTGTCAAAGCATTCCCAGTTGCGCGCGGCCCGGCCGATTCCGCCGTAAACCACCAGATCCTCGGGCTTTTCCGCGACTTGACGGTCCAAATTGTTCATCAGCATGCGAAGCGGCGCCTCGGTGAGCCAGCTCTTGGCGGTGAGCTTGGCGCCGCGTGGCGCGCGGATCGTTCGTTCGTTATCATGACGTGGATTGGCGTTATCGTGGCGTGGATTGGTGGTCATCGCTTGAATTCCGATATTTTCTACATTTTATAGAAATTGTGGAAGTGCGTACAGCGGTAACGTGTAGTTGGGTGTTCCAGAACACCATTGACCGGTGGTTAAAATTATCTCGGAAACCGATATCGTGGCAAGTCGATCGGCGCGCGGTCTTTCATTAGTGCGGGAATCTATGTTAGGGAAATCGCGGGGCACAACATCAGGCCGAGTTTTAACCCCGGCTATAAATCGACAAAGAGAGGACGTCCATGGCAAATATGCGGTTTTTGCGGCGGTCCATGATAATGGCGATTGCCGCGGCCGGTCTGGCCGGCTGCGCCACCAATATCGGAGACCAGCCTCCTGCTGTCGCGGCGAAGACCCCTGGCGCGGCCGCGCCGGAGGTCACCAAGCCGGAGGTCATCAAGAAGAATCCCTATCCGTCGACCTACCAACCGCTGCCGTCTGTCGCCACGATCATAACCAACGCAACGGTGTTGACCGGCACGGGCGAGTCGCTCGAAGGCGCCTCGGTGATGATTCGCGACGGCAAAATCGCCGCCGTTGGCTCGGACCTCGATATCCCGGGCGACATAACGGTCATCGACGCCGCCGGTAAATGGGTGACGCCCGGCATCATCGATGTTCACTCCCATCTCGGCGTTTACCCGTCGCCGGGCATTGATGCCACCGGCGATGGCAATGAGGCGACCAGCCCCAACACCGCCGAAGTCTGGGCCGAGCACAGCGTGCGGCCCCAGGACCCCGGCTTCACCCGGGCTCTGGCGGGCGGCGTGACCGCGATGCAGATCCTCCCCGGCTCGGCTAATCTGTTCGGCGGGCGTGGCGTGACCCTTAAAAATGTGCCGTCGCGCACCATGCAGGGCATGAAGTTTCCGGGTGCGCCACAGGGCCTGAAGATGGCCTGCGGAGAAAATCCCAAGCGCGTCTACGGCGGCAAGAAGCGCAGCCCAAGCACCGCCATGGGCAACGTGGCCGGGTACCGTAAAGCCTGGGCCCGCGCGGTCGAATATAAGCGCCAGTGGGATAAATATTACGCCAAGAAAGAGAACGACGCCAAGCCGCCCAAGCGCGATCTGCGAATGGATACGCTGGTCGGCGTGCTCGAAGGTGAGATTTTGATCCACAATCACTGCTATCGCGGCGACGAAATGGCGGTGATGATCGATATCGCCAAGGAGTTCGGCTACAGGATTACGGCGTTCCACCATGCGGTCGAGGCCTACAAGGTTGCCGATATCCTGGCCGGGAACGGCGTCTGCGCGGCGATGTGGTCGGACTGGTGGGGCTTCAAGCTCGAAGCCTATGACGGCATCAAGGAGAACATTGCCTTCGTCGATAATGCCGGCGCCTGCGCGATCGTCCATTCCGATTCGGAAGTCGGGATTCAACGTCTCAATCAGGAAGCGGCCAAGGCCCGCGCCGACGGCAATGCGGCCGGCCTTGATATTTCCAGGGGCCATGCGATCAAGTGGATCACTCTCAACCCGGCCAAGGCCCTTGGCATCGCCGAGGACACCGGGTCGCTGGAAATCGGCAAGAACGCCGATGTCGTGATCTGGGACCGCGATCCGTTTAGTGTGTACGCCAAGGCGGAAACGGTGTTTATCGATGGCGCGGTGATGTACGACCGGCACGATCCGGCCAGGCAGCCGATTGTCGACTTCGAACTCGGACAGACTTTCGAGGGGGTCAGGTAATGTTGAAATCTCGCTTGATTACGGCGCTGGGCGCCGCTTTTGCGATCGTCTCCGCCTTCACCGCGCGGGCCGAGGTGACCGCTTTAACCGGCGCGACCGTTCATACAGCCGGATCGGCCGGCGTCATCGAAAACGCCACCGTTCTGATTGAAGACGGACGGATCAGGGCCGTGGGCGCAAATGTCGCCGTGCCCGTCGGCGCCATCACCGTGGACGCCGCTGGAAAGGTGATCACGCCCGGATTGATCGACTCTTACAGCCGGCTGGGCCTGGTGGAAATCAGTGCCGCCCACCAAAGCGTCGATTACCGCCTCAAGGACTACGAAGTGGGCCCGGCGTTCTCGGTCTTTTATGGCGTCAACCCGGACTCGACCGTCATTCCGGTTTCCAGGATCGAAGGGATTACCCGCTCTGTGGTGGCGCCGGCCGCCAGTGTCGACATGTATGCCGGTCAGGGGGCGTCGATCCATCTCGGCAATGGCGAAAATCTTGTGATCAATCCGTCGGTTGCGGTATTCGCTTCGTTGGGTGGCAGCCGTCACACGGGCGGCTCGCGAGCGGCGGCGCTGGCGCGGCTCAAGCAGTCGCTTGAGGAAGCCCGCCATTATGACGCCCATCGCAAGGCCTATGAGCGGGGCGAGCACCGGGAGTATCTTTACGGGCGCGCCGATCTGGAGGCGTTGGTCCCGGTCGTCAAGGGCAAGAAGCCGCTGGCGGTTGTCGTTAATCGGTCGAGCGATATTCTCCATGTCCTGGCCATCGCCAGGGAGATGTCGGTCAAGCTCGTGCTGATCGGCGCTACCGAAGGCTGGCGGGTCGCCCCCCGGATCGCGGCGGCCGGTGTCCCGGTGATCCTCAGCCCAACCCAGAACCTGCCGGAATCGTTCGATGGTCTGGCGGCGACCCTGGAGAATGCGGCGAAGCTGCATGCCGCGGGCGTGACCATTGCAATCGGCTCCGAGGCCGGTGGATTCAGCGGCGGCGGAACCCATAATGCCCGCGCGATTACCCAGTTGGCCGGCGTTGCGGTGGCTTATGGCCTGCCGTGGGACGCGGCGCTGAAGGCATTGACGGTCAATGGCGCCAAAATCTGGGGCCTTGATCGCGGCTATGGCACGATTGAGACCGGCAAGGACGCCGATATCGTGGTCTGGACCGGGGACCCGCTTGAACTGGACAGCCGACCGGTGCACGTGTTCATTCGCGGTGAACTGATCGAGCTCACGTCGCGCCAGACCAGGCTTCGCGACCGGTATATGAACCTGCGCAAGGCCCAGCCGCCGTTCGCTTACCGGCGCTAGGCGAAGGAGACGAACGGACATGAGCGCGACCCGGGACTGGCTCTCGCGTCGCGCTCCAAATTTCATGCCGGGCGGTCCGGCGCCGATATGAAACGGGTGTCGCGGATTTACGGCGCATTGATCGGCGGGCTTGCGACTGTCGCTGGCCTGATGCTGGCGGCCATCGTGGTCACGGTGGTTTTCGATGTGGGCGTGCGCACCATAGGCTTGCAGCCGCCGGCGATGACGACCGCGCTCGGTGAATACAGCCTGTTGTTCGCGACCATGTTCGCCGCGCCGTGGCTGGTTCGCAGCCGGGGCCATATTGTGGTCGAAAGCCTGTTGCTGCTGGTCCCCACCGGGATCAGACGGTGGGTCGAACGCCTCGCTTATCTGTTGTGCGCCGCCCTGTGTCTGCTGTTGGCGTCGTTCGCCTTCGGCATGGCCGCAGAAAGCCTCGCGCGCGGCGATATCGACATCCGCGCCATCGACATGCCGCGCTGGCTTTTGTTCGCGTCGATTAGCGGCGGCTTCGGGTTGATGACCCTCGAATTCGTCCGCCTGCTTTGTGGACGCGGCACGCTTTATGCCGGCGGTCGCGGTGGCATGTCGGACAGCCTGTGATGATGGAGTGGTATCAGGCCGCCGGGCTGTTGATCGGCAGTGTGATAATGTTCATGGCGCTGGGTCTGCCGGTGGCGTTTGCTTTTCTGGCTGCCAACATCCTGGGCGTTTTCATCTTCATGGGCGGGGTCGGCGGCATCAGTCAACTAATTGCCAACGCCACGACCTCGGTCACCACTTTCACGCTGGTGCCGGTGCCGTTGTTCATCATGATGGGTGAGCTGTTTTTCCACACCGGGTTGGCCAGGGGCGTATTCGATGCGCTGGATAAATGCATCGGCCGGCTGCCGGGCAGGCTGTCTTTTCTGACCATCGGCGGCGGCGCCCTGTTCGCGACGTTATCCGGTTCGTCGATCGCCAATACCGCCATGCTGGGCTCTCTGATGGTGCCGGAGATGACCCGGCGCGGCTACAAGAGCCATATGTCGATCGGGCCGATTCTGGGCATCGGCGGGCTGGCCATGATCATTCCGCCATCGACGCTTGCCGTGCTGCTGGGCAGCATCGCCCGCATCGATATCGGCGCGCTGCTGATCGCGGGCATCGTGCCGGGGCTGATCCTGGCCGCGCTTTACGTCGCGCTGATCGCGGTGCAGATGAAAATCGATCCCGCCGCCGCGCCCCATTACAGCGTCGACAACATGCCGTGGCGTGCCAAGTTATCGATCATGATGCGCCGAATCCTGCCCATGGGGCTGGTGATTTTCAGCGTCGTCGGGCTGATAATCCTGGGCGTTGCGACGCCGACCGAGGCGTCGGCTTTCGGCGTTCTTTCGGTGGTTGTGCTGGCCGGCCTGTACCGGCAACTATCGTGGGACGCACTGCGGAAATCGGTGATGGGTGCGTTGCGGGTCACCGCCATGGTGCTGTTGATTATCGTCGGCTCGTCGACCTTCAGCCAGATCCTGGCGTTCTCGGGCGCGACCTCAGGGATGATTACCTGGGCCACCGGGCTGGATTTGTCGGCCGGTTTGATGCTGGTTTTCATGCTCGGCGTGCTGCTGTTTTTCGGCATGTTTATGGATCAGGTGTCGATGATGCTGATCACGCTGCCGGTGTTCATGCCCCTTGCGGCGTCGCTCGGGTTTGATCCGGTCTGGTTCGGCGTGGTCATTCTGCTGGGCCTGGAAGTAAGCCTCGCGACCCCGCCGTTCGGCCTGTTGTTATTCGTGATGATGGGCGTGGCCCCGCCCGGAACCACGCTCGGCCAGGTCGCCAGGGCGGCGCTGCCCTATATCGCCGGCGTGTTCCTGCTGCTCGTCCTGCTGGCGCTCATTCCGGGAATTGCACTGCTGTTGCCGCGCCTGATGGGCTAGATGTGGAGTCTCACGACGTTGTTTAGGTCCAGGCCTGACCGGCCGGATGGATCATGCCCGCCCCCGACGCCGCCTATTCGGCATCCCCCCATTTCACCATTTTAAGGAAACCGAGCGCCATGTCGCCGCCGCCGGGGAGTTTGATGGTTCCGCGCGCATCCATCTCCGCCGTGCCATGGATCGCGATGTCGTCCATGGTGCCGCCGAGATAGATTTCCTCGCCGTCAGACGAGATGTTGATGTTGTAATAGGTGTGCGGCGCGCCGAGGCGTTTGACCACCAGGCTGTCGGTGGGGTTGGCGTCGAGGTCGATTGCGCGCGAAAGATCGAGCTTTGAAAACATCAGGTAAATCGAATAGACCTCGTTGCGCCGCACCGGGTTGACGACCGCGCTGAAGGTGATCGGGCCGCCGCGCTCGAAGTCCCTGAGCTCAATCGCGCCGGTCGCCAGATCCAGCAGCATCAAGCCTGAATGCCAGGCCATCGGGTCGGTGGGGTTCATGTCGGTGCGCGGCGCGGCGTAGGCGGCGGCGTATATGCCCGACATATCGGGCGCGGTCCACATGGTCAGGATATCGGGCTGGCCCAGATTGGGCCGGTCCCAGCCGCGCATCTTGAAGGTCGCAAGGCTTTCGCCGGTCCGGGCGTCGAGGGTGTGGATATCGAAGCCGAAGGCATAGAGCGTCGCTCCGTCGGGTGACGACAGAAGCTGCATGATGCCGCGCGGCGCGGGGAAGCTGCGCACCGGCTTGGCATCGACGCCGGCCGAGGTGTCGTAAACCGCGATCCGGGTATCCATCACCTGATATTCGGAGGGCGAGAGCCTGACCGGAGACTGAAATACAAAAAGCTCCCGGCCGTCGCCGCCCACGGTCATCGCCGAGATTGATTTGATCCGAGTGTCGTCTTCGGAAAAGTCGGCGCGGAATACTTGCTCGCCAGTCTCAAGATCAATACCGGCGACGCTCTCCAGGTGGTTGGTGAGCACATAAGCGACCTTGCCGGTTGGCGTGGTTGAAATGGTCACCGGCGCGCCGTCGCCCGGTATCGGCATCGAGCGGACCACGGTGCGGGCCTTGACATCGATCAGATGAAGGCTGTTGGGATGGCTGGCGGTCACCAGATAATCCTTGGCGCTGACCGGGGCGCAAAGGCCCATGAGCGCGGTAAGCCACACCATGAATCTCGTCACCATTTTCATCCTCCGGCTGTCTCTGGCACTTCTGTTCACTTCTTGGGGAATACAGACTGTAACTGCCGCCAGTCGTTTTGCGCCGAAGCCGCGTCCTTGTCCCAGTCGGGATAGGTGTTGATGGTGTCCGGAACCTGAGCCGGCCACCAGCAAGGGTCGGAGCAGCCGTAAAGGTCGGCTTCCATGGGTTGGCACAGGGACGCCACGCCGCCGAACGGATCGACCTCCCAGCCCGGATCAAGCGTGGCCGAGCAACCCGCAACCGTTTGCATCGCATGGACCTCTTGCGCGTTTCCATCCTTGGCCGCCTTTTCGACGAGCCTGGCTTTTTGGTTTAGTGGTTTGAGATGCTTCATCTCGGTCTCCTCCGGAATCTTCGAATACCGGCCTTTTACCGGATCGGCGGCGTAACCCACCTTTGCACCGTCACGATAAGGCGGCCCTTGCCGCTCAACGTCCGTTCACCGTCGCTAACATGTGCGATCACCGCGAGATTACCGACATTGTTGGTGGCCCGCCCGTAGGCCGCGCGCGCCGGATTGATGCCGGCATCGCCGGGGATAAACAGACCGTCGCCGTCAATCGTGCCGGCGAATTCGGCATCGTGTCCAGAGCTGGCGGTCTCGTCGAAATTTTCGACCGACCACTGAGCTGGCACGCTGCCGAGCCGAATGTCATCGTCGGTGCCCGGCTTGCCGTCCATGCCGTTTAAATAGGCGATGGCGTTGAACTGGGCCGCTATTTTGCGCAAGCTGCCGCCGCCGTCCCCGACCCGGGCGATCGCCATGCCGGGCTCGACGCGAATAGCGTCGACGGACCGGTAAACCGAAAACATGGCCTCGGCGGCGATATCGCCCACATAAATCAGGCGGTTGCCGTCGTATGAATTTTCGGCGGCCCTGGCGATCACGGTCACCGTTTCGTCGGACCGGGCCGCGACCTCGACGATTTCGACATCCGGGCCAAGGTCGACGTCCCCCGAAAGGCCGAAGCCGTGGATGCTTATCGCCGCCTGTGATCCGGCCTTGAGATAGGGAGGCTCCACCGCGACGACCCGCGACCCGCCGTCGGTGATCCGAACGGCGTAAAAGCGTGCGCCACGCTCCTCGGCCTGGTCGAGAAACCAGCGGCCTTTAAGGCTGTCGCCATTCTCGGACAAGGCGAACACTTCCCTTACCTCGACATCGCCCAGTGTGGACGATCCGCGCCATTCGTATCCGGTGTAAAGGATCGCCCGGCCTTCTCCCGCGGCCTGTCGGCCGTCCGCGTAAAGCAGCGAATAGGTCACTGAGTATTCGTCGTCGCCGATCGCCGTTATTTCAGCGGTCCCGGTATAGCGACCGACGCCCGGTTGCCCGCCGGTGATGCGCCAGCTCCCGGCGGCGGTGTTCTTGGGCCTCTCGACCCAGCGCGACCAGGCCCCGGCGTCGAACGGGTAGAGAACGTCGAGCCGAATCGGGATCCGGTCGCGAAGGATGCGCCAGTAATGCTCCTCATTGCGGGCCTTTTCCTGATGTTCCATGCTTGGATACTGGCCCATGTGGGTGTGAGAGAGCTTGCGCCATTCATCCTCGTCCCGACGCTGCAACGCGATGCGGGCATAGCTGTGGCAGCGGGCGCAGAAGACGCCGATTTCGCCGTCGGCGATTTCCTCGACCCGGTTGTAGTCCTGCTCCAGCGCATAGCGATAGGGCGCGGCTTCCGCGGGCGTCAGGCCGAGCCGGTTGGACAGATATTTGACCATGGTGCGGCGCTCATCATCGCTAAACTTCACACCGTGCCACAAGGTCATGCGCGTCAGCGTCATGCTCCAGCCTTCGGGCGTCTTGCGAATCCCGTCGATTCGTTCGAAGCCGCCGTCCTCCTTGCGCCGATGGCAGGATCCGCAGCGGGCGGCCATCAGTTCCGGCGCGCTCAGTGCTATTTCCGGTGGCGGTTGCGGCGATCCGCTCGGGCGCTCCCGGTGGCCAACCGCCAAATAAGCAGCGCCCGCCAGGATCACCGGCGTGGCCATGGCCGCGACCGCGAAGAAATATCGCCGGAAACCGTTCGCCATCTCCGCTTCTCCGTTGCGACGCCGATCCTTGACCGGGTACCGTTCAACCAGACTACGAGCTCTGTGTGGTTTCTGCATGTTAATGGTACATCAGACGATTATGCTACAGAAAATAAATTTCGAGCATCGGGAGAATTATGTTCATTA
>JBHHWG010000069.1:0-14325 GCA_046756385.1 Sphingomonadales bacterium | reverse complement strand
CCGCAACCTGGAGCCCGTTGTCGAGCGTAAAAGTCCGGGCCCGGAAATCAGCCGCCTGTCCGGTCGCGGGAACAAACAGCGTCAAGCCGATAAGAACGGCTATCCCAAGAAACAGTCCGTTGATTGCACCGCGCCCCCCCGCGCCATTCAAATGCATCGGTCGGTCCCGGGTCAAGCTGCTGGCGGGATATCGCTATTCATCGACCGCCGTCGGCTGGCGGCGCTCGATCGAAGGCGCGTCGTTGCCGCCCTTGGCTTCGCCATAAAGGATTTCCCGCGTGAACGCACCCTTGCGCACGGCCGGATTTGAGTTCTGGTTCAGGCTATGGCGCACATCCGGGTCCACCGAACCGGCGCCGGTCAACGCGATCAGCGCGCGCTCGCCTTGTGAGGGCTTGGGCAGGGTCGAGCCCTCCGGGAACAGCGCCTTGAACGCAACCGCCTCGGAATCGACGTCAGCCGCGTAATGCTTGGTCGGATCGGGCGGCCGCAGATTGAATTCCGGCGGCACCACCAACGGCGCCTTGGAAACGACTGCGAACTCGTCGGGCGACCGCTTCGACATTCCGAGGGAATCGGAGAATCGGGAACAGCCGCCGAGCGCCAGCGCCGCCACCATCACCACCGCCAAAGTTTTGACGAGCCTCGCCGGCTCGCTGAAAACCTGAGTCTGTCGTGCCGCCATCGTCAACCTCTTCACTTTATGTCCCTTTTTTCCGGAACAGGGCATCCCATAACATGAGAACGACCCCGATCGAAATCGCACTGTCCGCTATGTTGAAAGCCGGCCAGTGGAACCCCTTATAGTGCAAGTCGAGAAAATCCGCCACCGCACCGAACGCCAACCGGTCGTAGATGTTACCGATCGCGCCGCCGATGACAAGACCCAGGGCGACCGCGATCATCCGGTCGGCCGCGCGATAGAGCCACACCGCCAACACCGCCACGATACCGAGAGCGACGATCGTCAGCGCCCAGCGGCCAAACTCGCCCGATCCGTTGAACATCCCGAAGCTGACGCCGCGGTTCCAGACCAGAACCAGGCTGAAAAAATCGCCGAAAGCGATCTCGTCATTTACGGTAACGCCGAGCGCATTGATCAGCCACCACTTGGACAAACGATCCAGAGCAAGCACGACAGTTGCGATGCCAACGCCAAGACGGAACATCTTCTTACGCCTCTCCTTGCGTCTGGATTTCGACATGCTGGCTCACCGCCTCCGCACAGCGACCGCAGACTTCTTGCGTTTCCGGACTGGACCCGACTTCAGGCATCAGCCGCCAGCAACGCTGGCATTTGCCGCCTTCGGCCAACCCACTGACGACGCCGATTCCCGGAACATCCTCCAGCCGGAACGCCCCATTGGGGGCTTGGCCCTGGCTGAGCCGGGCACCCGAGGTGATGGCCATTTCGGCCAGGTCGACTCCGTCCAGCGCTGCAATGTCGGCCGCATCCTCGACATAAATCATCGGTTCGGCCTGTAGGCTGGAGCCGATCCGTTTGTCCCGGCGCTCAAGCTCCAGCGCGCCCGTCACCACACGCCGCAGCCTGCGGATTTTCCGCCATTTTTCGCCCAGGGCATCGTCCCGCCAATCGGCCGGAACTTCGGGGAAGTCGCGCAGATGGACGCTGTCGTCGTCATCCGGGAAACGGGTCAGCCAGGCTTCCTCGGCGGTAAAGCACAGGATCGGCGCCAGCCAGGCGGTCAAACAGGAAAAAACCTGATCGAGCACGGTGCGCGCCGCGCGGCGGCGCAGGCTGGTGACGGCATCGCAGTACAACGCGTCCTTTCGGATATCAAAATAGAACGCCGACAGATCGATGATGCAGAAATTATAAAGCGCCGAATACATGCGGTGGAAATCGAAGTTAGCGCACGCTTCGCGCATCAGCCGGTCGAGCTCGGCCAGCCGGTGCAGCACCCAGCGCTCAAGCTCGGGCATTTCGGCGACCGCAAGCCGCTCGGATTCGTCGAACCCGGCCAGATTGCCGAGCAGGAACCGCAAGGTGTTGCGAAGCTTGCGATAGGCGTCGACCTGGCTTTTGATGATTTCCTGGCCGATGCGAAGATCATCGGAATAGTCCGACGCCACCACCCACAAGCGCAGAATGTCGGCGCCATACTGGTCGATTATTTTCTGCGGCGCGACCACGTTGCCCAGGGATTTGGACATCTTGCGCCCGTCGCCGTCCATGACGAAACCGTGGGTCAGCACCGCGTCATAGGGGGCCCGGCCGCGGGTGCCGCATGACTCGAGCAGCGAGGACTGGAACCACCCCCGGTGTTGGTCCGACCCTTCGCAGTAAAGCGAGGCCGGTGACCCGAGACCTTCCCGATCTTCCAGCACGAACGCGTGGGTCGAGCCGGAATCAAACCACACATCGAGGATATCGGTGACCGCTTCCCACTCCCCGGCATCATAATCGTCGCCCAGGAAGTGCTTCGGTTCGGCCGAGAACCAGACGTCAGCGCCCTGTTCGCGCACGGCCTCGACAATCCGCCGGTTTACCTCTTCATCGCGCAAGGTTTCGCCGGTCTTGCGGTTAACGAAAACGGTAATCGGCACGCCCCAGGCGCGCTGACGGGAAATCACCCAGTCGGGCCGGCTCTCGACCATGGCGCGGATGCGGTTGCGCCCGCCTTCCGGCACCCACCGAACCTGATCGATTGCGTTAAGGGCGGTTTCCCGCAAACCGCCGTTCTCCATGCTGATGAACCATTGCGGCGCGTTGCGGAAAATCAGCGGCGCCTTGGAACGCCAGGAATGGGGATAGCTGTGGACCAAACGGCCCTGAGACAGCAAAGCGCCCGCCTCTTTTAAAAGCTCGCACACAGGACTGTGGGCCTTGTAGACGTGCAGTCCGGCAACCAGCGGCACATGGTCATGGAACATGCCGCCTTCATCGACGGTAAACGGCACCTCCAGCCCGGCGGCGGTTCCGATCTCGAAATCCTCGGCGCCGTGACCGGGCGCGGTATGCACCAGGCCGGTACCCGCCTCCAGGGTCACGTGATAACCGGGGATCAACGGCACGCCGAAATCGTAGCCTCGCCCGGCCCACGGGTGGCTGCACGAGGTGCCCTCGAAGTCGACGCCTTTATAGTGGGCCAAAATCTTGTGTTCAGTGATCCCGGCACGGGTGGCGAACTCATCAAGGAGTTCGGCCGCCACCACCAGACGCCGGCCCGGCTCCACCAGGCTTTGATCGCCAACGGACTCGGCCTCGAACAATATATATTCCAGCTCCTCGCCATAGGCGATGGCGCGATTTCCCGGCATCGTCCATGGCGTCGTGGTCCAGATCACGAAGCCCGCGTCCTCCAGCTCGACATGGGGCGTGGCCCGCACCGGGAAGGCGACATCGATCGTGGTCGAGGTATGGTCGTGATATTCGACTTCGGCCTCGGCCAGCGCGGTCTTCTCGACCACCGACCACATCACGGCCTTGGAGCCCTTGTACAACATGCCGTTCATCAGGAACTTCAGCAGTTCCTCGACAATCCGGGCCTCGGCCGGAAAAGCCATTGTGGTATAGGGATCGTCCCAATCGCCTTCGACACCGAGGCGGCGGAATTCCTTTTTCTGAACGTCGATCCAGCCTTTTGCGAAGTCGCGGCACTCCTGCCGGAATTCATTGACCGGGACCTCATCCTTGTTCCTGCCGGCCTTGCGGTATTGCTCCTCGATCTTCCACTCGATGGGCAGGCCGTGGCAATCCCAGCCCGGCACATAGGCCGCGTCCTTGCCCATCATCTGCTGGGACCGGACAACGATGTCCTTGAGCATCTTGTTGAGCGCGGTGCCGATATGGATATGCCCGTTGGCATAGGGCGGCCCGTCATGGAGAATGAATTTCTCACGGCCCTGGCTTTGCGCCCGCAAACGATGATAGAGGTCGAGCCCGTCCCACCGCTTGAGCATTTCGGGCTCGCGCTCGGGCAGACGCGCCTTCATGGCGAAGTCGGTACGGGGCAGAAACAGCGTGGATTTGTAATCCTCGGCCATTACAAGGTTACTCGCGGTAAACGGGCCCGGCCGTCAATTTGATCGAACGGACGACCAAGGCGGCAATTGGCGCACAATTGCGACCTTTTAACAAGGCCCGTGGGCGAATGTCGAGCGTCGATTTGGCCGCATCACTCAAGTCTGGCGGGCGGTGCGCATTATAACTGGAAAGTGATCGGCGGCATTGTCGGGTTGGGCCAATATTTCGCGAGCATCCGCGCAGTCCTTGCCGATCTGATCTTTCAAGCTGTCGAGCCCGTCGAATTTGCGTTCCGGCCGGATGAAATCGACAAAATCAACCTTGATATGCGCCCCGTAGATATCACCCGAAAAATCGAACAGATGGACTTCAAGCACAGCTCTGTCATCACCGAATTTGGCAAATGTGGGGCGCCGGCCGAAATTGGCGACGCCTTCATAACAGCCGGCATGGGGCCCGTCCAGAACGGTCGCGCGAACCGCATACACCCCCAGTTTGGGCTGCAAATACTCCTCCGGCACGAGGTTCGCGGTGGCAAATCCGATTGTGCGCCCCCGGCGATCGCCCTCCGATACCCGCCCCTCGATCGCCCACCAGTGGGCGAGCAGATCGGCGGCCCGCCTTGGCCGTCCCGACCTCAGATGGTCTCGGATCAGGGTTGAGGAAAAAATATCTCCGTTTTCACCGACCGGGCCCGTCACCGTGACCCCGAAGCCTTCCATTTCCCCCATCCAGCGCAAAACCTCAGGCCCGCCACCGCGTTTGATGCCGAACCGATAGTCATAGCCGACCACGATCTCAGCCGCGCCAAGCGCCCCGAGCAACACATCGAGCACGAAATCCTGCGCCGGCATCGCGGCAAGCTCACGATCAAACGGCAAGACATAAAGATAATCGACCCCGAACGTCTCGAAGCAATGGGCCTTGGGCCGAAAGGGCGTCAGGCGGAACGGCTCCCTGGACGGTGTGAAAAAATCGCGCGGGTGGGGCTCGGTCGTCAATACCGCCAACGGTATCTCGCGCCTCGCGGCGATTGCCGCGGCCTCGCCCAAAACCGCTTGATGGCCGCGATGAAAACCGTCGAAATTTCCCAATGTAATGACACCGCCACGGCAATCATCGGGCACATCACGGTAATGTCGGAAAATTCGCATGTTCGGCTCTAGTGGGGCAAATCAAACATATTGTAACCAGTTTGGTCGCCGATTATGCCGAGGACCGCCAGCCAATCAAGCGCTAAACATGTGTGGTCCAGAATACAAGTCGGCATACAAGAATGTCTGGTCCGCGCACAGCCGGGATGCGTGCTTCGCGAGGATTGTACGGGCAGTCTTTAAATCAAACGGCGTTAACCGTTTTTTTAGCTTACACCCTCTACCTTGACAGAGCCGCGCGGCTCGCGCAGTGTCGTGCGGCAGTATTCTTTTTGAAAACCAGATCAATTAATCTTTAAACCGAGGGACGAAATGGCTGTAGACAAGACGATGGGCGTTCTGGTCGTCGATGACTACAAAACTATGCTCCGAATCATTCGGAACCTGTTGAAACAGCTTGGCTTCAACAATGTAGATGAAGCGACCGACGGTGCGGCGGCTCTCGCCAAGATGCGATCCAAGAACTATGGCCTTGTGATCTCAGACTGGAACATGGCCCCGATGACCGGCTACGAGCTTCTCAAGGAAATTCGGGCGGATACACAGTTAAAGGACCTTCCCTTCATTATGGTCACCGCGGAGTCGAAGACCGACAACGTGATCGCGGCCAAGAAGGCGGGTGTCAATAACTACATTGTCAAACCCTTCAACGCAGCGACTCTTAAGGGCAAGATGCAGTCCGTGATTGGAGAATTCTCATGATCCGGGAAGATCTGCCGGAGAAAATCAAGGACCTGGTGGATCACCTGCGAAGCAGGGACAAAAAGCATGTCGGCCTGGCTGAAATCGCATCGGTGACCGAAATCATGATCGGCACCATGGAGGCCTATTTCCGATCGATCGACACCAGGATTTACCGGGGCTTCAAGGAACTGACCGACTATCTGAAGAATGCCCGGCTGGAGATCGCGCTGCTGGCTCCCAAGGATCTCGAAAAAGTTCGGATCCCCAGGGCCGGGCAGGAACTGGATGCGATCGTCAAGGCAACCGAAGGCGCCACCAATAACATCATGGAGGCGGCCGAGGAAATCATGACCGCGTGCCCGGGCAACGAGGTCGTCGAAGACGCATGTATGCGAATTTTCGAGGCCTGCTCGTTCCAGGATATTACCGGTCAAAGGATCAGCAAGGTGGTGGATACCCTTGAGCATGTCGAAAATCGGCTTGCCCAGCTCAAGGATCTTTTTGAGATTGAAGAATCGGAAGAAGATACAACACCGCCCCCGGAAAAAATGGATGGGGACGTGGCGTTGGCGGGCCCGGCTCTGGCCGGCGAAGGCATGGATCAGGACGAGATCGACTCGATTTTGGGAGGCGCGGCTCCAGGAGAACCCGCCCAATCGAACAACGGGGCTGCAACCGCTAACAGTGAAAGCCCGCCGTCAACATCAAACAGCGCCGATAAAGCTGCGACAAAGCCGGCACCGGACCCCGCGGGACCGGAAGAACCAGACCAGGGTGCCAGCCAGGACGAAATAGACGCGCTATTCGATTAGGGTCTGGCCGTTGGCACACACGGAAGACCAAAGGGCTGATTGGGGTTTCCGGAAGTAGAGCGGTCAAGGGAGGGCGATTCGGGGTTTCGGGAATCACGGTGTCATCCGCCAATTTCCCCGGTCGTCCTGGCTTCGGCCTGGCTCGGCCTCGGCTCGCCAAAAAGATATCCCTGACCAAAATCAACATTGGAATCAAGCACGTCGACCAGCATTTGCTCATCCTCGATATATTCGACGATGAGGTCGATCGAATAACGGTTCAGCGCTTCCTTCAAATCGCCCGAATGAATGTCCCCGATCCCGGCGGTAAATATTTTTGCCGGGATCTTGACGAATTTGAAATTCTTGGCCGCCAAATCCTTCAAATCCAGCCGCAGGTGCTCCACGTGATCGACGGAGAACTGGTAGCCGAGTTGTCCCAACGCCTCAAGACCGGCCCCAAAATCGTCGTCCATATCATCAATGTCAGCCTGCGGAAATTCGAACACCAGACGCCCGGCCATATCCTGGTTCTCGCGCATAAAATCAAGAAACTGGGGAAAGAAATCCTGGTCGCGCAAGGATTCCGCCGAGATATTACAGAAAAAGCGGAAATTGGCGCGTCGGTTGCGTAGCTGGCGAATCACCTGAATGCAGCGAAACAGCAGAAGATTGTCCAGCGCCCCGACCAATCCGGCGCCTTCGGTGACGGACAGGAATTGGCGTGGATAAATGACATTCCCGTCCTCGTTCCGGACCCGGGAAAAGGCCTCATAATGCCTCATTCTACGCTGCGGCAAACTGACGATCGGCTGCAAATACAAATCCACCCGATTGTCCCGCAACGCCTCCTGCATGATTGACAGGATCTCCACATCGTCAAACGCGTCGGCATCGGGCATGTCGACGCTGGCCGCCCGCATCGTCCGGCGTTTCGATTTTGACGCGACTTGTGCCAGCAGGCCCTCGAGGACCTTCATCTCGGCGATAATTTTTTCCGAATGGACGTCATGGCGAAACTCAACTTTATCTGAAATCTCGGCAAGATTGGCACGCACGGTATTAAGCTCGCGGATCGTCTGCTCATGATCCTGATGGAGTTCGAACAATTCGTTTTCGATATCCGCGCGCTCCAGTCGGCGGCTGTAGACGCCATGCAATTGCGCGGCACTGATGAACGCCACGAAGCCGGAAATAATCGCAATCAGCCGATCGACCCCGAAAAGAGCCGGCAGCAGCAGAACTACAGCCACGCCAATAATGGCGTAGGACAGAACGATGGCTATATTTTTGAGAGTTTCCATGGACTTAGCGGCTTATGAAGCACCCCTTCGTGAGGCAACAGCGACGGTAAGGCGAATAATTTTATTATACCTTAACCGGATTGCGCCGCTTTTTCCAAGGATCAACCGATCATTGCGTCAGCCCTGGCCTCGGTTACTCGACATCACGGCTAGGCCTCAAGAGAGGCCCAGCACCTGATCAGCGGCAACGTAGCCGGCGCCGATCGCCTCGGCCACTGCTTCAAAAGTCAGCTCGCCCATATGCACGTTCAGGCCATTGCGCAAATGCACATCGTCGACCAGGGCCTTATGATGGCCTTTGTCGGCGAGTGCCAGAATGAATGGCAGCGTGGCATTGTTCAGGGCGAAGGTCGACGTCCGCGCCACCGCGCCCGGCATATTAGCCACGCAATAGTGAACCACGTCATGCTTGATGTAAATCGGGTCGGCGTGGGTGGTCGGGCGCGCGGTCGCGACGCAGCCGCCTTGATCGATGGCGACGTCGACCAGTACCGATCTCCGCTTCATTGATTTAACCATGTCTTCGCTAATCAGCCGGGGCGCCTCGGCGCCGGGCACCAGAACCGCACCGACCACGAGATCGGCTTGCAGGACATGCTCCTCGATGGTGGAGACGGTTGAGAAGATAGTGTTCAGCGTCGGCCCGAACTGCATGTCCAGCTCTTGCAGCCGGTGGACCGAGTTATCGAGCACGGTCACGTGAGCTTCGAGCCCCATCGCCATCCTGGCCGCGTTGGTGCCGACGACCCCCCCGCCGAGGATAAGCACCTTGCCGACCGGCACGCCCGGAACGCCGCCCAAAAGCTGGCCTCGCCCGCCCTGCTCCATTTCCAGGCAATGGGCGCCGGCCTGGATCGCCATGCGGCCCGCGACCTCGCTCATCGGAGCAAGCAGCGGCAATCCGCCGAACCGGTCAGTCACAGTCTCATAGGCGATGGCCACGCAGCCGGAATCCATCAGCGCCCGCGCCTGCCTGGGATCGGGCGCCAGATGGAGATAAGTAAACAGCACCTGACCCTCGCGCAGCATTTTGCACTCGCCGAGCTGTGGCTCCTTGACCTTGATGACAAGTTCCGCCCGCGCAAAGATTTCCTCGGGTGTGTCAACGATCTCGGCGCCCGCCGCGACATAGTCCTGATCGCTCAAATCTATTTCCAGACCGGCGTTGGCCTGTACCAACACCTGATGGCCGTGGCACACCGCCTCGCGTACGCTGTTCGGCGTCATACCGACACGGTATTCGTGGGTTTTTATTTCCTTGGGAACACCAATCAGCATGTTGAATTCTCCTCAAATTGCGCTCGCCCCGAAGACCTTGCCTGTTCGGGCGCAATCCGCCATGGGAACCAGGGTGCGCACCCATATCTGGTTTGCGAACATCGGCGGATGCGCGCGGGAACTTATCACGATCACCCGAATACACAACCTGTTTTCAAGGAATTCCAGACCCGCCGATTGCGGGAAGATCAATATAGGAACATGGGCTTATCGAACACTTGACGAACCTTGGGACGGTAGGCGCCGACATCATAAAGCTCGTCCACGTCCACCCGCTTTACGCCTTGAATACAGGTCTCGACGGGGACAGTGGTATAGTTGCCGTCTCGCAGCGCCATCATGCTCCCGGTTTTTCCCTGGGCCAAAAGTTGCACCGCCATCGACCCATAGGAATTGGCGACCATTTGATCAAGCGAATCGGGCGGTCCGGAACGCATCAGGTAAGCAAGCGGCTGACTGACGATCCCCAGGCCGGTTTTGGTTTTAAGCCGCTCCCCGACGACAGGGCCGATGCCTCCCAGCTTGCGATGACCGTAGGCGTCCGCCTCGCCCCGTTCCATGACTTCGTCCCCGATCAAGCTGGCGCCTTCGGAAATCACCACGATCGCATAGCTGCTGGGGTTCTTGCCGCGGTCTTCGGTCACCAGTTCGGCCAGCACATCGAGGTCGAACGGCACCTCGCTGATCAGCACCCGGTCGGCATCCGCCAGATAACCGGATATGAGCGCGGTCTCGCCGCTATTGCGTCCGAAAAGCTCGATAACCGCGATGCGCTCGTGACTGCCGGTGGGGGTGCGCAGCGCATTGATATATTCGACGCTTCGGCTGACCGCGGTCGAAAACCCGATGCAGTAGTCGGTCCCGAAAACATCATTGTCCATGGTCTTGGGAACCGCCATGACCGGCACACCCTGACGATGCAGGTGCGCGGCGTAGGACAAGGTATCGTCGCCGCCGATCGGGATCAGCGCGTCAATACCCAGATGATCAAGCACAGTGAGCACATGTTTGGTGCAATCGACCGTCCCGTTTTCACCATCGGGCATCCGTCCCTTCAGAAAGGCGGGGACATCGTCGCGTCGGACCCTTCCCGGATTGGTGCGCGACGTGTGCAGAACCGTGCCCCCCGTGCGCCCGATCGTGCGCACGCTCTCAGGGCTGAGCGGAAACACCCGGCGGTCCGCGTCTTCGGCGGCATCGTCGGGATTGTAATTGAGCGGACCGGCCCAGCCACGGCGAAAGCCGAAGACTTCCCAGCCGAATTCAGACGCCTGAGTGACCACCGCCTTGATACAGGGATTGAGCCCCGGCACGTCGCCGCCGCCTGTCAATATTCCAATGCGCATGGTGACGTCTCCTTTGATATGTGCGCATAAAGGGAGGCTTGTTGACGGGCATAAGGGGTTTCCCCGACGAAGCCCGACCGTTAGGATACGCCCCTTGCGGCGACACACAAAGCATTTGCACTACTGGAGCCACGGGCCGGGTTTTGCACTTCGATCCACCAACATTTGCCCTTCTCGGGCTTTCGCTGATGTTGACCGGGGCCCTGACCGGCGTCGTCGCCGGGATGTTGGGCGTTGGCGGCGGGATCGTCATCGTACCCGTGCTTTACCATATCCTGCCGTGGTTCGGAATTGACGACGCGGTGCGCATGCATCTGGCTGTCGGCACCTCGCTGGCCATCATCATTCCGACGTCGATCGTTTCGGCGACCGCTCATTTTCGTCGCGGCGCGGTCGACTTCGCCTTGCTCAGATCGTGGGGACCGGCGGTGACCCTTGGCGTCATAATCGGAGCCCTGCTCGCGGCGCCGCTGGGTGGCCAGACGCTAACCATGATATTCGCCGCGATCGCCCTTGTCGTGGCCGCAAACATGTTCCTGGCCCGCAACGGATTTCACCTGGCCGACGCCCTGCCCGGTCGCGCGACAACGGTGCTTGTCGCCGGCCTGGTCGGTGGCGTTTCGACTTTGATGGGCATCGGCGGCGGCACCTTGAGCGTTCCAATTCTGACGCTGTTCAACTATCCCATCCGAAAGGCCGTCGGAACGGCGGCGGCGCTTGGAATCGTGATCAGCATTCCGGGCGCGGCGGGCTTTATCGTTGCCGGCTGGGACGTTCCCGGCCTGCCGCCCGCCAGCATTGGATATGTCAACCTGATCGCCGCGGCGCTGATTGTGCCGACCACGGCCTTATCAACCCCGCTGGGCGCCCGTCTGGCGCATACAATAGACGCCGCGCTGCTGCACCGGGTGTTCGCGCTGTTTCTGGCGCTCACTTCAATTCGAATGATTTCCGGCCTGGTTATCTGAACGCGGCCTCACAACAATACTGCCTTCGCCGCCAGTCGCGCTCGCCCGGGCAGCGAATCGTGCTACACTTGGGCCCGCCGAGTTTTGGGCATTATGGAGCATGCAATGAGTGATAGCGTCGATACTTTCAAGGTGATTACCGCAAACCTTCTTCGCGAGGGCACGATCGTTTACCTGATCAGTGGCGATGGCCCATCGGCCTGGACCCCGGACATTCATGCCGCAACGGTTTTTCCGGCGGATGAGACCGAGGCCCCGCTGGACGAGGCGACGGCCGATTCGCGGGTCATCGGGGCTTACGCCGCCGAAATCGCCGGTAAAAGCACCCCGATCTCGGCGCGCGAGCGCATCCGCGCCGATGGCCCGACCATCAAATATGGTGAAGCCGCGCTGGCGCCCGAAGAGCCCGACTTCAGCATTTAGGCGCTGTTACCGCATGCTCGGCCGTTCCTGGAACGCCGCCCACCAGCGGGCGAGATTGGCGAGTTCCGGTTCGGGCTTCAGATCAGACCGGAATCCGAACTCGATCGCGGCGGCCAGGGTGCAATCGGCAATTGTCGGGGCATCGCCTGCCACAAACGGCTTGTCGCCGATGATCCTGTCGAACTGACGGCACGAGGCGGCGTGGATTTTGCCCGCATACACAACGGTGTCCCGGGACTGATGGAACCGTTCGGCGAAAAAGGGCGCCGTATTCTGGAACGTAATACCGGCCATCATGAAAATACCGAGTTCAATCTGACGCTCAAGAGCCCGTACCCGCGCGCGTGCCTCGGGGGTTGCGCCAATCATCGGCGGCTCAGGATTGAGTTCCTCAAGATATTCGACGATGGCCAGGGATTCCGCGAGGAAACTGCCGTCATCGAGTTCCAGAACCGGAACCTTTCCGGCCGGATTCATGCGCTTGAATTCAGGCTTGAACTGTTCACCGCTCATCAGGTCCACGGGCACGCGGGGCACGGTCAGTCCTTTTTCATCGAGATAGATCGTCACCCGCCGGCAGTTCGGCACCCCTTGTGTTTCATAAAGTTTCATCGCAGCGCTTCCTGTTCATTTTGCTGTGTACCAGTTCCGGTCCCCAAGATACTATAAGCCCCACAACCGCCGTCCCACAAAAATCCGCGGGGCGCGCCGGTGTGGTGAAAAACAAGCAGGAGCAAACCATGAGCCTTCAAGAGGCCACTCAACTGGTCAGGGACAAAATTGGCGAAAGCTGTGGCATTCCGAACACGATGAAAATCGATTTCGGCGATGACGGCATCATCTTTATCGATGGAACCGCAACCCCAAACGTGATTTCAAACGATGACGACCCGTCGGACGTCACTATTAAGGTGGACATCGACGACTATATGCAAATCCTTGAGGGGTCCCTGGACGCGCAAATGGCCTTCATGACCGGCAAGCTCAAGCTTGAGGGCAATATGGGCGTGGCCATGCAGTTCGCGAACGCCATGCGCGGCTAAGACCAGTGTCGGGGGGATGCAGCCGTGGACCTTGACTTCACGGAAGCCGAACGCGCATTCCAACGGGAAGTTCGCGATTTCGTCACGACCGAATTGCCTGCCAGTATCGGCCGCAAGGTCGAACTCGGACTGCCGTTGGAAAAGGGCGATTATGTCGTCTGGCAGAAAATTCTGCATGAACGCGGCTGGATCGCCCCGGCCTGGCCGACTGTCCATGGGGGAACCGGATGGTCGCCGGCCCAGCAATATATCTTCCAAATGGAAATGGCGCTGGGCAATGCCCCGGCGGTCATTCCCTTCGGCGTCAATATGGTTGGGCCGGTCATTTACACGTTCGGCACCGACGAGCAGAAGAAAAAATATCTTCCGGACATTCTGGCCAGTAATTGCTGGTGGTGCCAGGGCTATTCCGAACCCAACGCCGGCTCGGATCTGGCGTCGTTGAAGATGTCGGCGGTCCGTCAGGGCGATCGCTACGTTTGCAACGGCGCCAAGATCTGGACCACCATGGCCCATTGGGCCGACATGATTTTCTGCCTGGTGCGCACCGGCGGCGGAGCCAGGAAACAGGAAGGCATATCGTTCCTTCTGATCGACATGTCGACGCCCGGCATCACAATCGAGCCGATCATCACGATTGACGGCCTTCATCACGTGAATCAGGTGTTTTTCGACGATGTCGAGGTCCCTGTAGAGAATTTGGTCGGGGAAGAGGACAAGGGCTGGACCTACGCCAAATTCCTGCTCGCCCATGAGCGAACGAATATCGCCGATGTGGGTTCCAAGAAACGCCTGCTGCGCCGGCTCAAACGGTTTGCGAGCGACACCGGGGCGGGCGGCGAATCGCTGATCGACGACAGTAATCTGCGCCGCCGGCTGAGCGAGCTGGAAATCGAGGTCATGGCGCTCGAATTTACCGAATTACGGTATCTCTCCGAATGGTCCAGGGGTCGGCCGCCCGGCGTCGAATCCTCGCTTTTGAAGGTGCGCGGCACCGAGTTGCAGCAGGCGATCGGCGAGTTGTTCGTCGAGATACTGGGCCCCGACGCCCTTCCCTACATGCCCGAAGCGCTGCTGCCCGGCTGGAACGAGCCTGAAATTGGCCCGTCGGAGGCACTGCCGGCGGTTAGCGCCTATCTTTACGGCCGGGCCGCGAGCATCTATGGCGGATCCAACGAAATCCAGCGCGGCGTATTGGCCAAAATGGTCCTGGGCCTGTAATACCAAATCCCGATGAGAACGACTCACTGAGATTTGGGAGATTTGGTGGACGCCGACCCTATTGATTGGGAACAATCAATAGGGTCAAGGACTAGCTGTGATGTCTCAAGAGGTTGTTCATTCGA
>JBHHWG010000068.1:0-14737 GCA_046756385.1 Sphingomonadales bacterium | reverse complement strand
ATCAGCGAGCAGCTGGGGCTGTTTTTGACCCGCCCGGGCGGGGCGGGGGGCGAATAGGGCGCGCCGGTTTTGGTTCGGGGGACCATGGGGCCGTGAAAATCAAACCCTGGGAAGTGGATCGGTTCGTTCGCCGGCCCGGCGCCGATATTGTCGCGGCGCTGTGCTTTGGGCGGGACGAGGGATTGATCCGTGAGCGCGCCGCGGCGCTCGGCCGATTGGTGGTCGAGGACCTGACGGATCCGTTTCGGGTCGCCGAATTGACGGTGGGGGATATTACCGAGGACGGAGGCCGGCTGGCGGACGAGGCGGCGGCGATTTCGATGACCGGGGGACGCCGGCTGGTGCGAATCGAGCGGGCGAGCGACAGCGTTGCGGCAACGGCCGGTGACTATCTGGCCCGGCCGGCAACCGAGGCGTTTCTGGTCATAACCGCCGGGGATCTCAGTCCACGTTCTAAACTTCGTAAATTGTTCGAGGCGAGCGCGAACGCAGCCGCGTTGCCCTGTTATCCCGACCAGTCACAGTCGCTCGAGGCGTTGATCAACGAGGTGATGGCGGATCATGGTCTGGGCATTGAGCCCGATGCGCGGAATTATTTGCGAAGCCATTTAGGCAGCGATCGCGCGGTGTCGCGCCGCGAGCTGGAGAAGCTGGCGCTCTATAAGGCAGGTCCGGACCCCGGCGCGGATAGCCGGGTCACCTTGAGCGACGCCACCGCATGCGTCGGGGATTCGGCGGCGCTGAGCCTTGACGAGGCGGCGGAAGCCGCACTGGCCGGTGATCTGTTCCGTCTCGAGACCGCGCTGGCGCGAACCTTTCATGCCGGCCAGAGTCCGATCGCCGTCCTTCGAGTCATGGCCAAAAAGCTGCAGCGTTTGCACCTGCTGGCCGGGCTGACCGAGCGCGGGATGGCCATCGATACCGCCTTGAAAAAGCTCAAGCCGCCGGCTTTTCAGCGGGAGGCCAAAAGCCTGAGCGCCCTGGCGCGGCGGTGGCCCGCCGTCAAGCTGGTTCGAGCCCTGGAAATCGTCACCGAGGCGGAACTTGGCTGCAAGACCACCGGCGCCCCGGCCGAGACAATTTGCGCCCGCGCTTTCATGACTCTGGCCGTGGCCGCGCGGCGCTAACGCATTGAAAACAAACGTGAAAACGTAGTGCCGGTCAGTTGTCGGCGGCCCCGAGCGACAGCCGGCGGCAGACTTCGTCAAGCTGTTCGAGCGTACGATAAGAGATCGTCACCTTGCCGCCTTTTTCGGGTTTGTCGGCAATCATGACCTTTAGACCTAACGAGTTACTCAGGTTCTGTTCCAGCGCCAGGGTATCGGCGTCCTTTGGCTCGGCACGTCGGGGGCGGGATTTGGCGCCGGCTTTGGTGCTCTGCGCCAATTTTTCCGCCTGACGCACATTGAGGCCGTGTTCCACGATTTGCCGGGCCAGGCCAACCGGATCCGCCGCCTTGATCAGGGCCCTGGCGTGCCCCATCGAAAGCGTTCCCGCATTGACCATGTCCTGTATTTTCTCGGGCAGCGACAGCAGGCGCAGCATATTGGCGACGTGGCTGCGGCTCTTGCCGACCACTTCGCCCAAACGCTCCTGGTTGTGACCGAACTCGTCCATGAGCTGGCGGTAACCCGCCGCTTCCTCGATCGGGGTCAGGTCCTGACGCTGGATGTTCTCGATCAGTGCGACCTCAAGCGCCTCGGCGTCCGTGAATTCCTTGACGACCACCGGCACCTGGTGAAGACCGGCGCGCTGGGCGGCGCGCCATCGGCGCTCACCGGCGATGATTTCGAAATCGCCCGGATTGTCGCCCCGTTGACGCACGATCAACGGCTGCAACACCCCGTGCTCGGCCACCGACTCCACCAGCTCAGTGATCCTGGTATCGTCGAAATAATGACGGGGCTGGAATTGGTTGGGCCGTAGGGCCTCGACCGGCACCTGTTTCGCGAGTCGGCCGCCGGTGTCCGGCGAGGCGCCCACCGGCAAATCGTCGCCGAGCAGGGCCGAAAGGCCCCGCCCCAGTCCCCTCTGAGTGCTCTTGGCTGGTTGGGTCACGGTAAATTTTTCCTGATTTTTCACTGTTCGGTGTTAGGCCGCATTGGCCACGCCCTTGCGGCGCAGCACCTCGCTGGCCAGCTTGATATAGGCCGCGCTGCCGGCGCAGCGGTGATCATAAAGCAGCGCCGGTTTGCCGTGAGAAGGGGCCTCCGACACCCTGACATTGCGGGGGATCTTGGTCTTGTAAACCTTGTCGCCCAGGTGCTTGCGCACATCGCCGGCGACCTGGCCCGACAGCTTGTTGCGGCGGTCGAACATCGTCAGCACCACGCCTTCGATGTCAAGCCCGCCATTGAAATTGGCGCGCACCCGGTCAATGGTGCGCAGCAACTGGCTCAAACCCTCGAGCGCGAAGAACTCGCACTGCAACGGGACCAGCACGCTTTTGCATGCGGCCAGCGCGTTGAGCGTCAGCAGGCCGAGGGAGGGGGGGCAGTCGATCATGATAAAGTCATAACGGCAGTCGCGGTCATAGGCGCCGGACGCGGTCAGGGCGTCGCGCAATCGCTGGGCGCGCCGCGGCAGATCGATGAGTTCGATTTCCGCGCCGCTCAGGTCAACCGTGGACGGGACCAGATCCAGCCCCGGGATACGGGTCTGAACCAGCGCGTCGGCGACGGCGGCCTCACCCAGCAGGACGTCATAGCTGGTCAGACGGCGCGCCGTGCGGTCGACGCCGAGTCCGGTGCTGGCGTTGCCTTGCGGATCGAGATCGAGGATCAAGACCCGCTTACCGACCGCGGCCAGGGCCGTGGCCAGATTGATCGCGGTTGTGGTTTTGCCGACACCACCTTTTTGATTGGCGATCGCGATGACGCGGCCATCGCGCGCGCCGCCGTCAAGTTTCTTGTTCGCGCCGACAGAAGGATTCTTGTTAGCCACGCGACAGCCCCCCAATACACAAAATTGCGCCGGAGGGATCGCTCCGGCTTGGAATTGTCTTCGACCTAACCTTCCAACATTTGGAGGCTTCGGTCAATTCAAACCCTATGTTTTGCCCCTTTAGAAACAGCGCAATCGTGTCTGGCCCGAAGAACGGCTCCGCCAGTTCCAGCAGGCGCGGCAACGGCGCGCAGGCGCGGGCCGAAATCACATCGGCGGGCCAGGGCTCGAGGCTCTCGATCCGTCCGCAATGAACGGTGATCCTGGCGCCGGTCACCCGGGCCGCCTCCCGAAGAAAGGCGCATTTGCGGGCATCGCTGTCGACCAGATGAACCGTCCCGGCGCCCATCACCGCCAAAACCACCCCGGGGAATCCGGCGCCGCTGCCCAGGTCCAGCCACGACAGGGGGCCGGTCCCGGGCCGGGATGGGGACAGCGCGAGCAGTTGCGCGGAGTCGAGCATGTGGCGGCGCCAGATGTCGTCCAGGGTCCTGGCGCTGACCAGATTGATCTTGCGTTGCCACTTGATCAGCAACGCCGCATAGGCCCGCAATCGGTCCAATGTTTCACGTGAAACACCGGTGTCCCGTTGGAAATCCTCGGCCGAATAGGGGGCCATCACGCCTTCCGCCCGCCGGCGCGGCGCTTGACGTGCCCCAGCAGTGCGGTGAGGGCGGCCGGGGTCACGCCGCCGATGCGCCCAGCGGCGCCCAGGGTCGCGGGCCTTGCCCGGCTGAGCTTTTCCCGCACCTCCGACGACAGCCCCCCGATGGTGGCGTAATCGAGTTCGTCGGGCAATCGCAGCGCCTCGTCTCGCCGATAGGCCTTGATATCGGCCGACTGGCGCTCAAGATAGCCGGCATAGCGGGCATCGATTTCGAGCTGTTCGGCAATGTCCGGGCGAATATCCGCCAGTTCGGGCCAGATTTCGGCCAGCCGGGCCACGGTGATGTCGGGATAGCGCAATAAATCGGCGGCGCTCCGGCGTTGACCATCGAGATTGACCTGGAGGCCGTGCCGGCGGGCCTCGCTCGGACTTAGCGACAGCGCCGCCATCACCTCGCGGCCTGTCGCGGCGGCCCCGGATTTGGCGGCGAAGCGGTTGGCACGCCGGCGCCTGACACAGCCAAGGTGGAGGCCCAGTGGCGTCAATCGCAAATCCGCATTGTCGGTGCGCAGCAGCAACCGATATTCGGCCCGGGAGGTAAACATGCGATAAGGCTCCGACGCGCCGCGGGTGACCAGATCGTCAATCATCACGCCAATATAGGCCTCGGCGCGGTCGAGCGTGAACGGCTCCCGCCCGGCCACGGACAGAGCCGCGTTGATACCGGCCATGAGCCCCTGGGCCGCCGCCTCCTCATAGCCGGTCGTGCCGTTGATTTGCCCGGCAAAGAACAGCCCGCTCACCCGCCGGGTCTCAAGGCTTGGCTGAAGCTCGCGCGGGTCGACAAAATCATACTCGATCGCATAGCCGGGCTTGATCATCACCGCTTGTTCGAGGCCTGGGATGGTGGCCAGAACCGCCTTCTGCACCTCCTCGGGAAGGGAGGTCGAGATACCGTTGGGGTAGATCGTATGATCGTCAAGCCCTTCCGGTTCCAGAAAAATCTGATGGCCGGACCGCTCCGCGAACCGCACCACCTTGTCCTCGATTGATGGGCAGTAGCGCGGCCCGCTCGCGTTGATCTCCCCGCTATACATCGGCGCCCGATGGAGATTTTCGCGGATCGCCGCATGGCTGGCCGGCGTGGTGTGGGTTATGTGGCAGCACAGCTGGGGCCGCGTAATCCCGGCGGTGAGGAACGAGAAGGGGACAGGCTCGCGGTCTCCGGGCTGCTCCTCGCACCGATCCCACGCGATGGTCCGCCCGTCCAGTCGCGGCGGGGTCCCGGTCTTTAACCGGCCCAGGGCAAATCCGCGGCGTTTAAGCGAGCCCGCCAGGCCGACACTGGGCGCCTCGCCGGTTCGGCCCCCGGCAATCTTGCGCTCCCCAATATGAATGAGCCCCCTCAGGAACGTGCCCGTGGTGAGCACCACCCGGTCAGCGGTCACGGTCTCGCCGTCGGCCAGCACCACGCCGGTTACCCGGCTGCCGCTATCACCGGCCACGGGTTTCATGGACAGGTCCTCGACCGCCGCCTCCCGGACCTCGAGCCCCGGATAGCCTAACATCACACGCTGCATCGCCTGGCGATAGAGCTTGCGGTCAATCTGGGCGCGCGGGCCTCTCACCGCGGGCCCTTTGCGCCGGTTCAGCAGCCTGAACTGAATGCCGGCCTCATCAGCCACCCGCCCCATGACGCCGTCGAGCGCGTCAATCTCGCGCACCAGATGGCCCTTGCCGAGCCCACCTATCGCCGGGTTACACGACATCTCGCCAATGGTCGCGATCCGATGGGTAACCAATAAGGTGCGTGCGCCCAGGCGCGCCGCCGCCGCCGCCGCCTCACATCCGGCATGGCCGCCGCCGACCACGATGACGTCGAAAGATTTCATTGCCGATTGTCCGTCCCGGTTGCCTGTCGTGCCGCACCGGCAAAATAGATCGCTTTAGCGGCTTTGCCAAGGGCACGGGACCCGGTCGTCGTCAGTCAATGTTTCACGTGAAACATCACTTGCCGATACAGAAATCCCGGAACACCACATCCAGAATATCCTCGACATCGACACGGCCCGTAATCCGCCCCAGTGCCCGGGCGGCCAGTCGGAGATCCTCCGCCATCAGCTCCTTGTCGCCGCGTTCTCCGTCCAGGGCCCTGTTCAAATAGTCGACGCAACCCTCCAGCGCCTGGCGGTGCCGCTCCCGGGTCAGGGCAGGGGGGCCGCAATCGTCGAACACGGCCTCGGCCAGCGCCGTCATTTCCCCAACCAGCGCCGCCACGCCCTCGCCCGAGACGGCGCTGACGGCACAGACCGGGACAGGCGCCTCAATTCCGGACCCCCGCTGACCCACCGCAACTTCCTTCAAGTCGCACTTATTAACGGCGACAATGGTGTTTGGTCCGATCAGCGCTCCCACCTCCGCCGGGATATCGGGCCACCGCCGGGCGTCACACAGCACAATCCTGATATCGGCCGCCTCGGCCCGGGCCAAGGCACGTCGCACTCCCTCGCTCTCGATTTCGTCACTCGCCTCGCGCAGGCCGGCGGTGTCGGCCACGATCACCGGAAATCCGCCCAGGTCCAGATGAGCCTCGAGCACGTCGCGGGTCGTTCCCGGCCTATCGGAAACAATCGCGATATCTCTTCGCGCCAGCGCATTCAAAAGGGACGACTTGCCATAATTCGGCGGCCCGACAATCGCACAGTAAATCCCGTCCCGCAGCCGCTCGCCGCGATGGCCATCCGCCAGATGGGCCGTGATCGCGTCCCGAAGCTCCGCCATTTCAAGGCGGCCCTTGTCCAGCAAATCGGGCGGAAGCTCCTCATCGGCAAAGTCGATGGCGGTCTCGAATTGGGCCATCACTGAAATCAATGCCCTGCGCCACCCTTCGTAAAGCCTCCCCAGCTCCCCATCGAGCTGCCGCACCGCCTGCCGACGCTGCCCCTCGGTCTCGGCATTGACCAGGTCGGCCAGACCCTCGGCCTCGGTCAGGTCCATCTTGCCGTTTTCAAACGCCCGGCGGCTGAACTCGCCGGGCTCCGCCATCCTGATCCCCGGCATCGAGGACAGGGCGCTCGCCAACCGGGAAATCACCGCCCGTCCGCCGTGAACCTGGAACTCGGCAACGTCTTCGCCGGTAAAGCTGTGAGGCGCCGGGAACCACAACACGACGCCGCGATCAATCACTTCGCCGGTCTCCGGGTCCACGAATGCCCGCATCACCGCCTGCCGTGGGGACGGAAACCGGGTCTCGACGTCTGCCTCCCTCCGTATCAGCCGGCGAACCGCCTCCGCGGCGCCCGCTCCGGACACGCGAACCACCGCGATGCCCGCTTTTCCCCGGCCGCTGGCCAAAGCAAAAATCGTCATTCCATCGACCACGCTATTTCCGACGTCCCTGGTCAGGATCGTGGTAATTCCATCCTGACCCCTCTACAATAGCCAATTGGTAGGCCAACCCGAACGACCACGCAACCCGCGTTTCACGTTCGTCTGGCGTGGCTGGCCGGCGTGCCTGGCCGGCGTGCCTGGGACGACGCGCCATGCCCAGCCATCTGAGGAAGCCCTGTAGAGCGAACACCGTCTGGAAAACCAAGAACCGTCCATGACAACCAACCAGCTTGGCAGCGAGACCAGCCCCTATCTCCTTCAACACAAGGACAATCCCGTCCACTGGCGCACCTGGCGCAGGGCGGCATTTCAGGAGGCAGAGCAAACCGGCAAGCCAATTCTGCTCTCGATCGGTTATGCCGCCTGCCACTGGTGCCATGTCATGGCTCGCGAAAGCTTCGACGACCCCGCCACCGCCAAGGTCATGAACGAGTTCTTCATCAACATCAAAGTCGATCGTGAACAACGACCGGATATCGATGTCATCTATCAGACCGCGCTCGCATTTCTGGGTCAGCCCGGCGGCTGGCCGCTCACCATGTTCCTCACCCCTCGCGGCGAGCCGTTCTGGGGCGGCACCTATTTTCCCCCCGAACCCGGCTTCGGCCGTCCGTCCTTTCGCCAGGTCCTGCACCGGGTCCACGAAGTCCACGCCACGTCCCATGAGTTGGTCACAAAAAACAAAACCGCCCTCATCGCCGCCATGCGCGAACATGCCGCCTCCAAGCATGATGGTGAATTGTCGCTCGCAACCCTCGACGAATTGGCTCAGCGCACGCTCGCGATCATGGACCCGAAAAACGGCGGCGCCAAGGGCGCCCCGAAATTCCCGCAACCCACCCTGCTCGAATTTCTGTGGCGGGCTTTCCTCAGAACCGGAGACGTCCGGTTCCAACAGCAGGTCGAGCTCACGCTCACCCGGATGTCCCAAGGTGGCATCTACGACCATCTGGGTGGCGGTTATGCCCGTTACGCGGTGGACGAGCGCTGGCTGGCGCCCCATTTCGAGAAAATGCTTTACGACAATGCCCAGATGATCGACCTGTTGTGTCTTGCCTGGCAAACCACCCGCAATCCCCTTTTCGAAACCCGCGTTCGCGAAACCGTGGCCTGGGTCCTTCGTGAAATGGCCACCGGAGACGGCGGGTTCGCCAGTTCTCTCGACGCTGACAGCGACGGCGGCGAAGGTCGGTTCTTCACCTGGCTCAAGCCTGAGATCGACCAACTACTCGGCCATGACGCCAGCCTGTTCCGCACTGTCTACGACGTCACGGAAACAGGCAACTGGCAGGGTCGCACCATTCTCAACCGTCTGACGGAAACACCGCCGCTCAGCCCCGACCAGGAACGCGACCTTGCCACCGCCCGGAGCAAACTTTGGTCCGCCCGCGAACAGCGGACCCGTCCCGCTCGCGACGACAAAGTGCTTGCCGACTGGTCCGGCCTGATGATCGCCGCCCTTGCCAATGCGGGAGCGATTTTCGGCGAATCCGACTGGATCGCGACCGCCAGAAAGTCTTTCGCCTTTATAACGCACCGCATGACCCACATCTCCCGGTCCGGCGAACGGTGCCTCAAACACAGCTACCGCGCCCAGCGACTTGAACATCCGGCGATCCTCGACGATTATGCCGCCATGGCTCGCGCGGCCTTGGTCCTGTGCGAGGTGACCGGCGATCAGGAATATGTCACGCACGCCAGGCACTGGGTCGCCATCCTCGACGCCCATTATCGTGACAATGAAAATGGCGGATATTTTCTCACCGCCGACGATATCGAGACCCCTGTCATGCGTCCCAAATCCGCCGTCGATCATCCCTCTCCGTCCGGAAACGGGCTGATGGTCGGGATTCTGGCGCGGCTTTACTATCATACCGGCGAGGCCTGTTATCGGGACCGCGCCCATGAAACGGTTCGCGCCTTCGCCGGGGCCGCTGCCCAGGACCCTTCCCATGCCAGTCTTTTGAACGGTTTCGAAACCCTGTGCCGCGCCACCCAAATTGTGATTTGCGGCCCTAAAACCGACCCACACACTCAGTTTCTCATCGATGCCGCTCGTGAAATCCCCCTCAGCGACCGCATCCTCACGGTCATCGAATCGGACGCCGAGCTTCCGCAAACCCATCCTGCCCGCGCCATCGCCGGGCGGGGCGGCCAAGCCACCGCTTACGTCTGTGTCGGTTCCCGCTGTTCGCCGCCGGTCACGGATCCCGAGCAATTGAAACAAACCCTAAAGCAGTAATTCCCCATGCCGCAACTCTCCGGACATACGCCATTCGGCGACATCACCTTGACCGCCGAAAACAACGCTCTGGTATCGCTTGATTGGGGCTGGGCCCCCCTTGACCAACAGGAGACGCCCTTACTATTCGAAGCGTGGCGGGCCTTGAATCGTTATTTCGACGGCGATCCGACGCCTTTCGACCTGCCGCTCAATCCCGCGGGAACCCGGTTCCAGCTTCGGGTCTGGACCCAGCTGCGCGGCATTCCATTTGGCCGTGTCGAAACCTACGGCGCGATTGCCGACGCCGTTTGCTCGGCCCCTCGTGCCGTTGGCGGAGCCTGTGGCCTCAACCCGCTGCCCATCATCATCCCCTGCCACCGGGTGGTCGCGGCCAACGGATCGCTTGGCGGTTACTCCGGGGACGGCGGCCTCGAGACCAAACGGGCCCTTCTGGCGCTCGAAGGGGCCGCCGCCTAGCGCTTTAAGTATTCATCGAATCGAAGAATTCCGAGTTGCTTCTGGTGGTCTTGATCTTGCCCAACAGGAACTCGATGGCGTCAACCACGCCCATGGGCATCAAAATCCGGCGCAACACCCACATTTTCGACAGGGTACCCCGGTCCACGAGCAGCTCTTCCTTGCGGGTTCCCGATTTGGTGATGTCGATCGCCGGGAACATGCGCTTGTCGATGATCTTGCGATCCAGGATGATCTCCGAGTTACCGGTTCCCTTGAACTCCTCGAAAATCACCTCATCCATCCGGCTGCCGGTATCGATCAACGCGGTCGCGATAATGGACAGCGATCCGCCGCCTTCAATGTTCCGCGCCGCGCCGAAGAACCGCTTGGGTCGTTGCAGGGCGTTCGAATCGACGCCGCCGGTCAGAACCTTGCCCGAAGACGGCACCACGGTGTTGTAGGCGCGAGCCAACCGGGTGATCGAATCCAGCAGAATGACAACATCGCGATTGTGCTCAACCAGGCGCTTGGCCTTGTCGATCACCATTTCGGCGACCTGAACATGGCGGGTCGCCGGTTCGTCGAAGGTTGAACTCACGACCTCTCCCTTGACCGAGCGCGCCATATCCGTGACTTCCTCGGGGCGCTCGTCGATCAGCAGGACGATCAGAAACACCTCCGGGTTGTTTGCGGTGATCGCGTGGGCGATATTTTGCAGCAGCATGGTCTTGCCGGTGCGCGGCGGGGCGACGATGAGCGCGCGCTGGCCCTTGCCCAACGGCGCCACCAGATTAATTATCCGCGAACTCAGATCCTTGGTATTGGGATCCATGTAATCGAGATCCAGACGCTCATCCGGATAGAGCGGCGTCAAATTGTCGAACCGCACCTTGTGGCGCGCCTTTTCCGGATCCTCGAAATTGATGGCGCGCACCTTGAGCAATGCAAAATACCGCTCGCCGTCCTTCGGGGCCCGGATTTCGCCTTCAACCGTATCCCCGGTCCGCAGTCCGAACCGCCTGATTTGTGAAGGGCTTACATAGATATCGTCGGGGCCGGGGAGATAATTGGCCTCAGGGGATCGCAGGAACCCGAAGCCGTCCTGCAATATTTCCAACACCCCGGAGCCGGATATATCCGTTCCCATATCCGCCAGTTTTTTCAAAATCGCAAACATCATGTCCTGCTTGCGCATACTGCTGGCATTTTCGATTTCCTGGCTTTCAGCGAAGGCCAGCAAATCGGCGGGTGTTTTTTCCTTTAGTTCCTTGAGATTCATAATCAGACCTGAGAAAGGGTTCTCGGAGCAGCGCGGCGCTTGCGAAGGAGGGTTGAGTTTGGCCCGTCAATTACGACAAACCCGGCGAATTATTTTCCCGGATGCAGCCAGATACACTGCCAAAAACTCTGATGGATTGAACGTCGATATATTTATGTCGGCTGATGAAGATCGGGCTGACCGGAAAAACTCGCCGGGCCCGGATGCCGTCAATTTCCCAGCATCACGTCTGTTACATAACAACTCGGATCACCCGGGTCAAGACCGCTAGAAAGGCTTTACCACCGCCATGACGACGATGATAATCATCAGCAATGTCGGGATTTCATTTACAACCCTGAAGAACCGTTCACCGCGCCGGTTGGTATCCGCCGCAAAATCCCGGCGCCAACCAGAAAGTGCGCCGTGCATCCCGGTCATGGCGACGACGCATGCCAACTTCAGGTAAATCCAGCCCTGCGCCCAGTCGACCACGCCCGGCGTCATCACCAGCGCCAGCCCAAATACCCAGGCCGCGATCATTGCCGGATTCATGATCGCCCGCAACAGACGTCGCTCCATCACCTTAAAGGTCTCTGACTGTTGCGAACCGGCCTCGGCGCCGGTGTGATAGACAAACAATCGCGGCAAATAGAGCATTCCCGCCATCCACGAAATGACCGCAATCACATGAAGCGCGAGAATGACCCGATACCAGTCGCTTAGAAAACCGCTCACGCCTGTATCTCCTGGAGCGGACTTTCGCCATCATGCAGCGCGCAGCCGCCAAATTCACAAGGACACCTCCTGTCTCCGCCCTGGCGGCAGGGCCCGGCCTGGCTCCGCGCTTTTCCAACCAATGTCGCGAGGGACGCAATGAAACACGGATCGGTGCCCACGGTGGGCACCCGAATATAGACCGGCACGCCAGCCTCGGCCGCGCGGTCCCGATAATCAATATCAAGTTCAACCAGGGTCTCCGAATGCTCGGAGACGAAGGCGATGGGCACAACCACCAGCGCCTTGTTTTCACGTCCGGCGCGATCAATTTCTTCCTCGGTCGAAGGTCCGATCCATACTAGGGGACCGACCCTGCTTTGATAACACACGACCCAGTCGAGGTCGGGCTCTTCAAGCTCCCGCGCCACGGCCGCCGCGCCTTGCTCGACCTGCCATTGATAGGGGTCGCCGGCCTCAATCACCCGCTCGGGAAGCCCATGGGCCGAAAACAACACCCTGACATCGGGTGAACTCCGCCGGGTCTTCTCAATCCCGTCGCGGACCAAACCGGCCACCGAGGCAACAAATGACGGCTCGGCCGGGTAACAGCAGATCGCCCGCGTCGGCGCCCGCAAGCCCAAACGGTCGGCCGACGTCCGCCAATCCGCCAGTGACGACGCGCTGGTGGTGGTCGAATATTGAGGATAGAGCGGCAGCAGCACAACCTCGTCGGGGGCGAATTTCAGGACCTCCTTCACCGTCTCCCGGCTCATGGGATGCCAATATCTCATGGCGATGAAAACCCGGGCATCGAGGTCGTTCGACAGCGCCGCCTGCAAGGCCCGGGCCTGAGCCTCTGTAATCTTGAGAATGGGCGAACCGCCCCCCATCTTTGCATAGATCTCCCGGGCCGTGCGCGCTCGCCGCGACGACACGATCCTGGCGGCAAGCCACCGAACCACCCGAGGCAGTCGAAAAATCGCGGGATCGCTGAATAAATTATAAAGAAACGGCCGAACCGCGCTGAGCCGATCCGGCCCACCCATATTGAGCAAAACGACAGCGACCCTCGGCCGTCTTCCGTTTACCTGCCCGGTCATCTCAGACCCCGCGCCGCCAGGTCAGAAGAAGGTCGCATAATTCAGCAACATGCTCAGGCGGGGTTTGCGGGACGATGCCGTGGCCAAGATTGAAAATATGCGGCCCGTCCCCGAGCGCTTCCAATATCCTTTTGGCTTCGCCGCGAAGAACCGCGCCCCCTTCCACCAGGGCGGCCGGGTCCAGATTGCCCTGGACCGTGGCGTGCTTTTGCAATTTGTCCGCCGCCCATGTTACCGGAAGAGACGTATCGATGCTCACCCCATCGACACCGGTCTCAAGGACATAATCGCGATAAAGCGGCCCGGCGCCGCGCGGGAAACCGATAATCGGCGTCTTCGGGCATTTTGCCCGCACCCGCGCCACGATTTCGCGGGTCGGCTCGATGCACCATCGCCGAAACGCCGGCTCGGCCAGAACGCCCGACCAGGTATCGAAAATCTGAAGCACCCGCGCCCCGCTCTCGACTTGCCGAATCAAATAAGCGCTAGTGGCGTCGATGAGTTTTTCAACCAGAAGTCCAAAACCATCTCGATCCCGCAAGGCCCAGCGCCGAACCTGAAAATGATCCCGCGACGTGCCGCCTTCGACCATATAGGTCGCGACCGTCCATGGCGCGCCGGCAAAACCAATCAAAACCTTGTTTTCCGCCAAGCTCTTTGAAACCAGCCTGACCGTCTCGTAAACCGGCCGCAGTTTTTCGTGGAGTCGGTCAAGCGCCAGCGCTTCTATGTCAGCGACGCTCTTTACCGGTTCGAGCACAGGGCCCCGGCCTTCCTCGAATGATACTGTCTGACCCATGGCGTGGGGCACTAAAAGGATATCGGCAAACAGAATAGCCGCATCCGTGGAAAAACGCTCAACCGGTTGCAGCGTGACTTCCGCCGCCAGGTCAGGGCAATAGCACAGGTCCAGAAAGTTCCCGGCCCGGCCGCGCACTTCGCGATATTCCGGAAGATACCGGCCGGCCTGTCGCATGAACCAGAAGGGTGGTCTGTCATTGACCGTGCCGTCAAGGGCGCTCAGGAGCGGCGCGGTTTCGCCGGGAATCCGGGAAGCAGTATCTGGCTGGGAGTTGTTCATGCGCCTATACCTATCTAATAAGTTTCTTATAAGAAAGTTTGTTGTTGTGGTGGATCCCTGTGGATAAGTCCAATTACTTTTTCCGCACCGAGATATCCACAGATCGGGCTATTGGGACAGCATGCCTGTGCATAAGTGGATAACCATGGGACTATCTTACACCACTCCCTCAAACGATATCTGTGGATCAGGTTAATAACATGCAGAACCATGCCTGGCGCGATGATGCCGGCGAAACATCCACGCCTTTCCATGCCCATGAAAAAATTTGTCCTGAAGGGCGTAACTGCTGGGCTCGTTTAAGGACCAAATAGAACGGTTTGGTTTGCACTTGGCGGGCAGGCCGGGTTATGCCATCAATTCACGGGATTCACAGGCGAGGCGCAAAGCGCCCCACGTATATGCTCATGACGGAATTCCACTTACATCTGGTATCTGACGCCACGGGGGAAACCCTGCACTCGGTTGCGCGGGCGGCCGTCACCCAGTTTGAGAACGCCCGCGCCGTCGAGCATATCTGGTCCCTGGTGCGCGGACACCGCCAGCTCGCCCGGATTATCGAAAAAATCGGGGAAAAACCCGGCGTCGTCATGTTTACGCTGGTCGAAAACGACCTGCGGGACCAATTGCAGGCGGCATGCATACGCCTCGGCATTCCCTGTATTGCGGTTCTCGATCCCGTGATTGCGTCCTTAAGCAAATATCTCGGCGTCGAGAGCCGCGGTCAGCCCGGCCGTCAGCACGTGATGAACGCCGAATATTTCGACCGGATCGAAGCCCTGAATTTTACGATGGCCCATGACGATGGTCAGCTGACCGCGGATTTGCCGCGCGCCGACATTGTTCTTGTCGGGATCTCGCGAACCTCCAAGACGCCAACCAGTATTTATCTCGCCAATCGCGGCTACAAAATAGCCAATGTCCCGCTTGTTCCGGGCTGCCCGGTGGCGTCCGA
>JBHHWG010000067.1:0-15003 GCA_046756385.1 Sphingomonadales bacterium | reverse complement strand
TGTTTATCTGGTTTTCAGTGGGGATTGGCGGGCTGGCGCATCTTTGGAAACAACAAACATGTTAGCGGCACCCACCCGACGCCCGTCTTGCTTCTTTTGCGCACATTTTTGCGGACAAATACTTTCCTTGGCCGGGGGTGGGTGAATACAACACCTGCTCGCAGGGAATAAGCCCACGCGTGTAGTCGCGCGCTTTCAAACCCCCGGTCACCAGGGAGGTTAGGATGGGACGCAAACGCACCACTAGTCATTTTCAAGGAACGCCAGCGCCAGAATGTGAAGCTCAGCGCTCTGGCCGCACAGGTCGAAATGTCGGTTGTCAGGCTGGATTCCCATGAGCGCGGGCGCAGCCGCGATTTCCGGCCCGAGGTCCTGCTCAAAATCGCCACCGCCCTCGGCAAGCCGTTAAGAGCCCTGATCCGCGCCGGGCGATCCTTATGCCGTAAGCGTCTAAAAAATCACTTCATGTTGTTGCGGGCGCGGGCGAGGATTTTATCCGGGGTATCGCCGGGCTCAAACATGGTGCTACCCGATTTCAGCCGGATGGTCATCTGGCTATCGCATCCCGGCACCAGATATTCGGTGCTGTTGACCACGCCCGCGATCCTGTCGATTACGATCCGCGCGCCCTCAGGGTCGGTATCGGGCAGGATCACGCAAAATTCCTGACCGCCGATCCGCGCCGCCATGTCCTCGCCCCTGATGACGGTACCGATGAGATTGCCGATCTGCCGGATGAGCCGGTCGCCTGCCGCATAGCCGTGCTCGGCATTCACCGCCGCCATGTGGCGGACGTTGAAAACACCGACCGTGAGATTGCGCCGACCCTCCCCGGCATGCTCGATCACGCCAGCGAGATGCTCGAGCGCGAAGCCATAGCTGTAAAGACCGGTCAGGGCATCGCTGGTGAGGAAATGTTTGGCCTCCCGATAAATTCGATGCATTGCGGTGCGATAGCGCGCCTCGCGGACGCAGGCGCGGACTCGGGACTCCAGCTCGAGCCCCTGAACCGGGCGAAACACCACGTCATTGGCGCCGGACCGGAACGGCTGTTCCGCGCTTTGCCGGTCGTGATGATCCGCGACGATCAGAATCGGCAAGCTGAACAGCCTCGAATTGTTCTTGATGTCGCTGCACAGCATCCAGGGCTCGGATTCACCGTCGGCGTTAATGATCACCGCGTCGAACGGCCGCCGCGTCAAATAGTCCAGCGCGATGTCCGGCGATCTGGCATAGGTCAGGCGCATCTCATGGGACAACATCTCTTCCATCATCGCGAAATCACTGGTATCGCGGATGATGGCCAAAATGCGCGGCTCATTGTCGTCCTGCGCCGAGAAACTGGCGGCAACCTCGTCGACGCCAAATCGACGCGTGGTCTCGGTGCGAAGCTCAAGTTCCTCGCGCATCGTCAGCAGGCGGACAAGGGCATGCAGCCGGTTGAAAAGCTGGGCCTCGTAGTAAGGCGGCGACAGATAGGCGTTAACGCCCGCTTCAAAGCATCGCGCCTTTTTATCTGCCCCAACAGGCGGACCGATCAAAAGCACGGACGGCAGGCCAGACGGGTCGCCGCCCGTCAATTCATGGCATAATGCGAGCGTTTCATCGAGGCCGGTCTCATCGCTTTTACCGGTTTCGGCGCCGGTTAACATGATTACGATGTCGGACTTGCGCTTTTCCGCGACCGCCAGGGCCTCTTCAGGTCCTTCGGTTATGACCGAGTCAAAGCTTTGTGCGCTCAGTTTATCCGCGAGGGCGGCCGTATCACTGGAATTTCCGCCGACAATTAGTATGCGTGCTCTGAACGACATTGCCAAATGCTCCCGAAAGCAGGCCCTTAGTCAAGAAAACGATGACTCTCCACTTTCAGCCGGTGATACCTGATGAGTGCTGTTTATACGCCGAAAGATAACGGGTATACAAATATTTGAAGTGGAAACTGTAACAAGCGAGGCTGGGCATGGCGGATATTTTCGCCCTCACGGACCATAATGCAATCGTTACCGGGGCGACCAGCGGACTGGGGCGGCAATTCGCGCTCACACTCGCGCGGGCCGGAGCGCGCGTTGCCATTACCGGTCGCAGGGCCGACAGGCTTGAGGAACTGGCCGGGGAAATCGCGGCCTTCGATGGGCGGGCGATGCCATTTGAACTCGATGTGAATGATATTGAGGCGGTTCACCGTGTCATCGATGCAACCGAGACCGAACTCGGACCGTTGTCGATCCTGATCAACAATGCGGGCGTGAGCGTCGAGAAAATGGCGACCGAGGTCACGGTGGCCGATTATGACCGCCTGATGAACACCAACCTCAAGGCCCCGTTTTTCGTGGCTCAAGAGGTCGGCCGGCGGATGATTCAGCACGGCAAGGGCGGCAGCATCGTCAATATCGCGTCGATCGCCGCCGAGCGGCCGGTCCCCATGTTGTCGCTTTATTGCATGTCCAAGGCCGCGGTCGCTCACATGACCCGCTGCCTGGCGCTGGAGTGGGCGCGTCATGGCATCAATGTCAACGCGATCTGCCCCGGCTATATTGAGACCGAGATGAACCAGGATTTCTTCGCCTCGGAACAGGGCGCCAGGTTGATCAAGCGCTTTCCCCGTGGCCGGGTCGGCGAACCGCGGGATCTCGATGCCCTGCTGTTGATGCTGGCCGCGTCGGCGGGGGGCTTTATAACCGGCGCCGTGATCCCGGCTCACGACGGTCAGGCGCTCGCGTGACCGTTAAGTGTAATCAATTTTAACAATTCTTAGTGATCGTTGAACCCGGATCGGCTAAATTCCAGCTATGCCAAAATATGCGCATAAGCAACGGAACGCGGCAGAAGGTCGCGAGGTGGCGGTAGAATCCGATGCTCGGTAAGATTGCTCCGATTTCCTTGAGCGGATTGATCGCTGCTGAAAAGCGGGTCGAAACCCCGGCCCGAAATGTCGCCAATTTCCGGACGGTGGGCGCCCGCGCCTTGGCGCCAAGCCCATCCCAGGAATTGCTCGGCCAAAAGGCCTATCAGCCGCAACGCACGGATTTGAGCAGCCGCGCCGGCGGCGGGGTCGTGGCCGTTAACCGTCCGGTTTCTCCGGCGTCCTTTCCGGTGTTCGACCCAACCAATTCGGCGGCGGGCCCGCAGGGCTTCGTGGACGGCCCAAATGTCAGCCTCGGACTCGAAATGGCGGAGATCAAGATTGCGGTCAATGCCTACCGGGCCAATCTCAAGGTCATGGAAACCGTCAACCGGATGGAACGCGACCTCATCGACGTCATTTCCGGGGAAGGTTCAGACGACGAGTAAACCGGCTCGTCTGGATTACGCGCTGATCTCGGCGAGTTTCGAGAGCAGATAATGGGCGCCGGACAGGCGGTCAGCCTCCTTTTCCCAGTTGCGCAAATAGACCAGCGTGTGATCGGGCCGCAGTTTCGCCGTGCCCGATTGCCGGGACAGGAATTCGACCAGTCCCTGAGGGTTGGAAAAACTGTTGTCCCGGAAAGCGATGGTCGCGCCCCGGGGGCCGGCGTCGAGCTTTTCGACACTGGCATCCCGGCACAGCTTCTTGATTGCGACGATCCTCAACAGATGATCGACCGCGTCCGGTAGCGGGCCGAACCGGTCGATCAGTTCGGCGGCGAAACCGTCGATGGCATTCTGGTCTTCCAGGCTCGCGATGCGGCGGTAAAGTCCCATTCGGGCATCCAGATCCGCGACGTAACTGTCGGGGATCAAAACCGGCGTGCCCAGATTGATGTTCGGGGTCCAGGACGCTTCTTCGTCCAGCCCATCGCCATCGCCGCCGGTGCGGGCCTGCGCGACCGCGGTTTCAAGCATTTCCTGATAAAGTTCGAAGCCGACTTCGCGAATGTGGCCCGACTGTTCCTCGCCCAGCAGGTTGCCCGCGCCCCGGATGTCGAGATCGTGACTTGCCAGGCTGAATCCCGCGCCCAGGCTGTCGAGCGATTGCAACACCTTGAGCCGCTTATCGGCATCCTTGGTCAACGCCCGGTTGCCGGGTACCGTGAAGTAGGAATAAGCGCGGATCTTTGACCGGCCGATGCGGCCGCGCAACTGATAAAGCTGCGCCAGCCCGAACATGTCGGCGCGATGCACGATCATGGTGTTGGCGGTCGGGATGTCGAGACCCGATTCGATGATGGTGGTTGCCAGCAGCACATCATATTGCCCGCTGTAGAAGGCGTACATCACATCCTCAAGCTGTCGCGCCGGCATTTGACCGTGGGCGACAACGACCTTTACCTCCGGCACCTGTTCCTTGAGGAAACGTTCGGCTTCCCCCAGGTCTGAGACGCGGGGGCAGACATAAAAACTCTGGCCGCCCCGATAAAGTTCGCGCAGCAGCGCCTCGCGCACCACCACCGGGTCGAATGGCATCACGAAAGAGCGCACGGCAAGGCGGTCGACCGGCGGGGTGGCGATCAGACTCAAGCCGCGAACGCCGGACATCGCCATTTGCAGGGTCCGCGGAATGGGGGTCGCGGTCAGCGTCAACACATGCACGTTTGCGCGCATTTGCTTCAGCGTTTCCTTGTGCTTGACGCCGAAATGCTGCTCCTCGTCGATGATCAGCAGGCCCAGACGATTCATGTGCAGGGATTTGGCCAGAAGCGCATGGGTGCCGATAACGATATCGACCTGTCCGTCGGCGAGACCGGACTTGGTGTTAGCGGCCTCCTTGGCGCTTACCAGCCGGGACAGTTGCTCGATGCGTACGGGAAGGCCCGCGAACCGCTCCCGGAATGTGTTGTAATGCTGGCGGCACAGCAGCGTGGTGGGGGTGACCACGGCGACCTGACAGCCGGAGAATGCGGCAATGAACGCCGAGCGCAGCGCCACTTCGGTCTTGCCAAACCCGACGTCACCGCAGATTAGCCGGTCCATCGGCCGTCCCGAGGCCAGATCGCCAACCACGTCATTGATTGAGCGTTGCTGATCTTCGGTTTCGTGAAACGGAAAGCGGGCGCAAAATTCGTCATAGAGGCCGGCCGGCGGCGTCAGCCTCGGCGCGCTTTTCATCTCGCGCTTGGCCGCCAGTTCTATCAGTTTATCGGCCATGTCGCGAATGCGTTGTTTCAGCTTCGCCTTGCGTATCTGCCAGCCGGAGCCGCCAAGCCGGTCAAGCTGAACCTGATTGTCGGCCGCGCCGTAGCGCGACAAAACGTCGATGTTCTCGATCGGCAGAAACAGCCGGTCCCCGGCGTGATAGACCAGCTTGGCGCAGTCGTGGGGCTGGCCCGACACGTCGATGGTCTGCAAACCCTCGAACCGGCCGATGCCGTGATCGACGTGAACCACCAGATCGCCGGCACTGAGCGCCGAAACCCCGGAGATGAATTTTTCCGCCCTGGCCCTGCGCCTCGGCTTGCGGATCAACCGATCGCCGAGAATGTCCTGTTCGGTGATGATCGCGAATCCGTCGGTCTCGAAACCGTCCTCGATGCGCAGAACGATTAACGCGGCCGCCTGGGCCGGTTGGGCTTCGACTTCCCGCCAGTTGCGGCAAACTGTTAAATCCGGAATGCCATGATCGCCCAGAACCGTTAATAACCGGTCGCGCGATCCCCGGCTGTAGCAGGCAATGGCGGAGCGTTTGCCGAGGCTTTTCAACTCGCTCAAATGGTTGCCCAATGCGTCGAACACATTGATGTCACGGCGGGTCCGCTCGGGCGCGAAGTTGCGGCCCTTGCGGCCGTGGGCCTCGACGAAGTCGCCATGCTCCGGCGCCTTGTAGGGCGAGAACGAACGCATCGGCCGCCCGTCGATCGCCTGACGCCATTCCTGATGATCGAGATACAGGCGATGCGGCGGCAGCGGTCGGTAACCCGGCGCGCCCCCATAGGAAGTGTCCTTGATGGCTTGACGCGCCCCGAAATGGTCCTCGACCGTCGCCCATCGTTCCTTGACCGCCTCTTCCGCCAAATGATCGAGAGTGATCGTGGCCCCAGGCACATAATCGAAGATTGATTCCAGACGCTCATGAAACAGGGGCAGCCAGTGTTCCATGCCCTGATGCATGCGTCCGGCGCTGATCGCCTCGTAGAGCTGGTCATCGCCTTTTGCCGGGCCGAACTCGGCCACATAACCGGTGCGGAAACGTTGAATCGACTGCTTGTTCAGGAGCACTTCGCCGACCGGCACCAGCTCGACCCTTTGACGCCGCGCCGTTGTGCGTTGCGACAATGGGTCGAATGCGCGGATCGATTCCAGACTGTCGCCAAACAAATCAAGTCGCAACGGCTGATCCGAGTCCGGCGCGTAAATATCGATGATGCCGCCCCTCGTCGCGAATTCACCCGGCTCCATCACGGTGCCGGTGCGCGTGTAGCCGTTGTTGGACAGGAACAGGGTCAGTCCGTCGACGTCCATATCCTTCCCGACCGATACTGAGAAAGTCGCACCTTCAATGGCGGCACGGGCCGGCACCCTCTGGACCGTGGCGTTCACCGTGGTCAGAAGGACGCTCGGCCCTTTTGAGGCCGGGCCCCGCACCAGCTTCGCAAGTCCGTCCATGCGCGCGGCGGACAGGGTCGCGTTGGGCGATATCCGGTCATAGGGCAGGCAGTCCCATGCCGGAAACGACAGCACCGTGATATCGGGCGCAAAGAACGAAAGCGCATCGGCGAGCACCGCCATATGGGCATCGTCGCGCGCAATATGCAACACCGAGACCGGCCCCTCGCACGACCCGCGTATTCTCGCGATGTCGGCGATCAGCCACGCGTCGAACCCCTCCGGCACGCCGGTGATCTGAAGCTCGTGCGATTCCGTCAGAATTTTTTTCAGGCCGTGCGGCATTAGCGTCTCGGCAGTTTGAAATCCTTGAGAAGGGCCATGACTTCGTTGTCATGGGATGCCGGCACCGGAAGTCGGCCGGAAATCCAGTCGAGCAACTCGGCATCGGCGACCTCAAGCAGGCTTTCGAACAATTCGAGCTGACGATCGTCGAGGCCCGCCAAGTGATGATCGGCGAAGCTCCCCAAAATCAGGTCGGTTTCCTTGGTGCCGCGATGCCAACTGCGAAACCGGATCCGCTTGCGGCGATTGTCGAGCTGTTCGGTCATGATCTCTCCCTTGATGTAGCAACGGTATAGCGGCTCCGGACCGGGCTGTCAGCATCGCAAGTGGCGCGGTCCGAGTTGGCCGGCGTCAATCGATCGGTTATGGTCGCATCAACCGATTGTTGCGATACCGAAGGCGTGGCCAGCCATGCGACCTGAAATCCTGTATCCGCTATTTGCGCCGATCACGGCTTTGCCCGGAATCGGCGGTCGCACCAGGGGCCTTTACGAAAGGCTGGCCGGCCCGAAGGTGATCGACCTGTGCTGGCATCTGCCGATCGGGCTGATCGATCGGCGGTTTTCCCCGCCGGTCGCCGATGCGCCCGATGGCGTGGTGGTCACGCTCAAGGTCCGGGTCGACGAGCATTTGCCGCCGCGCAACCGGAAAAGCCCGTACCGGGTCCAGTGCTCCGACGACAGCGGGTCACTGCAACTGGTGTTCTTTCACGCCAAGGGCGACTATCTGCGCCGCATCCTGCCGGAAGGGGAGGAGCGTATCGTCAGCGGCAAGATTGAACATTTTGGCGGCCAGCCTCAGATGACCCATCCCGACCATATTGTTACGGTAGCGGAACAATCAAGCCTGCCTGCCGTCGAACCCGTTTTTCCGCTGACCGCGGGAGTGTCGCTCAAACAGGTGAACCGGGCAGTGCGGGGGGCCCTGGAGCGGGTTCCCGAGTTGCCGGAGTGGCTGGACGTCGAGCATGTCAGGCGGCAGGCATGGCCGGCCTGGAAAACCGCCTTGCTCACGGTCCACAAGCCCACGGAGCGGGATATTCTTGAGGCCGACAGTCCGGCGCGGCAACGGCTCGCTTATGATGAATTGCTGGCCAATCAGTTGGCGCTGGCGCTGGTGCGGGAGCGGTTGCGCGACCGGCCGGGTCAGGCGACCGTGGGCGAGGGCGGGCTGCGATCCGCCGTCTTGTCGGCCTTGCCTTATCAACTGACCATGTCGCAGCAGACCGCGGTGGATGAAATCGTGGCCGACCTTGAATCGCCGTCGCGCATGTTGCGGCTGTTGCAAGGCGATGTCGGAAGCGGCAAGACCATCGTCGCATTGCTGGCCATGCTGGTTGCGGTCGAGGCCGGAGGGCAGGCCGCGATCGTCGCACCGACCGAGATTCTGGCGCGCCAGCATTTCGACACGCTGGCGCCGCTTGGCGAACAGGCGGGGGTGCGGGTCGCCAAGCTCACCGGCCGCAACAAGGGCCGCGCGCGGGCGCAATTGCTCGACGAACTGGCGGCCGGGGAGGTCGACATCCTGGTCGGCACCCACGCCCTGTTCGAGGAGGATGTGCGGTTCAAAAGCCTGAAACTGGCGGTGATCGACGAGCAGCATCGGTTCGGCGTTCACCAGCGATTGCGGCTGACCCGCAAGGGCGTGCCGCCCGTCGATGTGCTGGTCATGACGGCGACCCCGATTCCCCGGACATTGGTGCTGACCGCCTACGGCGACATGGATGTCTCGCGACTGCTGGAAAAGCCCCCGGGCCGCACCCCGGTCGATACACGGACGGTATCGTTGTCCCGCCTGGACGATATCGTGGCCGCTGTTCGTCGCGCCATCGAGGGTGGGGCGCGGGTCTACTGGGTCTGTCCCCTGGTCGAGGAATCCGAGATCCTCGACATAGCCGCCGCCGAGGAACGCTTCCGGCATTTGCGCGAGCTGCTCGGCGAACGTGTCGGCATGATCCATGGCCGCATGAAAGCCACTGAGAAAGACAGCACGATGGCGGCCTTCGCCTCCGGCGCGTTGGATTTACTGGTTGCGACCACGGTGATCGAAGTCGGCGTCGACGTGCCCGAGGCGACGATCATGGTGATCGAGCACGCCGAACGGTTCGGTCTGGCGCAATTGCATCAGCTTCGCGGTCGGGTCGGGCGGGGACGGGGGCAGTCCAGTTGCCTGTTGCTGTACGGCCATCCCCTGGGCGACGTGGCGCGCGCGCGGCTTGGTGTCATGCGCGACACTGACGACGGGTTCAAAATCGCCGAGGAAGATTTGCGATTGCGCGGCGCGGGCGAATTGCTGGGCACCCGCCAAAGCGGCTTTCCGCGATTCCGATTAGCGGATATCGAGGCCCATGGCGCCCTGCTTCAGACAGCGCGGGACGATGCCCTCTTGATTCTGAACCGGGAGCCCAGACTCGACGGACCGCGCGGCGCGGCGCTCAGGGTGCTGCTTTACTTGTTCGAGCGCGACGCGGCGGTAAAATATCTTCAGTCAGGTTAGAACGTCCTCCACAGCAGTGACGCCTTTGCGGTCCGGTGGGGTCACCAGCCCGGCGGAGATGACGTTCTTGATGCCGTCCTCGACCGTCATGTCGAGATAGATCAGATCATTCCTGGGCACGAAAAGCAGAAAACCCGACGTCGGGTTCGGAGTTGTCGGCAGAAAAATGTTGATCAGGTCGCGTTCGGTCCGGCGCTGCACCTCCCCTTTTGTCGCACTGGTAACGAAGGCGATCGCCCAAATGCCCTTGCGCGGATATTCGACCAGCACCACGCCCTGGAATGAATCGGCGCTTTGCGAGACGACAGTCTGAAAAATCTGTTTTAAAGTCGCATAGATGGTGCGCACGATCGGCATGCGATCGACGACCCGCTCGCCCGCGCGCAGCAGGAAGCGGCCGAAAAAATTAGCCGTCAGGGCGCCAAGGAGCGTGAACACCACAATGACCAGAACCAGCCCAATGCCCGGAAGCGAGAACGGTAAATAAGTCTCGGGATTGTATGCCACTGGAATAAAAGGGCGAACCCGCTCGTCGATCGCATTGATAAACAGCCAGGTCAGATAAACCGTAATCGCGATCGGCGCGGTGACGACGATACCGGTCAGGAAATAGGCCCTCAGCCGTTGCGGCAAGGTTCTGCGTGTCCGTTCGGCGTGGGGCTCGGGCCCGCGGGCGGCGGGCCCGGTCTGCTGTGCGTCCTGGTTCATATTCACCGCCAAAAAATGTTCTTTTGCTTCCGTTTGTACCTCAACCAGTGCCCCGTCCATATAGCACCGGCCGAGATGGCGCACCAGTGCCGACGCCCAATAGTCACCCTGATTTCAGGCGGAATTGCGGCGTTTGCGCAAAATGTCTTCGGCGAGCACAAGGTCTTCGGGCTTGTCGACGTCGATGGCGGCTTCGGCCATCGGCATGCGCACGGCGTGCACCCGCAGGCCGATGACGCCCGAGGCCTGTTTCATGGCCCTTTCGAGGTCGAGCCGCCGGAACAGGTAGCGAAACAGATTGCCGATGCCGAAAACCCGAACCAGTTTCCAGGGTTTCTTGCGCTGGCTCTCCACACGTTTCCAGAATTCCGCCGCCTCGATCGCGTCTGGGGTGAGCATGGCGAACAGGTTGCAGCCCGAATAATCATCGTCCGAAAACGAAAGGTAAGTCCGTGACGCCTTGGGATAGGCGGCTTCAAGAACTGTTCTTGCGGCCAGCCCGACGGCCACGTCGCCGGCGCCAGCCGCGCCGGCGCAAAAGTGGTCGAGCATCTCCCTGGTCAGCAGGGCATGATCGGCTGTGACGACCAGGAACGGCGCCCGGGCGTCGCCGTGCCGCATCGCCCGCAATACGCTTCGGCTTGGCGTTTGAGCAGCCTCCACTGTCGCCAAAACATTTTCACGGGCCAGATCGTCAAGATTCTCCACCGCCCCCAGGTCGTTCGGATCCTCCGCGACGACTGTGATTTTTGCAATATGTTCGCAATGCCGCAATGCGCCCAGAACCCGGCCCAGCATGGTCATGCCGTCGACCCGCGCCAATGCCTTATGGGCCACCCCCGCGGCGACCGCGACCGGGTCATCGGCCCGCCTGCTGCCGGCAAGAACGATGGCTGTGAATTTTTGAGGCGAATTCATGCCCGCACCAGGGATTTCGTGTACAGGCGGTAGGTCTTATAGATCGGAGCCTTGATCGCCTCGCTTATCTTCTGCATCGGGACGTTATCATCGAGCACCCAGGACAGCTCGCCCCACTCCATGCCCTTGCGTTCGGCATTCTTGCGGCTTTGCTCGACCAGCATAAAGGCAATGGCGGCGCCCAGCGCGCCGCCCTGATATTCCTTACGCACGCCCATCATGACGACGCGGGAGGTCTTGGGGCATTTCACTTTAAGACGCCACAACAACTTCGCCCAACCGAATGGGAACAGCTTGCCGTTGAGATCGGCGATCGCCTCATTCAGGTTCGGCAGCGTCACCATCATGCCGACCGGCTTGCCGTCGACTTCCGCGATATAGACCAGATCCTCCTGAATGATGAGTTTCATGGCCTCGACGTCTTTCTTGGCCTCGGCCCCGGTGAGCGGCAGAAATCCCCAGTTCTCCGACCAGGCATCGTTGAAAATATCAAGAATGTCGGTCAGGTCCTCGGCATAGCGCTTCATATCAAGCTGACGCAACTGGATTTTGCCTTTGGCCTCCGCCCGTTCGATCAGGCGATGGACCAACGGTGGCATGCCTTTCTTGATGTCGAAGGCATAAGCGTAGAGATCCTTCACCTTTTCGAAACCCAGCGCTTCGACATGGTTGCCGTAATGGCGGGGCGCGTGGCCCATAAGCATCATCGGCGGCGAGTCGAAACCGTCAACCAACAGGCCGCTTTCCTGATTGATCGAAAGATTGAACGGGCCGATTACCTGCTCCATTCCCTGGTCGCGCAACCAGTTCAGGGCGGCAGCGAACAGGGCGCTGAATATGGCCGGATCGTCCTCGGCCTCAAGAAACCCGAAATGGCCGGTTTTTGTGCCGTGATGCTTGAGGACAAGCTGGTCCACCTGGGCGCTGATCCGCCCAACCGGCCGGCCGTTGCGATAGGCGATCCAATATTGCGCCTCGGCATGTTCGAAATAGGGGTTGCGGTCCCGGGACAATTGATCCCACACTTCCCTCAACAGCGGCGGCACCCAGTTGGGGTCATCCGCGTAAAGCCGCCAGGGCAGGCGAATAAAGGTCTCCAGCGCCTTTTTTCCATCGACCGGCTCGACGGTAACGGCGGCCGTGTCGGGGGCGGCGCTGTTCAAGCTAGACATGTTCAGAGTGACCTTTCTGTCCCTGTGGCGCGCGTGCCTTTTGTTCTATGTCGGTTTTTTCTGGCGGTTCGTGAGTCTGGCGAGCAGTTCCGGTTTACCATTCGGCAGCAACGCCGCCAAGTCGCGCTCGTCAAAACCATATCGCAACAACAACAGCAGCGCGGTGGCGAGGCCAAGGACACCGGCCACGATTTTGACGATGATGTGGATTTTAGCGGCCAAAAGGATCATGCCGGCCATCAATATTGAGAGCATAAGCGAGATCAGAACCGGGCGAAGGAGCCGCCGGTTGAAGGCGCGAAGGTCATGGTAGATGTGCACCTGGGTCAAGGCGGCGATGCTGGTGACGTTGATGCCGACCGCCGCCGCGACCGCGGCGCCCTCGATTCCGAATGGCGGCGCCAGGAATAAGAGCAACAGGCCCGTCGCCGAAATCCCGGCCAGCGCATTGAACAACGGCAGGCGATAGCGGCCGATCATGGAAATGATTGCGCTGGACGGCCCCGTGGATGCTTCCACCAGCCGACCGGCCACCAAAATCGCCAGCGCGGTGAAACCGGCGACGAACTCCGGCCCCGCCGTCGCCAGAAGGTCGCTCCCGAACACGAGGATGATCGTTGCCGCCGGAATGAACGATGCGCAGATGAACCGGGTCGCGAAGGCGTAAATATCGCCCAGGCTTTCATAGGACGCCGCACCCTTCTTGGCGGAGGCCACCGGCGCCAGAACATATTCGAAACTGTCGCGGATCACCTGAAGCACGCTGACGATCTTGCGAGCCATGGCATAGACAGCCACGATGCTTATACCGGTCGCGCCGGGTATCGCGAATTTTAAAATATAGATCGGCAGATAGGCGTGCAGCTTTTTGCTCACGTTGGGCAGGATCATGGAAGACCCGAACCGCACCATTGTCGGGATGCGAATGTGGTCTCGTTTGTGCGCGGGCCAAATAATCCTTGAGAGCCGGTAGTGGCGTCTTAGCAGGCGGATGCTCAGCAGGACCGTAATGGCGAAGGATGCCAGATGGGCGGCAAAAAGACCGAACGTCGTCCACCCGATATAGAAAAACAGTATACCGGCAACAAGCCGCAGTATCTGCTCGTAAAAAACCCGGACCTTGATTTCGGGCCCGAACACCCTCTGTGCCCGAATCGCGGCGGTCGCGACATCAATGAAGGTCCACAGCGGGATCGCCCACACATAGATGCGGATGATCGCGGTCAGGGTCGGCGTCGGCATTTCGTCGGTCTGCAGGACATCCGCCGCCATCGGCGCCAGCACGAACAACAGGGCGGCGAAGGCAAGGCTGATCGGAAGCGAAACCATGATTGCGTTGCGCAATACCTTGTGGGTGCCGTCCCGGGAGGTTTGCAGCGGCGCGAAGCGCTGCAACGCCGAGGTCATGCCGAAATCGGACACGATGGAGGCCACGTGGACATAGCTCCACAACAGCACGAAAAAGCCGAAATTAACCGGACCGTATAATTTGGCGAACGCCACGAAACTAACGGCCTCGACCAGCGCGCCCATGCGTCCCAAAAACGCCAAACCCGTTCCGCGCGCCACCGAGGAGTGATCGGCGTCGTCCTGCATTGTACCGGTCTTGATCGGCGATGGCTGGGTGGTGTGTTCTGTCACAAGGATTTCCGAAAAAGCGATCTTTGGGCGGGGGTTTCAGGGGACACCTTCGGCTCAGCCATTATTCCTCAGCATAGATCACGACCGTCAGTCCGATCAGCAGGAACAGGACGATCGGCGCCCACGCCGCCAAGACCGGCGGCAGAGTGCCGAATTCCCCAAACGCCAGCAACAAATTATCGACCACGAAAAAGCTGAATCCCAATGCCATGCCGATTGCGATTCGAATAAACATCAGGCCGGAGCGCATGACCCCGAAACCGGCGAGCACACCAAGCAACGGCATCAGCATTGACGCCGCCGGGCCCGCGATTTTTTGGTTGAGCCAGGACTGCAACATCATCACCCGCTGACCTTCGGCCGCCAGTTCTTGTGTCGTTTTCCATAATTCCACAAACGATACCTTGCTGGGCTGAACCGCCAGCGCCAGGAACCGCTCAGGCGGCAGTTTGGTTTCCCAGGGCAGCATGGGTTCGTGCGCAATGGCATGGTCGGCCAATGTGAACCGGGTTACGTCAAACATGGTCCAGGCGCCCTTGACATAGGCCGCGAAGTTGGCGGAAGTGGTTTCCACCAGCTTTGCGTCCTCATTGCGGTCATAAAGAGTGACCTGATCGAGTATCGTGCCGCCGCGAGTAACCGCGCCAACCCGGATCAGGGTATCGCCGTCGATGGCCCAGGCGATGGCGGCTGGCGTCCCCTCCGGTTGTTTCGTGACCGCATAGTCGGCGCGCTTCCAGTCGTCGAGTTCGATGTTGGCGTCCACCAGGACGGTCTCGTTGAACAGGAAATGCCCGGCCGCGATAACGGCGGAGGCCAGGACCAGCGGCAATACGATGCGATAGGCCGACAAGCCCGAGCTGAGCATGACAATGATTTCGCTGTGTTGGGCGAGCGCGGCAAATGTCATCAACGTCGCAAGGAGCGCGGTGAAAGGCGGCAGTTCGGTTGCGATTTGGGGAAGCCGCAACAAGGTATAGCGCCACAGCGATCCCATGCCGGCGCCTTCCGGCTCCAGGACATCTCCGCTCGAAGCCAGCAGGTCGAGGGCTTGAAGCACCAGGGCCAGACCAATAAACACGACCAGAAAACGCACCGCATAGATCTTGGCGATATAGGAATAGAGAGTTGATTGTCCCACTTTGATCATGGTTCGATCCGGCAGTTAGAGCGTTTTTAACTTAATCGGAATCAAGTTCGGCTGTTTATATGCCGCCCTGGCGGCGCCCTTAAAGCCTTGCATGGCGCTGCCATGCCGCGTTTT
>JBHHWG010000066.1:0-15078 GCA_046756385.1 Sphingomonadales bacterium | reverse complement strand
AAAGCCCCTTTGGGAATCCCCTTCAACGATTCAGACTATCTTGAAGCTGCTCTAGGTCATGTTGAATTTTTCCTGATTCTGAAAGCCTTGTTTGGTATATTTTCTGATATCGATCTCAAACTTCCTGAGTTTGCAGCTTTTTGGCGCGTCCGTTGCGTGGACCGGGCTTTGCCCGGACTGATTTGGGTAGGCTATTGCAAGTCGAGGCAACTTCTTCACCTATCATGTCAACGACCAAATTGACGTGGTCTGGTGGAACCCGCATACGGGCTATTTGGAGAGCTCTAACAATTGCCTCAATCTGAGATTGTTTGCCAAGGGCGTTACCGACCGCCTCATGGGTCAATAGATCAACGGTGGATGCAACGGCCAAATCAGGAAAATTGTTTGCACAGAGGTTTATTGCCTTCCGTTCATCAATGAGAGCTATTCCACCGACTTCGTGAGCATAACCAATCGTTGCTGCCTCACCATCGTCTAGAGTGCGTAGCGCGGAACCTTCGATCAAAGACGCATAAATGGCCTTTCCCGTATCGCTAAGCTGCACGAGGTTAACGATGCCACTATCGCTCAAAGCCTGAAGTTGATCGGCATCGCTATGTCCATTTCCTATACCTCTTGCTAATTCTGCAAAAGCGTTGTCGGTCACCGCAAGCAATCCGGGATGTGATTGAATGATTTCCGTTGCGTATCCCGTTGCATTCAGGTTGATGACAACGCTGGCATCGGCAACAAGGACGGTGCTTGAATTAGTTGGAAAGCTTGAAGAGCTCATTGGCCTCGCTTTCCTCGGTTTCCGCTCCGTCCAGGACTTCCCTTATGTCATGGCGATCGAGCTGTAAGAGACCCGCAAGTTGACCCTCGCTATAGAAACCCCGCTTCCAAGCCTCTCTAGCCAGCAAGGCAAGACGTTGTGGCACCAGGCTTCGTGCAGCCATGCCATGAATGCGTTTTTCTGGCAACTCCCCCAGGACTTGTCGTGCTTGGTCATCGGTTATGCCGCCGTTGGCGACAAACCAATCCCACGTTCCTTCTTTTGCCAGCGAGAGTTCTTCGAGCCTACGTCCCATTGCTTCCCGTGATACATTGAAAGCATGCGCGAGAAGGATAATATGCCGCCGCGTCAAATGGGATTGCCCAGCCGTAATTTCTGCAAAACGCTGTCGAACCGCTCGTGCGGGAGTAAGAAAACACCGGGCGAAGTAATTTGCGTAGCGTTCCTCTCGCGATGAGAACTTTTCATTTTCGACTAGAATTTCGGGCTGTTTCCGCGTTGATACGAAATGCGCAAGCTCATGGACTCCGGATTGTCTCAAGCGATCATCAGGATGATTTGCATTGAGAAGTATGCATGCACCTGCTGCTTCTTCATATGCAAAGAGCCCCGAAATTTTTCCATCGAGCCGCCGGAGATAAACGCGAATACCAAGCTGAAGGTCAAGAATTGATACGATATCAAGGATTGGGCCGGAGCCTAGCCCAAGCCAGTCTCGCAGTTGTTGTGCATCTTGCTCTGCCTGCGTTCTGACATCACCTGGGAGGATTGGTCTTTCTGGCGGGTAATTACGCGTTCGCTTAATCCCGAGCGCGTTCTCAAGTTCGACCTCTGCGCGTACCAGATCGTTGAGCAGCCGCACGGCACCTTCGATGGCATTGCCCTTGCTTTCGGATAACTTCCGGAAGCGCGGAACCATATCAAGATGAACGGCCTCACGCCTTAGAATCGCATTTGCGGACGTTCCATAGATGGCCGCTAGTTTTTGCAGCTCATCCATCCGGACCCGTCGTTGGCCTTGTTCAATGGCAACGATGGTCGTCCGGGCAATTTCTATTGCCTTTGCTGCTGACGCTTGGGTTAGCTTTGACGTTTCCCTTGCTATTCGAAGGCGTTCTCCGATTTCCGTGTCCGTGAGTTTTTCTGCAATCGCATTCATGATCAGTCCTGCGTCCAACTAGCGACAAATGATTTTGGCCCAAGGGACTCCATATAGTTATTCCATTCTTTTGTATGTTTGGTCAGGAGCGAATGTAGGTGTTCGGCAACTTCTCCATGAGACAGACTAAGAGCAGGTGCTAGAAGCGTCGCGTGTCTTCTCACAAGTGGTTCAGCGTTGTCCGCTGACATAGCGGCCAGATGAGCCATGTGCAGGATGCCCGCAATCGCGTATTCACGGAACGCAGAGTTTAGCCTCGTGAAACTTGGATCGACTGCATTTTCTAAATTCGCCGCTTTCATGTTGGTACATATATAGGTATCGGTGTTTTCGGTAAGGCCTGCGGTATATACAGCGACACGCCTCAGCATGCAGGCTGCGCAAACCCCACACTGACGCAGTTTTCCGTTCACCGAGCTCCATTGGTTATTGCGCCAACAAGACCGCGTAGCGTTCCAGTCACCGTCGCTCGGTAACGAGGCATATTCGTTAAGGGTTTCGCCCTTGGTGTTCCAGATACGCGGAAAAACATACCGTACCGACTTGTCTAGCAGTGCTTTTATGAACCGTTCCATCCTTACCGTAAAAAGAGGGTGATTGCGGTAGTCTGGATAGGCGTGGCCTACGGTTATTAGCGCTGGCCCAATTGCACCTTGTCCGCTCTCAGGAATAATTATCTCTTTCGCATCTGTCAGATAAGCGGCGATGGCGGTAATTAGGGAGAATTTAAAACCACGACTGCGGGCGCTCGTTTCTCTGTTCGGCATATTGCAGGGAACGTCATAGGGCACTTTTGTAAATGGTTTTTTCCCATTGCCGCGCTTCGGTAAATCGCTAGTCTTTGTCCCAACTCTTACGCGGACAAGTTTGTCGCCCAACGACGTGCCAATAATTCCAGCGACCGCACGAGAATCCATGCCATCGCTGTATGCAAGGACGGCTTCTGTCGGTACGGGAAGGTTAAGGTGATCCTGCGTTGGAGACGGTGCTTCATTTGAGCGCTTTACAAAGTCGATTGACCAAAAGTCACCCGTCAAAAAACCGACTGCATCGTGTAATGTGGAGGAAACGTCTGGTGCATTCCAGCGGTCTGGATTGTGAACCGGAATGCGTAGTGATAACCGGCGTGCCCAACCTTGAGGACGGCGTTTGACCACCCTGTCACCATATTCAATGGCAGCGGCAACCACCATTGCATCGAAAATTACCGGCTCCCACCGTGCGAACGAGTAAGACTCAAGTGCATTAGTTGAAAATCTCACATCGTGTTCAAGGTCGAGGGCAATGCGTCCTTTTCTTGCATTGCGTCCCGATGCAATCACATCGATTTGTTTTTCGGGTATCTTTGGAGTGAATGCATGAGAGGTCATAGCGGCGGCCCCTCATCAACACCCGTATGTTTTCGTAGTCTAGTATCATTAACTGGTTGCTTGTTTGGCATAAGTTCCGATGCGAGAGCCCCGAAGGAGCACCTATCTCGGGCACCACGTAGCCGTTTGCTGGCATTTGGCGCACTATGGGGTTCTTTTCGGTGATGGTGCTCTTCAATTTGGTGACATCCACTCCATGCATGGGCTTCAAGCGCATTTTGTAATGCTCCTTGGAATGCGGCGTCGCCAGTCACTCCGTTCGCGTTTGCCTCAATAGCGCAATCAATCAGTATGTTACCCGCAACTGACCCCCAGCAAGCTTGCCTAGCTTCGTCGAGTTGCCCAGCGCAATCTACCTGAAAGAGAGAGCCTTGATCGCCGCCGCCTAGTATTTCGCGAATTGCGGATAGGGGGGCTTCGCTGAATTCTTTTTTCAATGCCACACGAAGTGCTTCGTCCATATCACCGGTCGAGAAGGCGGGCGTTTCGGCTCGCTCCGCAAGGTCTTTCCAATGTCGCCGCATTGGCAGGCTTCTGTGTGGTCCATCACTCATTGCGAATCTCCATGTCGGAAATATATCAAAAAATACCTGACAATGTCAAATTTTTCAGAGCGAACCAACGTAACGGCTTTGAATATAACGTTTTCTGTATGGGCTTTTAAGGAGTCTACAAAACGTAAATCCTGCCCCCGCAGCCCAAAATGGGTGCAGGGGCATAAAGACCGTATTCGCCTCCATCTCCTGCCCATTCTCGGCAACAAGATCGTCTCCGAGATCACGTCCGGCGTGGCGCAGGAATATCGTGTGCACCGGATGACCGAACCGAAGCCCAATGGTGAGGCCCTAAACGGCGGCGATGGCGACGGCGAGCTAAAGTCCTGGCAGCCGCCGGCCCGGAACACCATCCATAATGAAATCGTGACCTTGCGCATGGTGCTGAAAACGGCCCAGCGCCATGGCTGGCTGGAATACCTCCCGGACCTCTCGGACCCCTACCGGCGGCAAAGCAAGGTCGAACACCGGCCATGGTTTACGCCTAACGAATATAAGCAACTTTATGAGGCCACGCGGAAGAATGCCGCCCAGCCGAAAAACAAGCGTTTCAAATGGCACGCAGAGCAATTGCATGACTTTGTGCTCTTCATGGCCAATACGGGCTTACGCCCGGATGAAGTGAAGCTTCTGGAATACCGTGATGTGGAAATCGTCGATGACGAGTATTCGGGTGAACGCATCCTTGAAATCGAGGTGCGCGGCAAACGCGGCACCGGCTATTGCAAGAGCATGCCGGGTGCGGTGCGCCCCTTCGAGCGGATGCTCGTGCGCGACAAGCCAACGGCTGGAAAGTCAGACGATTCCGACAACCCTGAGCCGGTTAAGCCAAAAAAACCGGAACCCACTGACCGGCTCTTCCCCAACGACTTCAAGAAAATGTTCAACAACATCCTTACGGAAAACAATCTGAAATTCGACCGCAATGGAAAAGCGCGCACGGCTTATAGCCTACGCCATAGCTACATTTGTTTCCGCCTGCTGGAAGGCGCTGATATCTATCAAGTCGCCAAGAACTGCCGCACCAGTGTCGAGATGATCGAAAAGCACTACGCAGCGCACCTCAAGGATATGATCGATACGTCCCTGGTCAACGTGCGCAAGGGCAGATCGCGGCGCACAGAAAAAGCCAAAAAAGACGACTAATCCGGCAGGTGGCCGGATGCCATATGCTAAGCTCAGGACTCACCAAAGGCAGGGCATGCCTGCCTTTTCCATCGCCTTCTTGTTTGTAAGCCCTTAGCGGCACGGGAACCCGTCCGCAAGGGCAAGCGCGCTCCGCTTGTGCCCATGGCACCTTGGCAGAGCGGAACCCTTCGTGCCGCCGAAAGCCAAACGGCGAAGGACGGCTCCGAAGGCAGGCAAAAGAGCCACCATTGACAACAGCATGGTTTTGCATCAGGGTGAAACGTGGTGCTGCAAAGTGCCTTTTCATGCTGTACCAGGCCCAGGAGCTTTTGCAATGGCTGCCAAACCCCGGATATCGGTTAGCCTCGACGATCAGGAGCAGAACGAGCTAGCTGCATTGTCCAGGAAGCACCGCGTATCCGTGGCATGGATCGTCCGGCAAGCCATTACAGAATTTCTGGACCGCCACAGGGACGCGGACTTGCAATTACCGCTGAAACTGCCAACGACCAAATAAGGGGGGATCAATGTTCAAAAACAGCCTTTCGTCCGTAGAGCTTTGCGCCGGCGGCGGCGGTCAGGCCCTTGGCTTGGAACAGGCCGGATTCTCCCACGAAGCGGCTGTCGAACTTGATCCCCGGTGTTGCGATACGCTCCGCCTCAACCGGCCCGAATGGGATGTTATCGAAGGCGACCTGGCCGATTTCAGTGGCAAGCCCTATCGGGGAATGGATTTGCTTGCCGGCGGGCTTCCCTGCCCGCCGTTCTCGGTAGCAGGCAAACAGCTTGGCAAAAAGGACGAGCGCAACCTGTTCCCCGAGGCTATCCGGCTCGTCGATGAAATCCGCCCCAGGGCCGTGATGATCGAGAACGTCCGGGGCCTGCTCGGGGCCGTTTTCACGGACTACCGGCAGAAAATCGCCGGCCAGCTTCGCAAGCTCGGTTATGAGCCCGCCTGGCATTTGCTCAAGGCTTCCGACTACGGTGTGCCGCAGCTTCGCCCGCGCGTGGCCTTTGTCGCGGTTCGCAAGGAAATAGCTGAGCATTTCTCCTGGCCGCCACCCCATGGCAAGAATCCGCCCACTGTCGGTGAAACCCTTTATGACCTCATGGCCTCGCGCGGCTGGAAAGGCGCAAAAGCCTGGTCCAAACGCGCTAACGAGATCGCCCCCACGATTGTCGGCGGTTCCCTCAAACATGGCGGCCCGGACCTCGGGCCGACCCGCGCCAAGCGGGCCTGGGCGACTCTCGGCGTTGACGGTCACGGCGTATGGGATGAACCGCCCGGCCCGGATTTTGCCGGCATGCCGCGCCTGACCGTTCCCATGGTTGCCCTTTTGCAGGGCTTCCCCGATAGCTGGGAGTTTGCCGGCCGCAAGACACCGGCTTACCGCCAGGTCGGCAACGCCTTTCCGCCGCCCGTGGCGGAGGCCGTGGCAACACAGCTTCGCAAATGCCTTACCGCGCGCCGGTCGGTTCAGATAAAGGCCGTGGCGGGATGAATGATGAAACTTTCTTTGCAGAGGCCCGCCGGAGTTTTCATGCCGCCCTTTTAGATTCGGTGCTCCGCACCGACGCAAAGGGCATTCCCAGCAACGCCGACAAGCACAGCACGCCGAGCGTCAAGATCGCCCAGGGTATCATGGAGCGCCTTGGCGCTGAATCCGAAGGTGCCCGGCTTGCCGGCCAGATGGCAGGCAGCCAGTTCGAAGAAATCTGCAAGGAATACCTCGAAGAAATGTTCCCGCACCTCGCGCACATGCGGCCCGGCCAGTGGGAAGTCAGCAAGGGACTTGGCGGAGGCCGCCTCGCCATTGCCCAGTTCGATCAGTATGAGCACCTGGCCGCCCTGGAAGCCGCATCGAAGGAAAACCCCGAGTTGGCCGCAGCCTTGGGAACCGACTACCTCATCAAACCCGACGTGGTGATCGTCCGCTATCCCGAAGACGATGAAACGATCAATGCCCAGGAGCCGCTTGTTGACGCCGACCAGGCCCGCTTGACCAGCTTGCGCAAGGTCAATAGCGACCGGCCCATTCTTCATGCCAGCGTGTCCTGCAAATGGACTCTGCGCAGCGACCGAGCGCAGAATGCCCGTTCCGAGGGCCTGAATCTTGTCCGCAACCGCAAGGGCCGCCTGCCGCACATCGCCGTCGTCACCGGCGAGCCTACCCCCAACCGCGTCGCTTCAATCGCGCTTGGCACCGGCGATATTGATTGTGTCTATCACTTTGCTCTGCCAGAACTCATCGCCACCGTGAAAGACCTCGGCTATGAGGATGCCAGGGAAATGCTGCATACCATGATTGAAGGCAAACGGCTCCGGGACATTGCCGATCTGCCCCTTGACCTCGTGATCTAGGGGGCTTTCATGCCGCGCTCAGCAAACGCCCAGCGTGCGGTCGATATGTTCGAGGCCCTGCAAGGCCAGTACAACTGGACCGCAGCTACCGCGTGGCAGGGCATCGCGCGGCTTCTTCTTTCCTGTGAGGTTTGGCGGCAAGGCTGGCAGCCCTTCCACGATACCGTCGTCTATCGCGAAGCCAACGATTTCCGCGAAGGCCCGAGAGGCCCGAACGCCGTCATGCAGCGCGCCCAGGCGCTAACCGTCTACCTCGCCGCCCAGCTTGGCGTGCCCCGTTCTGACCTTTGCCAAGAGATTGCTTCTTACTGGCGGCACCCGGATATTGCCAACTTTCAGCCCCACAACCTGGCCGGCCACGCTTTCCGCTCGCTCACTGTCCACATTCTTGAACGCTTCGGCGATTCCGGCATCGCCTATGCCGAGGAAATCAGCCCCTACCAGGAGTTTCCGGGACAGCACTTCGCAACGCGCAGCCGCGATCCGAAGATTGATATTGCCGCCCGGCGTGGCGGTGTGACCGTGGCCCTGATTTCTTCCCGCTGGCGCTACCGCCACGACCGCGTGGACGTGGTTGAGGAAGCCATGGCCTATGCGCCGGCCGCCCGCAGGCACAACCCGTCATCCCGGCTCTATGCCGTTGTTGGCGAGTTTGCGCCGAACCGCCTAGACAAAGTTCTCAGCAATTGCCCGCCGGCCCAGCCACACGGCGCGCTCACGGCAGCCGTGCATTTTGCCCCGCAACTTATCACCAGCGGCCTGGACGAAAATGGCCGCCTGGCTCATCTGAAAAGCCTCGAATGGCTTATCGGCGAAACCTTCAGATGGTGAGGCACGCCGATGGCCGATACTGTTTCCCCCGAGCGCCGCAGCGAGATCATGTCCCACATCCGGGACAAAGGCATGAAGCCCGAAATGATCGTGCGCCGCCTGACGCACGCCATGGGCTACCGCCACCGGCTTCACCGGAAAGACCTGCCCGGCAAGCCGGACCTGGTGTTTCCGAGCCGCCGGAAGGCTATCTTTGTGCATGGCTGCTTTTGGCATCAGCACGACGACCCGGCCTGCAAAATCACCCGCCTGCCGCAATCGAACCGGGACTACTGGGTGCCCAAGCTACAGCGCAATAAAGAGCGCGACGCCGAGCACCAGGCCAACCTCCGTGGAATGGGCTGGAACGTGCTCATAATCTGGGAATGCGAGGTGAGGGCAGGGGATAACCTGGCCGACCGCATCCGGCACTTTTTGGATAACTAAGTTCCGTTTTTGTTCTGACTCGCCCCCCGGATTGTGGTATGGTCCGCGCAACGGGCTACCAGCCCTTGTGTATCACCTTCGAAGGGGGAATCTTCCCATGAGCAAGAACGACCGTTATGTAGTGAAACACGGCGACGACTGGGCCGTGAAGAAGAGCGGCACCGCCAGGCAACGATCCGTTTCCGCCCTTCGGGTGACTATCCCTTTCGCGGGAAAACGCCGCAGTCCTGGACCCCCTGCCAGTCCCCCACGGGGACCATTTTTCACGCCATGACATTCTGTGACCCTGACAGCTTCCCAAGGCTTCGCCTCTCGCTGTTAGGGTGACGGCTTGAGCCGTTACATAACCACACCTGTCGCTACGGGTAGCTGAAAGCGGAAAGTCCAGGTTTTGTGCGGTTTTTTGGGTGATTACATGGCCCCGAAAACCTGATCTGCATTTGTTTGACCTGCGGGGACTGGTTAACCGAGCAGTTTCTTACGAACGTCAGAGGCCAGCGTCTGCAAATGACCGGTTTCAGGGGGCAGGTTTTCGAAAGCGAACGGGTCCAGGAATTGCCGTCCGGCGAACAGGGCGCGATCGGTTTGCGTCAGATGGGCCTCGTCGCACAACTGATCCCAGTTCGCGCCCATGGTAGTCATTTGTCGCTCTACAATCTCCGTCGCCTCGGCGGTGGTCAGGCGGAAAGCCGGGGCGGCGTCAAGGCAGGTTGCGATCTGGCTCAGGCGGTTTTCGCCATGGATCAGCATGGCCTGGGTCGCCTCGTTTCCCGTGCGCGGCTGGGGGCAGATGTCATAGGCCGGGGTGAGCGTGAGCAGGCGGCCATCCCAGAAGGCGGAATGGTTGCGGGCATGATCGTCAGTGTTGCCGACCAGAATGTTGAAAACCATCCGCGCGAACAGTTCATGCAAGGTCGAGGTTACGTCGGCGAACTTGTGGCGAATGATCTCGGCGAGGTCCTGATAACTGGCGTAGCGCGCCATCATTTCATCCAGGCCGAACAGGGTCAGGGCGGAGACCATGCTCCTGCGGCCCCAGCCATCGGGCGTTTGGGCGCGATCAAAACGCTCGATCAGCAAAACGTCCTTGCCGGATGCCCGTTGCAATCGAACAGGCGCGACGGAAAGGCCGCAGCGTTCCGCCAGGCGCATGGCGATGAATTCGCCTTTGACGACGCTGTAAATGTCTGCGCCCGAGGAAAACTTCGCCACATATTTGCGCGTCCCATCCTCGATCAAAGCCTTGGGCCGTGCGCCGCCAATGGATGTGCCGTGGTGCAGCGCCTGATCCAGTTCCGGCGTTAAGGGGACGCCCTGTTCGACCAAGGCGGCGGCGGTCAGCAATTCATCAAGGCTGGCGTTGGTGGGGGAGCGGGGCACGTAGTCACGGGGGGATGCCTGAAAATCCAGCGCGCCAATCCGGTCGGAACCCGATTCCAGCAAGTAGGTTAATTCATCAAGCTGTGGCGGTTGGGCGTTTGCGCCTTTGGCCCCGAGCATACGGTTGATGATGACCCGCCGCCCCCAGGCGTCCGGCGCGCCGTCACGCAGGCAACTGGGCATGGATAGACCGGGCAGGAGGGGGAGCTCCCCTTCGCGCAAGGGAAGTTCCGGTTCATACAAGGGGATGGCGTTTTCTCGCTTCAGATAGCTTTGGCCATAGTTGAAGCGCAGGGTATCGCCTTCGGTAAAAAGCCGACCCGCGACGACGGGCTCGACCGCACCCGGCAGCCATATCCAAACGAAGGCTTCGGTTGGATGGGGGGCGTTAGAAGTCATCCTTGACCTCCTTGCGCGGGGCGTGGGTATGTTTGGGGAGCAGGGCGAGCGTGCTCTCAACCCGCTCGGCCTCCGCCCTCAGCGACGCTGGCGAGAGGTCGAACAGGGGCACGCCGACGATGGTGGCGGCTTCGAACGCCAGGCCGATGCTGACTTTTGGGTCGCCATTTTCAATCTTGCGCAGGGTGAGGCGGGTGACGCCGACCCGCTCCGCCACATCCTCCGCCGTCAGCTTGCGCTCTTTGCGCGCCAAACGGATCATGCGACCGAGCAGCCGGATCGCCTCGGATGTTTGCCTGGAATAGCTGTGGTTGCGGCCTTGCGTCATTTGGCTGGACTCTTTGGTGATCATATTCGGCGAATGTGGTTTTTCTTATGATCATTTTACGGAAGTAAGTCAGTTTGTCAAGTTTGTGGTCATTATAGTGATCTTTTTGCCCTGATTTGGCTAATTCAGCTACCATTTTGTCGTCCTGTAAACCCGTCCATCAAGCGGTTCAAAAAGTCTTCCCCCGTCTGTACTCCGGCTGTTTGGGCAAGCCTCCAGAAGCGATCTTTGGTTTGCGGGCTGACGGCGATGTTGAGTTGGGCCGTCCGGTTGCTGGAACGCAGGCTGCGACCGTCAATTTTTGACGGCGGCGGGACATGTCTGGTCGTGAAGCCAGCTTCTTCCGCCGAACGTTCCGACAATTCCGTGGGTGATTTTGGCGATTGGGAACGGGGCTTGAAACCGCTGAAATCGAGATTGTCCTCGCCCGGTTTTTTGCCTTGGCCGTCGATGTCCAGTCCGCCTCTGTCTCTTGTGCTCATGCGGTTGCTCCTTCCTTGATGAAGGCGACCACGGATTTTGCCTTTGATGCGCTGTCCCAGACGCGGGTTTCGAGAACTTTCTCCTCAATATGATTGAGCGTCGCCTTGACCGCTTGGTTATGGGCTTCAATCAGGCGTTCGTCGCCTGCGACCAGGGCCATGATGGAAACGCTTTTCGGCGCGGAGCGAACCCTCGCCTGGATTGCAGCCAACCGGCGTATGGCCAGGGATTTCGAACGATATGCCGAAACCGCCAGGGCATACATTCAAATCGCGATGATCAAGCTCATGTCACGCCGATTGGCGCGATTCGTTAATTTCTGAACGGACTCTGAGTCCTCCAGATTATGCCAGGTGTCCGGTCGAAACGGGGCAAGTCCAGAGATGATAACGCCGCTGACCAAACCAAATATTTTTCCTAATTTTAAGAAGCCTCTGAAGGGCTATGGATTTTTCTTTCTATCTTACCAAATATGCGGGTAAGTTAGGTGTGTCTTTGGGGCCGCCTTGCTGCGGTCCCGATCGCAAGCAGGGGCCAAATCGAGGGTCCGGGTTCAGATGTTGTCGAGCCTGGGTCCGAGACTGCAAGCGAGATCGACAGTGATAAAAAAAATATTTCTGGTTTTGTTGCCGGTCCTGATCCTGGGCCTTGGTGTGGTCGCGGTCATGGGCCTTCACACGACAAAGCCCGCCCCCAAGCAAAATCAGGATGAGCAGCGGCCTGTTTCCCTGTTCGTCGGCAAGGTGCGGGTCGAGGACGTGTCCCTTCCGGTTCGGACCCAGGGCGAAGTTCGGCCCCGGACGGAAATCGATCTGGTCGCCCAGGTCAGCGGACGAATCGTCTCGGTATCGCCCAGTTTTGTGGATGGCGGCCCGGTCGAGGCCGGCAAGACGATCATCAAAATTGAAGATACCGATTATCGCCTGGAGGTAACCAGGGCGGAGGCCCGCGTAGCCGAAGCCCGGACCCAGGTGGCGCTTCGGCAGGCGTCAGCGGAAATCGCGCGGCGCAACTGGGATGACAGCATTGTCGGCAAGCCCACGGCGCTGGCGCTGAAACAACCCCAACTCGCGGAAGCCAGGGCCAGGCTGTTGGCCGCGAAGGCCGACCTGACCGCCGCGCGGCTCAATCTGGAACGCACCAATGTTTCGGTGCCGTTCAATGGCCGGGTGCGGACCAAGAGCGTGGATGTTGGTCAGTTCGTGACGGCGGGACTGCCCTTGGGCCGTGTCTATTCAACCGAAATTGCCGAGGTGCGCCTGCCGCTTACCGACGCCCAACTGGCCACACTGGGTCTGCCCATCGCCTTCGAGGAGACCACCGGCAATGGTCCCAAGGCAAGGTTCAGCGCCGTCGTCGCGGGTGAGGAGCGGCTGTGGCATGGACGCATCGTGCGCACCGAGGCCGCCATTGATGTCGGCACCCGGGTTCTCTATGCGGTTGCCGAAGTCGAGGCGCCCTACGGCGCGGGAGCGGACCACGGCATGCCCATGGCGGTCGGGCTTTTCGTGCTGGCCGAAATTGAAGGCCGGTCGATCCGCAATGCCTATGTGGTGCCGCGTGCGGCGCTACGGTCCGGCAACAGAATCTTCGTCATTACCGATGACGCCACCCTCGATATCCGCATGGTCGATGTCGTTTATTCCGACCGCGACCGGGTTGTGCTGGCCGGCGGCGTTCGACCGGGTGAACAGGTCGTGGTTTCGCCTGTGCGCTCGCCGCGACAAGGCATGAAAGTCGTGGCGCTGGAACGCGACGCGGACCGCCGCGTCGGCCGCCTCACCAAAGCAAACTAGGGGGACGGACATGGGAAACTGGATTGCATGGTGGGCGCGCGGCAGGGTCGCCGCCAATCTCCTGATGATCGGCATTATCGTGTCCGGCCTTTTGGCCTTTTTGGCCATGGAGCGCGAGGTCTGGCCGACGATTCGGATAAACTGGGTCGAAGTAATCGTGCCCTGGCCCGGCGCGGCGCCTCAGGAAGTCGAAGAGCAAATCATCATCCGAATCGAGGAGGCGCTGGCCGATCTGGATGATGTTATCCGCATTCGGGCGACCGCCAGGGAAAACACGGGCCTGATGTATATCGAGGCCAATCCCAAGGTCGATATCGTCCAGTTCCTCAATGACGTAAAGCTCAGGATTGACGGCATCAGCACCTTCCCGCGCGATATCGAGCCGCCGCGTGTGCGTGTCTATGTGACCCGTAATGAGCTGATCCGGGTGGCGGTTCATGGTGAAGTCGATGAGCGGATTCTCAAGCGCACCGCCGAGAAAATGCGTGATGAAGTGGCGCTGCTGCCCGGCGCCGCCATTGTCGAGTTGTTCGGAGACCGCAAGGAAGAGGTTTCCGTCGAGCTTTCAGAAATCGCCATGCGCCGCTACGGCGTGACCTTCGATGAGGTCGCCCGGGCGATTCGCGGCAGCTCGATCAACCGGTCGGCGGGCACGGTGCGGACCGACACCGGCGATATCATGCTCAGGGCCCGCAATCTGGCCGATACCAGGGAGGAGTTTGGCCGCATCATCATCCGGCAAACCGCCGACGGCGCCATGATCCGGGTCAGCGATATCGCCAATATCGTGGACGGATTCGAGGATGTGGACATTCTTGCCACGCTCAATGGCGAGCCGGCGATCCTCGTACAGGTCATGACGTCGGAAAACATGAACGTCGTCAAGACCTCCGAAGCGGTCAAGAAATGGGTCGAGGAGGCGAGCGAGCGTGTGCCGGACGGGGTCGGCCTGACGCTGTGGTGGGATAATTCGGAGGTTTATTTCAACCGCATGGAGACGATCGTCAAGAGCGGTCTCTACGGACTTTGTCTTGTGTTTCTGGTTCTGATCCTGTCGCTTCGTCCCAAGGTGGCGCTGTGGGTGACGGCCGGTATCGCGACCGCCTATTTGGGCGCGTTCATCGCACTGCCGGCCAACGACGTTTCGCTCAACATGCTGTCGACCTTCGCGTTTCTGCTGGTTCTGGGTGTGGTGGTCGATGACGCGATTATCATTGGCGAGAGCATTCATCGGGAATCGATGGCGACCGGCGGCGGCGTCGACGCCGCCATCGTCGGCACACAATTGGTGGCCAAGCCCGTGATCTTCGCGGTGCTGACGACCATGATCGCGTTCGTGCCGTGGATGTTCCTGTCCGGCGCATCGGTGCAGATCACCCGCCATATCACGATCATCATCATTGCCGCTTTGTCGTTCTCGCTGATCGAGGCGTTTCTCATCCTGCCGGCGCATCTCTCGAAAATGCATCCGCGCGAGGGCATGGGGCGGTTTGGCCGGTTTCAGAAAAGAATCGCCGATGGCATCATTCATTTGGCGGAAAAACGCTACCGGCCATTTGTCGCGGCCGCGGTCCGCCGCCGTTATCTGACGGCCAGCATTTTTCTGTTCTTCCTGATCGTCAGTGTCGGCGTGACGTCCAGCGGCTGGCTCAAATTCTCGTTCATGCCCGAGATCGAAAACGAGATGATCTCGGTCAATGTGACCATGCCGGACGGCGCGCCCTATTCGCGGGCCCTGGAAATTCTTGACCAGCTTCAGTTGGCGCAACAAAAGCTGGAAGCGGAAGTGAATGAACGGGCCGGGGACGGCGAGGGCGTCCTGATCGAGAACTGGTACACCCGGTCGCGTAAGGATAGCGTGCTCGCGCTGGTGCAATTGGCGCCGCCCGAGAAGCGGCAGATGTCCGCCAAGGAGGCCGCCGATCGTTTGCGGGAACTGATTGGCGACATACCGGACGCGGAGGAAATCAAGATCGGTTTCACCATCGACGATCAGGACCCGGGGTTGCAATACAGCATCAAGGCGGACAGCTTCGACGATTTGCGCATGGCCGCCGATGCCTTGAAGGACAAGCTCCGGACATACG
>JBHHWG010000065.1:0-15309 GCA_046756385.1 Sphingomonadales bacterium | reverse complement strand
CGCCGCGGCTTTCGCGGTCGATCAGCATAATGCGGCCAGCGCTTGGAACTTCAATATTTTGAAGAACGGCGGAAAGCCGTCCGGCGCGTTCATGTTCGAACCCGGAGACTCCGGAGCCGGCCTGACCGAGGAGCAGGTTGCGGAGATCAAGGCCCAGATCGCGGAGGAGCAGGCGGGTGTCGGCAATGCCGGGCGCCATCTGCTGCTGCAAGGCGGCTGGAAGTATCAGTCGCTGGGCTTGTCGGCGAAGGATATCGACTGGCACAAGGGCAAGGAGCTTTCAGCACTCGAAATCGCCCAGGTCTACGAAGTCCCGGCGCCGCTTCTGCACCTTCAGGGCAGCATGACCTATTCGAATTTCCGCGAGGCGCGGATGCATCTTTATGAAGACGCGGTACTGCCGCTCTTGAAACTGATGCTGGCCGAACTCAACAACTGGCTTACGCCCCTGTTCGGTGACGACCTGACCCTCGATTACGACGGGGATGCGATTTCGGCCCTGTCGCCGAGGCGCGAATCCGTATGGGCCCGCATCCAGAACGCCGACTTCCTGACCGTAAACGAAAAGCGGGCCGCCGTCGGATTCGAGGCCATCGACGGCGGCGACGTCGTGGTGATTCCAGGGGTCGGTGACTAAGACTGTCAGCCCTTTTCTTTATCCCGCGCGACCTTTTGAACGTTGTTCAAGGTATTGCGAGCGTCGAAAATGTAATCCGCATTGCGGTCTCAAAAATCAAGTTCGAGCAACAAACTATCAATGAGATTAGGCAGGATGTACAGAAGGAGCAGGACAAGATCGAAGAATTGGTGCGAATGCGCAGAGAGTTGGGTTGCCGTTAATGCACTGTGTCAAAGGCGAAGCTTTCCGTGCAAGGCAACCGCATCGCTAATCCGTACCACTCCGTGTCGCGCGCCATTTCCTCGAGCGATATGCGTTCCTTCTTTTTCAGCATTTGGCCCACACGGAGGATTTGTTCACCGACCTCGTCCCCCATGCCCGCCAATCTCAGCAACCAGTAATAGTGAATTTCCCGCAAGGATGGTGAATCGTCATGGATTTCATCAGGATGGCAATTCTCTGAATCCATCACCTTGACGATCAGCCGTTGCGCCCGGATATCCCCGAGGTGCGCGGCCTTGGTCAAAAAATAGTTCGAGTACGTGATCATGGGGTCGCAACGTGACTCTTCATGCGGGCACATCCGTCTTTCACGCACCGCCAAGGCAAAGGGAAAAAGAGCTGGCAGGTGGTCATAATCAGCGGCGGCGGTTTCAAGCAGGTTGAAGGCCAGTTTTTCGTTCCGCTCGAAGCCGCCCGTGCCGTCCCTGAAATATTTAGAGGCTTCGAATATCGCCGCGCCGCCGCCGGCCTTTAATTGATCGAGCCAGTCGAGTTCCGCCCGCAAGGGTTCCGGCAACGTCCACGGCCCGGTGAGGTAATCGACGAACTCGTGATGCATGTCGCGCGCCGACATGCCCCACAAGTTTCCGAGCACAGGCAAGCCGTCCAGGGCATGGGGGAGTTTCAACCCCAAAAGATCGGCGGCCCGGCCATGTACGGCGCGACGGAACAGCGCCCGCGCCTTGTCTTGATCCTGCTCGACGCCGGCGCCTGCCCAATAGAGGGCGCCCAGCCGGGCCTGGGCCTCCGGAAGCGGATCCAGCGCGATCATATTCGTTAGCAATTCGGCGGCCAGCGCGGGATCGCGCGCCAGACACTTCCCCTCGATGTGAAGAACCGCGCGATGGATGGTATATGAAACGAAGGACATGACGCGGGTTTCTCCAACGCCCGCCGCCTCCAGAAGTTCGAGCCCTTGCTCGCAGCGGCCCTCCTGGAGGGCGCGGACGATCGCGGCAAGCCGCCGGGCGGTCTCCACCCGTTCCCGGTACAGTTCGGCCAATGGACCGTCGTCAGCCGTTCCAGCTTCACGCTGCTCGGCATCGCCGCAACCGTGAAGAGTAATCAATAACCCGATCGCCAGAATGATCGCCTTGCCGGTGGGTAGTCTCATTGGAAAACACGCCTGTTTGTTGTATGTAATGCGCCGTCTTATCGTGTTGATGAGTTTTGCGAAAGCGAAGCGCCGATCGATGCGTCCGCACCCACCCCCAAGCCCGCCTTTTTGGCGGGTTTTTTGATTCCAGCAACGAGGAAAATCATGGAACTCAAACATCTCAATGCCGCCTTTGAAGTGAAGGCGCTTTCCGATAACGGCCTGTTCGAAGGCTACGCCAGCGTGTTTGACACGCTCGATGGCGGCGGCGACGTGGTGGCCCGGGGCGCCTTTTCGGATTCACTTGCCGCCCACAGGGCCGCCGGGACCATGCCCAAGATGCTGTGGCAGCACGATCCGGCCGAACCCCTGGGCGTGTGGCGCGACATGGCCGAGGACAGCCACGGCCTTTACGTCAAGGGCAGGCTGCTCACCTCCGAGATCCGCCGCGCGGCGGAAATCCACGCTTTGATGAAGGAGGGCGCGCTCGACGGGTTGTCGATCGGCTATGCCGTGGTCGAGGCCACCAGGGACGAGCGGTCCGGCGCGCGGACGCTGCTCAAGGTGGATCTGTGGGAAACCAGTATCGTTTCGTTCCCGATGAACGAAGGCGCGCGTGTCGCCGCGGTCAAGGCCGCGCTGTCGCTGGGCGCGCTGCCCACCAAAAAGGAATTCGAAGGCTTTCTGCGCGAGGCAGGCGGTCTTTCGAGGTCGCAGGCCAAGGCTTTCGTGGCCCGCGGCTACACAGGCATTCGCCCGCGCGAGGTCGGCGATGGGCCTGATTTTGACCAGACTCTCACACTCATTCGGGCCATGACGGCCCGCATCAATGGAGCTTGCTAATGGAAAAGGAAGTAAAGGCGGCGGTCGAAGCGCTGGGACAAGGCGTCGACGCCTTCAAGGCCGAATATGACGCCAGGATCGAAGAGACCAACCAGCGTCTCGGCAAATTCATGAGTGCGGTTCAGCGCAACGGCCTGGCCGGGGGCGAGGCCCGCTTTTCGGCCGACCAGATCGCCCATAAACAGGCGTTCAACCAGTTCGTCCGCAAGGGCACCGAGGAAGGGCTCGCCAATCTGGAAGCCAAGTCCCTGAACACCGGCCTTGGGGCCGAGGGCGGCTTCGCGGTGCCCGAGGAGATCGACCACACGATCGAATCCCTTCTTGTTCAGGCCTCCCCGATCCGCTCAATCGCGCGCGTGGTTGAAATCGGCTCTAGCGATTGGAAGACGCTGGTGAACCTTCGCGGGGCCACCAGCGGCTGGGTCGCCGAGACCGGGGCCCGGACGGAAACCACCGCTCCAAAGTTCGCCGAGGTGGTGCCGCCGTTGGGTGAAATCTATGCCAACCCCGCGGCCACCCAAGCGATGCTCGATGACGGATTCTTTAATGTCGAGGAGTTCCTCGCCGAGAATATCGCGTCCGAATTCGCGCTTCAGGAAGGCACCGCCTTCGTAAGCGGCGACGGCGTCAACAAACCCAAGGGCTTCCTGTCGGGCACGCCCGTGACCGCCGGCGACGGGACCCGGGCCTTCGGCACGCTGCAATATCTGGCCACCGGCGTTTCGGGTGCTTTCCCGGCGTCGAATCCCGCCGACATTCTGTTCGACCTCGTCGACAAGCTGAAGGCCGGCTACCGCCAGGGCGCGGTGTTCGTGATGAACAGCTCGACCGCCAATGCGGTGCGTAAGTTGAAGGATTCGAGCGGCCAGTCCCTGTGGGCGCCGAGCCTCGCCGAACTCAATCCGAACACCCTGTTGGGCTATCCGGTCGTCATCTCCGAAGACATGGCGGCGATCGGCGCCAACAGCCTTTCGATCGCGTTCGGTAACTTCAAGCGCGGTTACGTTATCACCGACCGCAAGGGCGTGCGGGTGTTGCGCGATCCGTTCTCCAACAAGCCTTTCGTCCACTTCTATACCACCAAGCGCGTGGGCGGCGGCATTGTCAATTCCGAGGCGATCAAGCTGTTGAAGTTCAGCCTGAGCTGATCGCGGCAATATCCGATTGGCGCAAGGCAAGGCGGGGGCGTCGGCCCCCGCCGAGCCGCGCCACTGAAAAGTTTTATGTCGGGGCGGGCCGTACGAGAGGCCTCGCGTCCAGCTCACCTCCCGGGCGCTGGCAGGCCCCAGCGCTTTATCGACGACCGCTTCGGTCTGCGCGAGATGACGGCGGCAAGGCGCTCAGCTACGAGGAAGTTGGCCTGCAACTGTTGGAAGACGGAGTCATTGGTCACCTCGGCAAAGTTGGTGAATTTCTGGCCATTGCCCTCTCTCCCGCCACCGAACCCACGACCAGGGCATGAAGGGCTAAGGCGCACCTTACCCAAAAGGTTGCACCGCGCAAATCCGCCAGCGATAATGGGTGCGCATTCCGCAATTGTACTCGTTTAGGTCGCAGTCATGTATCGTTTGTTTTTGATGGTTTTCTTCGCCGCCGCATTTGCTGGTCGCGCCGAGGCTGAAATCCGTGTTCTCCAAAGTATCGGCGATTGGCGGATTTCGTTCATCGGCACCGAAAAAGGCAAGCAAGTCGGCGGCTGGTGTTTGCTCGAGCAGGAAAATGAGCACGACATAGGTTATGATCAGCTAAGCATCTACGGGCCGCAAACCGTTTACCTTCATATGATCGGGGTGCCGAAGGTTCGCGTGGGCGTTCGAAAGGCGGTCGCTTATCAGGTCGATGACGGGCCTGTCGTGCCCATCAAAGAGGAATGGCGCAAGGGAAAAATGTTTATTTGAAGACGCCGGGAATTGTCCAGCAAATGCTTCGAGGTTATCGCATGGTCATTCACCAGGAACCATTGTTGCATAACGGCGTGCTTGTTCCGAATATCGAATATGATCTGACTACTCTCGGGCGCGCGATGAAATGGTTCGAACATCCCGTCTGTTTGGAGGACATGAACCGGGCAGAATAAAAAGCCTGAATCCCACCCCAGACCGCGCGGGCGATTGATCGCCCCATCTAGTATTTAAGCCCCGTTCCAAGCCTGTGGCCAACGCCTGCCCATGCGTGCCAAGGCGCGCGGTCATTTGATTATCGTCAAAGTAGCAGACCCGGAGAACCGCTATCCGGATGCCGGCGCAGTCAGCGGAGTGCTGTTGTCCAGGGGAGTTTTTAGGCAGGTTAAAGCAGCGCGGCGAGGGCCTTGACGGACGCAACCAATGCCGAACTGACTGCCGCTGACGAGGATTCGTATTCAAATGGTTCGAGAATATCCACAGTAAAGGGAATTACTACATAAGCAATAAACCAACCGACTAAGGCTCCGACCGCTGCATATCCCAGCAACATGACGAGACCATAAACACCTCCAATAGCGCCGCCAATAATAGTTTCAATAATTCTGATAACCAGAGGATCTTCTTCATTGGCTGTGGAATTGTCAGTATCCGTTGATTTCGACATACAGCAGCCCTTTTTTAGTCATCTTGCCGCGAGGATATTTTCCCGGACCTGATCAGAAAGCTCTTTGAGGTATTTTTTGGTTTCCTCGGAAGGCACCAAAGGGTGGTCAGGACCGAAATCATTGGCCAAAGCACTTTGCATTTGGGCGTTTTTGGTGAAAAAGAAAAGTTTCAGGTCTTCAGGTTCCCAGTCGCGGTCTGTACGCTTCATATAGCCACAACGGTAATAACCTTCATTAAAATGCTGTTCTGGCCCTGGCGTGAATTCCGCCGCATATCCGGTTATCAGCTTGAGGTGAAATTGAACGAAGATTTTGTCTGGATGACGGTCCGGTGAATAAACCAGAAGGTCCTCATAGGTGGGGTTACTGAAGACCATATCGTCAGTCCATCCATACTTAAGTAAGGCAACGGCCTTGCAGTGCTCCACATATTTATCCTCAGACATACTGCAAGAAACCATGACAAGGCCGACAATGACAGCCATCGGCAACGATAATTTCAGCATCTGGCGCGCCTCACAAACGAATATAAAAATGTACAAATACAACCCGTATTCGCTGCTTTCAACCTTTAACAGGCGGCCGATCCTTGACGCGCTGACATGTGATCGAGGCATGTCGCCCGGCTTCGGGACGCGACTAAACTTCTCACGCGCGTCAAGATCAATGCCCAACACAAGGAGTCAAATTCAATGACGGAAAATATTCTCGGCGGCCGCAAGGCCTCAAGGCGCTCGCGGATGCTCTTGCCGAATTACGTTTGCAAGCCAAGACCCTGGACGTCGACCCCGGGCGTCTACAACGCACTCTCGGCGTTGGCCGCGCCATTGGCCTGCCGGATGCCTTGACCTTGAAAGGCTTGATCAATCTTCGTTCGCAAGCGGCACAAGAAATCACGACCAATAGCGCGGCCGATACGGCCTTGAATGATTTTAGGACCTCGGACCTTTCGCGGCAGGACATCATTGCGACATTCGACCAAGTGGTAGCGGAGTTGCGTGAAATAAAAGATCCCACCGTTCGCTTCGACGAAGCCCGTAAGTTCTTTGGCAAGGACGCCGTGCAATTGCAAGAGTTCGCGAGCAGGAGCGAGGAGGAAATTGGTGAAGTGCGCGCCCAGATAGAAACGATCAATAAACAAGTCTTGGATTTCATCAGCAAGGCTAGAGCGTTTTTAACTTAATCTGGATCAAAAGGAGGGTGTTTAGATGTTGTCCTGGCAAGTCGTTAAAACGCGGCATGGCAGCGCCATGCAAGGCTTTAAGGGCGCCGCCAGGGCGGCATCCAAACAGCCGAACTTGATCCAGATTAAGTTAAAAACGCTCTAACCAAAGCGATCAAGTTAAAAGCGATAACGATTTGGTGCGCAATATTGAAATTATTCTTCAGGACTCGGGCGTCATCGACAAGGTCATTGAGCAAACAGCGGACTCCTTCATCCGTGATCCAGCGTCGGAGAAACCGGCGGGAAGTATCGATCCGGTGCCCCTTGAAATTAGAGACGGCAAAATTGTGGACGCCTTTTCGGCAATTGGCGGCACGGCGGGCAAGGTCCTCGGCACGGTTTCAAGCATTTTTGGGAGCCTGTTCGGCGGCCCCGGCGGCGGTTTCGCGGGCGGTCTCGGCAAGCTGTTCGGCTTCGCCGGCGGCGGCGCCATTCAGCCGCGCCTGCCGGCGATTGTCGGGGAGCGGGGGCCGGAGTTGTTCATCCCCAACAGCGGCGGGCGGATCGTGAACGGGGCCAATACGCGCGGCATGCTGGCCGCGCAGCCGATCAACATTACCCAAAATAACACTTTCACCACCGATGTGCGCAACTCGGTTCGCGCCGAGATTGCGAACGCCGCGCCGGCGCTGGTCGAGGCATCCAAGCGGGCGGTGGCCGATGCCGCGATCCGGGGCGGCAACTCCGGGGCCATTTTCCGCTAGGCACCGCAAGCATCATTTTGTTTCCGTAACGACACTGACTCCACAAACTCACGGAATCGCCCGGCATCCCGGCGCGACCCTGACCTTGCGGCCGCTGCCGCCATCTTCATCCCCGTCCGGCTTGGCCGGACCCATCAACCGGCACGGACAGGTATCCGACACCTGTCTGGCGCCAGGCTACAACCATGCGCGGCTCGCGCTAATCCGGAACTCACGGAGTGACCCTATGAAACTCGAACGGACCATTACACCAGCGCTTGAGCCGGTAACGCTCGCCGATGCCAAGGATCACCTTCGCGTCGACGGCGCTGACGACGATACGCTGATTACTTCGCTGATCGCCGCCACGCGGGACGTCTGCGAAACATTTCTTGATCGCGCGCTCATTCAGCAGACCTGGAAGCTGACCCTCGACAGTTGGCCGCCCGCGTGCCCGGAACCGTGGCGGGACGGCGTGCGCGAGGGCGCGGTGGCCGATTTCACGAAAATCGCTCGCCATATCGAGCTGCCCAAGGGCTTGATGGCGCTAACCAGTATCCAGACCTTTGACGAAGCCGGTGCGCCGACCGTGTTCGCCGCGACGAATTATTTTGTCTCGTCGGGCAAGCATGGGCGGGTCGTGCTCAAGTCGGGGGTGGCCTGGCCCAAGCCCGGCCGGATTGCCGACGGCATCGAAATCACCTTTACCGCGGGCTTTGGCGCCGCGGTCACGGATGTGCCGCAGTCAGTCCGCGCGGGGCTGCTGATGCTGATCGCCTACCTTTATGAAAACCGGGGTGACGATCCCATGGACGCGGCCTGGGCCACCGGAGTCACTGCCTTGTGGCGGCCCCATGCGAGGGTCCGGTTATGATTGAGAACTTCAGACACAAGGTTGTCCTTCAGACCGCCAGCTCGGTGCAAGGTCCGGGCGGCCATATCACCAAAACATGGAATACGCTGGCCACGGTGGCGGCGGCGATCGAGCCGTTGCGAGGGGCGCAACAACTCGCCGCGATGAAGCTTGAACACCCCCTTACCCATCGGATCACCGTGCGATATCAGCCGGGACTGACCGACGCGCGACGCATTCTTTTCGGCGCCCGAATTTTCGAGGTCCATGCCGCGATCAACGATGGCGAGCGCAGTCGATTCATTATTTTCAAGGCGGAGGAACAGACATGACGGGATTTGCTTCTTGGGAGCTTCAAAAAGCGATATTCGACGCACTCAACACCAATGTGCCGCTTGCGGCCAAGGTCACGGGGGTGTTCGACATGGTGCCCACCGGCACCGCCTTTCCTTACGTCACCATGGGTGACGCCAAGGCCAAGGACTGGTCTTCGAAAACCTTTAACGGCCAGGAACACAACTTCTCGATCGATGTATGGAGCCAGGACGCTGGCCGCATGGATACCAAGGAAATCATGGCGCTGGTGTACGGCGCGATCCACGATCAGCCGCTTGTGGTGTCGAATAACGAACTCGTCAATCTTCGCCATACAGACAGCGAGGACAAAATCGAGGATGACGGCATTACGCACCACGGAATTCTGCGGTTCCGCGCCGTGACGAAAGAGCTTTAGCCGCGGCCCAAGTATTTGCGCCGCATGTTCTTGATGAAGACGCCCGCTTCGTGTGCAGCCTTGCGCAGGTGCGGGAACCGCTGGCCGGTCCGCTGACGAAACAAGCGCACCCGGGGCGAGACCGCGGAAAGCAGCGTCACCCCGATCATCAGGAATAGAATTCCCTGCAATACGGGAAGAACGAGCCCGAGTACGCCCAGCACCACGAACAGCCATCCAAGGCCGATGATGGCCAGGTGCCGGATTGTGCGTTTTCGGGATTGTGGGCGCATGACCACCCAGTGTGTTCGCTGCGTCCGGAAAAAACAAGGCCAACCATCAATCCATTATCCCCGGCCCTGGCGCCGGGTCTCATTCATTCACTCAAGGAGTATGACCAATGGCAGAAAAAGGCAGTGCTTTTCTTCTGAAAGCGGGCGACGGCGGTCCGATTACTGAACTCTTCACAACAGTCGCGGGATTGCGATCGACCAGCTTTACCATCAATGGCGAGACTGTCGATGTAACAACCAAGGATTCCGCCGGCTGGCGTGAATTGCTCGACGGCGCGGGCGTCACCAGCATGAGCATCTCGGGCTCGGGCGTGTTTCAGGACAATTCCAACGTTGCGACTTTGCGTGCCGCCGCGATCAGCCGCTCGCTCAACAATTACGAGATCGTCTTTGAAAGCGGCGACAAATACACCGGAAGCTTCCAGGTCGGTTCGGTCGAACAGGGCGGCGAACATAATGGCGAGGTCACCTATTCGGTGTCGCTGGAAAGCTCGGGCCCGGTTACCTTTACCGCCGTCTAAAGCGCCTTCGGATTGCAACCGGGGAAAGCGGCCGTCCTTTCGTATGGCGGGGCTTTCCCCGGATTGTCGCACGGGACGTTATTTGGCGACCCAGTCGGCCGCCATTTGCCTGGCTTTCCTGATTTCCTGTTCGGTCATGCGGGCCTCAAGAATTTGCTGGTTTTCCTGGGCGAAAGCACGGGCTTCGCCCCGAAGATTGGGAATCGCCAGGCTGAACCACATATGACCGAGCACCACGTCCCTGGGAACGCCCCGGCCTTCGCCATAGAGGCTCGCAAGGTCGTGCTGGGCCTGGGGGTGGCCCTGTTCCGCGGCGCGGCGGAACCATTGAGCCGCCTCAATCGGGTTTTTCTCGAACCCGGCGCCTTTGCTATACATGACGCCGATGGTGTATTGGGCGGGCGCATAGTCCTGCCTGGCCGACTTTAGGGCCCATTCCTTCGCTGCTTCGCTGTCCTCTTCAACACCGAGGCCGCGGAAATACATGAGCCCGAGATTGAACTGGGATTTGGCATGGCCGTCTTCGGCCAAGGCGCGGAATTCGCGAACTGCCTTATGGTAATTGCCGTTGTCAAAAGCAGCCAGAGCACTTTCGAAGTCGGCGGCGGCGGAGACCCCCGGCCAGAGCAAAAATACAAAGACAGCCAGCGGATAGCTTGGGATCAGTCTCATTCCGGTCTCCATTCAGCCGATGCTTTTTGCGCCGCAGGTTTTTTATGAGCAGCATTGGACATCAGCTTACTGCACCGGTCAAGCAGTGCGCTTAAGCGTCGGTCGGGGCCATTTCTGGCGCCCGATGTCCAAAGGAAATGCACGTAAAGGCGAGATGTCATCAGGTTTGGCGAATATGTCATGGAAAGCCTATATGCCCGGCGAAGAATTATAAGTGGCACACTCTTAGAGAGTATGGAAACGCCGCCCAGCGGGCGGGCTAGATATCATTCAGCGATCAACTGTGGGTTGCTGGTGTTCGTAATTGCCATAATGACGCGGACCCGGCAGACCAAGTGGATGCAAACAGGAGAGAGTGCCATGATCGACGATAACGACCGCGTTGCCTTGATTGAACTTGGGGGGCTGCGATATGCCCTCGTGCCGCGCGAGGAAATTTTGCGGGAGATCGAACATCGGATGGGCAGAACGTCCGCCGAACTCATTACGCTTTTAGAGGCTGATGCCATCAGTGTGGCCGATTTGAGCGTTATGATCCATATCGCAATCCGGGCGGTTCATGGAGAGGTGATGACAGAGCGCCAAATTGGCCAAGAGATTGCGGAGAACGGTGTGGCCGGTTATCGCGAACGGTTGAAGGCCATGCTCATAACGGCCCGGTTTTGCCGTGATCTGGCGAAAATGGAACAAGCGCAAATGGCATTGTGGCGGCTTCGCAGAGTTCATGCAAAGTTGCGCGGTGCAAGGGGTCAGCAGGGGACTTAGCTGTCCGAACAACCCCGCACAATGATGTGATTGGTTTCGGCGGCTGGAAATGCCGCGGCATTTGAGCCAAAGCCAACCACCCCTCGCCCGGCAAGCTACCGGGCGAGGGGACTCGCACAGTCGCCCACAGCAACCGGCACGATGATTGCCGGACCTACTCAGCCACGCCACTAAAAAGTTTTATGTCGGGGCGGGCCGTACGAGAGGCCTCGCGTCCAGCTCACCTCCCGGGCGCTGGCAGGCCCCAGCGGCTCGCCCCGGCACCCGACCGTTTTCTTAAACCAGACCCAGGAGATGCACCCATGACCAGCAAGACCAAACCCGAAATCACGATCAAGCTCGGCGGCAAATCTTACGCCATGCGGCCCACGTTCGAGGCAGTCAGGAACGCGGAGAACGCCTTGGGCATCGGATTTCTCAAAATCGCGGAACAATACTTCGAACAGCGGCTCACGGTTGGCGAAATGACCGCCGTCATTCATGCCGCCATTTCCACCGGCAAGGCGCGCGCGCCCGCTATTGAGAAGGTCGGTCAATTACTGGTTGACGGCGGCATCGCGGAATGTGTCGCCCCCCTGGGCGAGTTCATATCCGACGTGCTGACCGATCCCGATCAGGAACCCGATCCCCAGAGCCCGGAGGAGGCCGGATAAAGCCCTTGCGTGCCAAGGCGCGCGGCCATGCGGTTCTTGTCAAAGCAGCAGACCCGGAGAGCCGCTGTCCGGGGGCCGGCGCAGCCAGCGGCATGCGGATGTCCGGGGGAGTTTTTAGGCAGGTAAAAGCAGCGCGGCGAGGGACTTGACGGACGCAACCAATGTCGAACTGATTTCCGCTGATGAGAGTTCTGAACTGGATAATTGGATCGGTCCAAGAATATATTCCTCGCGTTTGGTGGCGGTTCGGGCGTGATCGGGAACATCTTGCGATCAGGTTGGGATCGGGGGCATAATCGCAATCGAGACCTCAGAGAAATTCTAGCACTGGTGGCGATGATGCTTCGTATCCTGATCACAGTGGCGCTACCAATTTTGATGTTGGCGGACACCTCCTCGGCCCATGGGCAGCAGACCGACCCCTTTGAATTTCCACCCGAAATTATTCTCGACAAGGATTCGATGGCGGCCAAAGGAATAATTGAGGAGGGGCTCGCGGCGCACAGGGACCGTCTTGACTCTCCCTGTGCCGACCAAGACTGTTATGCCGAGAATGCACGGAGTTTCGTTCTCTTCCTGTCGCTGATTCCCGTGGACTGGCCCGAAGAGCGGTTTCATTCCCTAATGCGGGAAGCTCGTGGTTATGTCGAACGAGTGGAAGGCGTGAAGCGGCATGATCTCATGTTCTACTGGTATTTGGTCGATGGGAACCATGCGGGCGATACCGGCGACCTTCGAGCATATGAGAACGCCTTGAACGCGCAGCGCGAGGAGATCGCCCATATCCGTGCCGAAGGAGACGAGCACGCCAGTCTGGCAAAGGATAACGAGATAATCTGGCTCACAAATTGGGCGAGCCTTAAAGAGGCGCGGAACGAAACGGACGCGGCGATCGAGATTCTGCAACAGGCGTTGGATTTGACGCGGCAAAAGCCGGATATGGCTCGCAACGACCCGGTTCATATTCTCCTCCGGCTCGGTCAATTGTTTGCGAAATCCGATCCTGCCAGATCGAAGAAGTACACGGACGAAGCCTGTGAACTATACCAACCAACCTTCATAATCGTCGGTTTTGATGAAAATTGCCCCGGCCCCTATTATCAAGACTGACAGTTGGGCCAGCGTTTGGGATTTGCCAGCGTTTGGGATTTGCCAGCGTTTGGGATTTGAAGGGCCGGGGGGCCGCCCATTTGCGATACACAGGGCGCGATGCGCCCATAACATGACATTTTGCTAGCCGTTCCGCCCGGAACTCACGTCCACGATATCCAGCGGTCTCTGAGTAGACTGAGCGCCGATCGGACAACGACCGCCCAAGCGTTGTGCCGACGCCGGATTGTAAACTGGACATGCCAAGCTGGTTTTCTTCGTGCAAACAGCCTTCCTGTATCAAACAAAGTAAGGACTTAAACGATGGATGAGAAACTCGAACAATCGGTCCGTGAGTTAACGCTTGGAAACAGGTTTAAACTCATTCTAATTTTGGAGAAAGCGATCAAAGAGGCGCAAGAAAAGATTGAAAGGAATATCGCTAAACAAAGTGCTAGAAAAAAGATCACCACAGGCGAAGCGGCCGATAAGATCGAAGCGGCCCAAGGTAATCGACGAGCCCAGAGATTTCCGGGTTTGCCGGCCAGGGAAAAACCTTTTGTCACCTTCACGCCGGGAGACTTTCAGGAAGTTGTAGATAAATTCAATAAGATTTTGGAAGAACGCGGTTTTGAACTCAGAATCAGCGAAAATCAGCTTGTGGGCGGGCCGAAGGCGCTTGAAAGGGTGATCGAAAAGATCAAGGAACTGGACCTCAAAGTCAAAGGTCCAACTCCGTTCGACGAAAAAATGCGCAATCGCGCACTCCCGGATGATCGTGCGGGGCTGGAGTCTCCTTTGGATGCTGCTCCAAGGGCGATGCAAGTCGCGTCTCTTGACGATGACGAGGCGTTTCGTTTTTCGGGTCCTGCCCTGTCCCCTGAAGCTCTCGAAAAGCTCCAGCAGATCAAAGACACCGTGGCCGCTATTCAGACCACCATGCGGACCAGCCTGGTGGAGCCGTTGGGGATGTTCGCCGACCAGCTCACCGAGACCGGCGCGGTGATCGCCGGGCTTGCGGAGCGCATCGGCGCGGACGGGGGCGCCGGCAATCCCATCGCGGGCAAGTTCGAGCAGCTCAACATGGACCTCGATGAGAGCTTCGGCGCGCTGCGACAAAGAATCACCGGCGAATTCCAGGCGACGCTTGACGATCTGGTGACGCGGATCGGAGTGGCGATCGAGGCGATTCCTGGTGTTTGTTGCCGTTGCTTCAAACCTGCCTGAAAACGCTCTGAATTTTCCTTCGGATCATTGTGATCCCCCGGCTCATGGCCGGATTTTTTCTTTGCCTCAACCCGGAGGATTTACTCATGCCTGACCAACAGACAGCACATAGCCGCGCGGCTCTCGAATTTTCTTATGGAGGCCGAAAATATCGGCTGGATGGGAAGTTCGCCAATTACGTGGCGATCGAGAAGGCCACCGGCCAAACGATCATGGAACTCGCCGCAGCCATTCCGGTGCGCGGCCTCACAATCGAGCAGATTCAGAAAGTCCTTGCCGTGACGGCAAGGCCGAAGCTGCCACCCAAAAAGGCGCTGCAAGTTGTCGAGAAGCTGGGCATCGTCCCGCTCGCCGATCTCTTGGGGCGGCTCTTTCTCGCCGCTCTTGTTACATCGCAAAAGACTTGAGGCCCCCCTTCATCTTCTTCGCGAAGTAACAATGACAGCCTTAAAATATCCACCTGAGAAATTTTAGCGTTAAGAGGCCAAAAAAAACTCCGAGGAAAATAACTGTCGCCTTCCCAACGGTTGTCTCATGAAATCGGTCAATCTTTGCGCGCAATTCCTCAATTTCTTGTTCTTTGTCGCGTTCGTTCATCTTAGTACTCCTATGTCTACTGATTTGTTATATTGACACTAGTCTGTGGATATTATAGCGGGAGCCAAGTGATGTGCTAACACTAACAGCGCTTTCATAAGAAGGAAACCGAAATGCCATTACCAGTAGCTATCCTACCTGTTGTAATCACTGCAATCAAATCACAGGCGGCCAAAATATTTGCACTTGCTTTTGGTCCCTCTCTTTTATCTGGCGCAGCGCTTTCAACCTTTGATCAAACGTCCAAGGAAATCTGCGCCTGTCTAGCGATTCTTGACAATACTCTCAAACAGATCGACCAAAACTTGATTGACGGTTTCGCAGGTCGGGATATTGAGACAGAACGTCTGAGCGGCCTGATTAAGCAAGAGGAGACGCGACTTGGAAGTCTTAACAAACAGCTACAGGAAACGAGGGACGCTCAACCGGATGTGGGCCTTCCCTCCTTGGACAGACGCATCAACGGACCAAGTTTGGGCTTCGCACTAAAACTCGACAACCTTACAACTGAAATTGACGCCACTGAAAAAGCCTTGGAGTCTCTAAAACAGCGCCGTGCCGACCGGCAGGAAGAACTTGAGAAGGAACGTGAGGCCCGATCGGGCCTCGG
>JBHHWG010000064.1:0-15632 GCA_046756385.1 Sphingomonadales bacterium | reverse complement strand
CGCGAAGGCGGCCGCACCGTCGGCGCCGGCGTCGTCTCCAAAATTATCGAGTAATAGTGGCGGATCGGCTTGTAAAATCAATGGTTGGCTGAAACGAAATGACCGCAGCCAAATTTTCCGGTATCGATCGGGAGCAAAACGGTATAGCAAGGGCTTTACCGTTTTGCTCCCGATCGTCGGTGATATGAAGAGCGCTTTCTGAACGCGAACCACTAGGAGTGTAGCTCAATTGGCAGAGCACCGGTCTCCAAAACCGGGGGTTGTGGGTTCGAGTCCCTCCACTCCTGCCAGCCCAAAACGGGTTGATCCGCGGGCGCGACAACAGTGATCGTTATACAGAGACACAAAGAGCATGGCCAAATCGAAACCAGCTGAATTGATCCGGCAAGTCCGGCAGGAGGCCTCCAAAGTCACCTGGCCGAGCCGCAAGGAAACGATGGTGACAACCGTGATGGTGTTCATCTTCGTTGTGCTTTCGGCGTTGTTTTTTCTTGGGGTTGACTGGATGCTTTCGTCTGGCGTCAAGGTCCTTGTGGGTCTTTGGGGAGAGTAAGGCATGGCCGCGCGTTGGTACATCGTTCACGCTTACTCCGGCTTCGAGAAGAAGGTCGCCCAGACCATCCGCGAGCAGGCGGAGGGCCAGGGCATGGCCGATTATTTCGAAGAGGTCCTGGTGCCGACCGAGGATGTCGTTGAGGTTCGCCGGGGTCGTCGGGTAACGACTGAGCGCAAATTCTTTCCGGGCTATGTGCTGGCCAAGATGGAAATGACCGACGAGACTTATCACCTGGTCAAGAATGTGCCGAAGGTGACGGGTTTCCTCGGGACCGCCAGCAAGCCGACGCCGATCCCGGATTCGGAGGCTGGTCGCATTCTCAATCAGGTGCAGGAGGGTATCGAGCATCCGCGGCCCCTGGTCAGCTTCGAAATCGGCGAGCAGGTCCGGGTTTGCGACGGGCCGTTCACGTCGTTCAACGGGCTGGTCGAGGAAGTCGACGACGAGCGGTCGCGGCTCAAGATTTCCGTGTCGATTTTCGGCCGCGCGACGCCGGTGGAACTGGAATACAGCCAGGTGGAGAAGACCTGAGCGCAGTCGTGCCGTTTCGGCCCCATGGCCGGCGGCTTTCAGGCGTGGGAGGCTGGCCAATGCCGTACCACGCGTCCCGGAACCGCAACGTCGGTTCGGATGACAAGACCCGATGAAAGGGAATTTAAGGGATAAGATATGGCAAAGAAGATTACCGGGTATATCAAACTCGAAGTTCCGGCTGGTGCGGCAACGCCTTCACCGCCGGTGGGGCCGGCACTCGGTCAGCGCGGACTGAATATCATGGAGTTCTGCAAGGGCTTTAACGCCCGGACGCAGAATCTCGAAAAGGGCATTCCGATTCCGACGGTGATCACGGTTTATGCCGACCGTAGCTTCTCCTTTGAGATCAAGTCGCCGCCTGCTTCTTTCTTCCTGAAGAGGGCCGCGAAGCTTGACAAGGGCTCGCAGACGCCGGGCCGCGATGCAGTCGGCTTTGTCACCAGGGATGACATTCGCGAGATCGCCGAAACAAAAATGAAAGACCTCAATGCTTATGACCTTGAGGGCGCGATGAAGATGATCGAGGGCTCGGCGCGCTCGATGGGTATCGAGGTCAGGGGGTAAGAACATGGCACGATTGGGAAAACGCGGCCGGAGCAGTCGGGAAGGTATCGACCGGAACACAACATATCCGCTGGAAGACGCCGTTGAGATCATCAAAAAGGCCGCCAACAGCAAATTTGACGAGACCGTGGAAGTGGCGTTCAATCTGGGGCTCGATCCCCGGCATGCCGATCAGATGGTCCGCGGCGCCGTCACTCTGCCGAATGGCACCGGCAAGACGATGCGGGTAGCGGTATTCGCGAAGGCCGGCAAGGCGGACGAGGCGAAGGAAGCCGGCGCCGATATCGTTGGTGGCGCCGATCTGGCTGAACTGGTGCAGAAGGGCGAGGTCGATTTCGACCGCTGCATCGCAACCCCGGACATGATGGCCGTGGTTGGCCGTCTCGGCAAGATCCTCGGTCCCCGCGGCATGATGCCGAACCCAAAGCTTGGCACCGTGACGCAGGACGTTGCGCAGGCGGTCAAGGCGGCCAAGGGCGGTCAGGTCCAGTTTCGGGTCGAGAAGGCAGGCATCATCCATGCCGGCGTCGGTAAAGCCAGCTTCCCGAGCGAGGCGCTTGTCGAGAATATCCGCGCCTTTGCTGGCACATTGTTGAAGCTGAAACCCGCTGGCGCGAAAGGGACCTACATGAAGCGTGTCGGCGTGAGTTCGACCATGGGTCCGGGCGTCAAGGTCGACGTGGGAAGCGTCGTCGGCGACTAGGGAATAAGGCTGGGCGGGCGGCTCTTGGAGCGGCTCGTCCGGCAACGGTTTCCGTCGGCATGTCCGACGGAAAAGGAAACTGGCGGCGGCTCGAACAGGCTTCTTCCGGTTTCCAACCTGTCCGAGACCGCAGGCGCCGGCGTAAGAGTTTTTGCGTCCGGTTTAATGGAGGAGTTCATCTCCGGCCTGCCTAGACAGGGAGTTGACGCGTTTTCCGTCAGGAGAACGGTCAGAACCCTGGGACAGGCGAATGGGGCTTGGCGGCCTAGCCGTCAGGTCAACGTAGCAGAGGTGGTCAGGTGGAAGAGTTTTTGATCCGCCGCCACCACGCAATCGGAGACGAGAAGTGGACCGAGCCCAAAAAGCTGAGCTGGTCGCGCAATTGAAGCAGACCTTCGCCGATACAACGTCGGTCGTTGTCGTTCGAAACAGCGGCCTGACTGTTGCGCAAGCATCGGATCTGCGACGCAAGATGCGTGACGCGGGCGCCAGCTTCAAAGTGACCAAGAACCGGCTCACGCGCCTCGCTCTCGATGGCACCAAATGCGGCCCCATCGCCGACCTGTTCACTGGCCCAACCGGTATCGCATTTTCCGATGATCCGGTGGCAGCCGCAAAGGTCGCGGTGTCCTTCGCCAAGGATAACGACGAGTTGGTCGTTCTCGGCGGCATGATGGAGGAGACGGTGCTCAACCCCGACGGTGTTAAGGCTCTTGCCACGATGCCGTCGCTCGACGAACTGCGCGCCAAGCTGGTCGGCATGCTCAATACGCCGGCAACGCGCATCGCCGCGGTGACCCAAGCCCCAGCGGGGCAGCTGGCACGGGTATTTGGTGCTTATGGAGAGACAGGCGACTAGGCCTGAATTTGAAAACACAATCTAAGCCTATCCCAGGAGAAGTTTAAAATGGCTGATTTGGAAAAAATTGCCGAAGAGTTGTCGGCGCTGACCGTTTTGGAAGCCGCCGAGCTGTCGAAAATGCTTGAAGACAAGTGGGGCGTTTCGGCCGCGGCCCCGGTCGCCGTTGCGGCTGCCGCGCCGGGTGGCGAGGCGGCTGCCGCTGAAGAGCAGACCGAGTTCAATGTGGTTCTGGCCTCGTTCGGCGAGAAGAAGATCAACGTGATCAAGGAAGTCCGCGGCGTTACGGGCCTTGGCCTCAAGGAAGCCAAGGACCTCGTCGAAGGCGCGCCCAAGGCGATCAAGGAAGGCGTGAGCAAGGACGAAGCTGAGGAAATCAAGAAGAAGCTTGAAGACGCTGGTGCAACGGTTGAGCTCAAGTAGCTCAGGCATCATGTCACGATGCATCACGGGAGCGGCCGGGCGCCGTTCCCGTGATCAGTCGCGGGTGGACGTCCCGCAACGGGAAGGGCATCTCGCCAAAGGGCGGGTGCTCGCAACACCGATTCCGACGCTCTGTCGGTAAACTTGGTCAGAAGAGGTGTAGGTATGACAGTCTCTTTCACCGGTCGCAAACGGGTTCGTAAATTCTTTGGCAACATCAAGGAAGTTGCCGAGATGCCGAATCTTATCGAGGTGCAAAAGCACTCTTACGACCAGTTTCTGCAGGAGGGCGTGCCCGTCGAGGAGCGCGACGACAGCGGTCTTCAGGGTGTGTTCAAATCGGTGTTCCCGATCTCTGATTTCGCCGACACGGCGTCTTTGGAATTTATCAAATATACGCTCGAACGCCCGAAATACGACGTCGAGGAGTGCCAGCAGCGCGGCATGACTTTTGCCGCTCCGCTCAAGGTCACCCTCCGTCTGATCGTCTTCGAGGTTGATCCCGATACCCAGGCCAAGTCCGTTCTCGATATCAAGGAGCAGGACGTCTATATGGGCGATATGCCGTTGATGACGGAAAACGGCACCTTTGTGGTCAACGGCACCGAGCGCGTGATCGTCAGTCAAATGCACCGGTCGCCCGGCGTATTTTTCGACCACGATAAGGGCAAGACCCATTCCTCGGGCAAGTTCCTGTTCGCTGCCCGCGTCATTCCTTACCGGGGCTCGTGGCTCGATTTCGAGTTCGACGGCAAGGATCTGGTTTTTGTGCGGATCGACCGACGGCGCAAGCTGCCGGTGACCACGCTGTTGTACGGCCTGGGGATGACCAGTGAGGATATCCTCGGGTACTTTTATGGAACCGTGGCGTACGAGCGCGACGAGGACGGCTGGCGCAAGCCTTATGTGCCCCACCGTCTGCGCGGCGTGAAACTGCCCCATGATCTGATTGACGCCAAGACCGGCGAAGTCGTGGCGAAGGCGGGCGCCAAGATCACACCGGGGCTTGGCCGCAAACTCGAAAAACAGGGCGTCGAGCAACTGCTGGTCGAGAGCGACGATCTGATCGGCCGCTATGTGGCCGAGGATCTCATTAATGAGTCGAGCGGCGAAATTTATGTCGAGGCTGGCGACGAGCTGACCGAGGAAATCGTCGGGTTGCTCGACGAAGCCGGCATCGATGTCATTCCGACCCTCGATATCGATCACGTCACGGTAGGCGCCTATATCCGCAATACCCTGATGGCGGACAAGGCCAAGGTCCATGAACAGGGGCTGATCGAAATTTATCGGGTCATGCGGCCCGGCGAGCCGCCGACCGAGGAAACCGCAAACGCCCTGTTCCATGGCTTGTTCTTCGATTCCGAGCGCTATGACCTGTCTCCGGTGGGTCGGGTGAAGCTCAACATGCGTCTCAATCTTGAGGCCGAGGACACGCTGCGCACACTGCGCAGGGAAGATATTCTGGCGGTCATCAAACATCTGGTCGAACTCAAGGACGGCCGTGGTGAAATCGATGATATCGACCATCTTGGAAACCGGCGCGTGCGGTCGGTCGGCGAACTGATGCAAAACCAGTACCGGGTCGGTCTGCTGCGCATGGAGCGCGCCATCCGCGAGCGCATGAGTTCGGTCGAAATCGACACCGTGATGCCGCACGATCTGATCAACGCCAAGCCGGCCGCCGCGGCGGTGCGCGAATTCTTTGGATCGTCCCAACTTAGCCAATTCATGGATCAGACCAATCCGCTGTCCGAAATCACCCATAAGCGGCGGTTATCGGCACTTGGACCGGGTGGTTTGACCCGGGAGCGGGCGGGCTTTGAAGTCCGCGACGTCCATCCGACCCATTACGGCAGGATCTGTCCGATTGAGACGCCCGAAGGGCCTAACATCGGGTTGATCAACAGCCTCGCCACCTTCGCGCGGGTGAACAAGTACGGCTTTATCGAATCGCCCTACCGCAAGGTGGAAGGCGGCCAGGTCACGGATGAAGTCAGGTACCTGTCGGCAATGGAGGAAGGCAAGTTCACCATCGCCCAGGCCGATGCGGCGCTCGATGGCGACGGCAAATTCGACGACGAACTTATCAGCTGTCGGCAAAGCGCGGATCGGATCATGGCCCGGCCCGAAACGATCGACTATATGGACGTTTCGCCGAAACAATTGGTGTCGGTGGCCGCGGCCCTGATTCCGTTCCTGGAGAATGACGACGCCAACCGCGCGCTCATGGGCTCGAACATGCAGAGGCAGGCCGTGCCTCTCGTCAAGGCCGAGGCCCCGCTGGTCGGAACCGGGATGGAATCGGTCGTGGCCCGCGATTCGGGCGTTGCGATCGTCGCCAGGCGGACCGGCATCGTGGAGCAGGTGGACGGCAAGCGCATTGTGGTGCGCGCGACCCAGGATGTGGAGCCCGGCGCTTCCGGCGTTGATATCTATAACCTGATGAAGTTCCAGCGCTCGAACCAGAGCACGTGCATCAATCAGCGCACGCTGGTCAAGATCAACGACCGTGTGGCGGCCGGCGATATCATTGCCGACGGTCCTTCGACCGAGCTGGGCGAACTGGCGCTGGGCCGGAATGTGATGGTCGCGTTCATGCCGTGGCAGGGCTATAATTTCGAAGATTCGATCCTGATCTCCGAGCGCCTGGTCAGCGACGATGTCTTTACCTCGATCCATATCGAGGAATTCGAGGTCATGGCGCGCGATACCAAGCTCGGTCCGGAGGAAATCACCCGGGACATTCCAAATGTCGGCGAGGAAGGGCTAAGGAATCTCGACGAGGCCGGCATCGTTTATATCGGCGCCGAGGTCAAGCCGCGCGACATTCTGGTCGGCAAGATTACGCCGAAGGGCGAATCTCCGATGACGCCCGAGGAGAAACTGCTGCGGGCGATCTTTGGCGAGAAAGCTTCGGACGTTCGTGACACGTCGCTTCGTCTGCCGCCGGGCGCCACCGGGACCGTGGTCGAGGTTCGGGTTTTCTCGCGCCACGGCGTGGACAAGGACCAGCGGGCGATGACCATCGAGCATGAAGAGCTTGAGCGTCTGTCCAAGGATAAGGATGACGAACTGGCGATCCTGGAACGCAATAACTATGGGCGCCTGAAGGACCTCATCCTGGGGCAAACGGTTGCCAGCGGACCCAGGGGGGTCAAGGCGGGCTCAGTCATCACCGAGGAATTGCTGGCGGAAGTCCGGCGCGGGTTGTGGTGGCGGATCGGCGTGACGAATGACGACGTCATGGCCCATGTCGAGGCGCTTCACAAGCAGTTCGAGGAAGCCAGAGACGCCTTGCGCCGGCGTTTCGAGATCAAGGTCGAGAAACTGCAGCGTGGCGACGAGCTGCTCCCCGGCGTCATGAAGATGGTAAAGGTTTTCCTGGCCGTTAAGCGCAAGCTCCAGCCGGGCGACAAGATGGCCGGCCGACACGGCAACAAGGGTGTCATTTCCCGGATCACTCCGATCGAGGACATGCCCTATCTTGAGGACGGCCGGCCGGTTGACATTGTACTCAATCCGCTGGGCGTGCCTTCGCGCATGAACGTCGGGCAGATCCTGGAAACCCATCTGGGCTGGGCCGCGGCGGGATTTGGAAAGCAAATCGGCGAGATCATGGGCTCGCTCGACAAAGTAGCGGCTTCCAAGAATCTGAGATCCAAGCTGAAGGACATCTACGGCGAGAGAGTCTGCGATGAAACCATCAAGGATCTGGATGACAGTGAGCTTCACGAGCTAGGGACCAACCTGCGCCGTGGCGTGCCGATGGCGACCCCCGTTTTCGACGGCGCCAAGGAAGCCGACATCGTTCGGATGCTGGAGGATGCCGGCCTTGATGGCACCGGGCAGTCACGTCTGATCGATGGCAGGACGGGCGAGTACTTCGATCGCCCGGTGACGGTCGGTTACATTTATATGCTGAAGCTTCACCATCTGGTCGATGACAAGATTCACGCCCGCTCGATTGGCCCCTACAGCCTGGTCACCCAGCAGCCGCTTGGTGGTAAGGCCCAATTCGGCGGTCAGCGATTCGGTGAGATGGAAGTGTGGGCGCTGCAGGCCTACGGCGCGGCTTATACATTGCGCGAAATGCTCACGGTCAAGTCGGACGATGTTGCGGGACGGACGAAGGTGTACGAGTCAATCGTCAAGGGTGACGATCGGTTCGAGTCCGGTATTCCGGAATCCTTCAACGTTCTGATCAAGGAAATGCGGTCGTTGTCGCTCAACGTGGAGCTCCTCGACATAAACGGTTAACCACCCGGTTTTTTTGAACTAAGTGGTGGATCAGGCCCGTAACCGTAAGGAAATTGGGACATGAACAAAGAGTTGATGAATATCTTCAATCCCGGAGCCAACATTCCGAGCTTCGACAAGATCAAGATATCCCTGGCAAGCCCGGACCGTATTCTGTCTTGGTCGTTTGGCGAGATCAAAAAGCCTGAGACGATCAACTATCGGACTTTCAAGCCCGAGCGCGACGGTCTGTTCTGCGCCCGGATCTTTGGGCCGATCAAGGACTACGAATGCCTGTGCGGCAAATACAAGCGCATGAAATATCGCGGGATCACCTGCGAGAAATGCGGCGTCGAGGTCACGCTGAGCAAGGTTCGGCGCGATCGTATGGGCCATATCGAGCTCGCCTCGCCCGTGGCGCATATCTGGTTCCTCAAGTCGCTGCCGTCGCGCATCGGCCTGGTGCTCGACATGACGCTAAAGGAGCTGGAGCGCGTTCTTTATTTCGAGAATTACGTGGTCCTTGAGCCCGGGCTTTCGCCGCTCAAGCAGGGCCAGTTGCTTTCCGAGGAAGAATTCATCGAGGCGCAGGACGAGTATGGCGAAGATGCGTTCACGGCCGGCATTGGCGCCGAGGCGATTCGCCAAATGCTGGCGAACGTGGATCTCGACGAGGAGCGGATCCAACTCAGGACCGAGCTTGCCGAGACCAAGTCCGAACTCAAGCCCAAAAAAATCGTGAAGCGGCTCAAGGTGATCGAGGCCTTCATCGAGTCCGACAACCGGCCGGAATGGATGATCATGACCGTCATTCCGGTCATCCCGCCTGAGCTGCGCCCGCTGGTGCCGCTGGACGGCGGCCGGTTCGCGACCTCGGACCTCAATGATCTGTATCGCCGGGTCATCAACCGCAATAACCGGCTGAAGCGGCTTATTGAACTGCGCGCGCCGGCCATCATCGTGCGTAACGAGAAGCGCATGCTGCAAGAATCGGTGGACGCCCTGTTCGATAACGGCCGTCGCGGGCGCGTCATTACCGGCGCCAACAAGCGTCCGCTGAAGTCGCTGTCTGACATGCTGAAGGGCAAGCAGGGCCGCTTCCGCCAGAACCTGCTGGGTAAACGTGTCGACTATTCCGGCCGGTCGGTCATCGTGGTCGGTCCGGAACTGAAGCTTCAGCAGTGCGGGCTGCCCAAGAAGATGGCGCTCGAACTGTTCAAGCCGTTTATCTATTCGCGGCTTGAGGCCAAGGGACTGGCGGCCACTATCAAGCAGTCCAAGAAGATGGTGGAAAAAGAGCGGCCCGAAGTCTGGGACATTCTCGAGGAGGTGATCCGCGAGCATCCGGTGATGCTGAACCGCGCGCCGACCTTGCACAGGCTCGGAATCCAGGCGTTTGAGCCGGTTCTGATCGAGGGCAAGGCGATTCAGTTGCACCCGCTGGTGTGCGCGGCGTTTAACGCCGACTTTGACGGCGACCAAATGGCGGTCCACGTGCCGCTGTCGCTAGAGGCGCAAATCGAAGCCCGGGTGCTGATGATGTCAACCAACAACATCCTCAGCCCGTCGAACGGCAAACCGATCATCGTGCCGTCTCAGGATATCGTTCTGGGAATTTACTACTTGTCCATGGAGCGCGAAGGCGAGCCGGGTGAAGGTTTGTTGCTGGCCGATATAGGCGAAATTCAACAGGCTCTCGACGCTGGCGTCGTCTCACTCCATGCCAAGATCACCAGCCGTTACCACGGGGTTGATGAGAACGGCGCGCCGGTTGTTCGACGGGTCGAGACCACACCCGGTCGCATGCTGCTTTCCGAGGCGCTGCCCAAGCATCCCGATATCTCGTTCGACGTCGTCAATCGCTTGCTGACAAAGAAGGAAATCAGCGGCGTCATGGATATCGTCTACCGGCATTGTGGGCAAAAAGAAACGGTTCTGTTCGCCGATGCGGTGATGCGGCTGGGATTCGGTTATGCCTGTCGGGCCGGTATATCGTTCGGCAAGGACGACATGGTTATTCCGGCCGCAAAGGTCGAGCTGGTCGAAGATACCCGAACGCTGGTTGGCGAATACGAGCAGCAATACACGGACGGCCTGATCACGCAGGGCGAGAAGTACAACAAGGTAATCGATGCCTGGGCCCAATGCACCGACAAGGTTGCTGACGAGATGATGAAGCGGATCTCTTCGCAGGAAGCCGATGCCGAAACGGGGAAGTTGGCGCCGATCAACTCGATCTACATGATGGCGCATTCCGGCGCCCGTGGTTCGGCCGCGCAAATGAAGCAGCTTGCCGGCATGCGCGGTCTGATGGCCAAGCCGTCCGGTGAGATCATCGAGACTCCGATCATCTCGAACTTCAAGGAAGGGCTGACGGTCCTCGAATACTTCAACTCCACCCACGGTGCCCGTAAGGGTCTGGCCGATACGGCGCTTAAAACAGCCAATTCGGGTTATCTGACGCGCCGCCTGGTCGATGTCTCGCAGGATTGCATTACGGTCGAGGTCGACTGTGGCACCAGCGAGGGCATTACGGTGTCCGAGGTTGTCGAAGGGGGTGAAATCATCGAACCGCTCGGTGAGCGGATCCTCGGGCGCACCTCGGCTGACGATATCATGGATCCGGTTTCGGGCGAAGTCATCGTTGAGTCGGGGGGCGATCTGGACGAAGAGAACGTGGACCGGATAGAGAAGGCAGGGCTGCAGTCCGTGCACATCCGCTCGGTTCTTACCTGTAAGGCCAAGGGTGGCGTCTGCACCAAATGCTATGGCCGGGATCTGGCCCGGGGGACGCCCGTAAATGTCGGTGAGGCGATTGGCGTAATCGCCGCTCAGTCGATCGGTGAGCCGGGCACGCAATTGACGATGCGGACGTTTCACATCGGCGGCACCGCTCAGTTCGCCAAGCGGTCCTCGATCGAGGCTAACGCCGACGCCACGGTGAGCATACGCAACCGCAATGTGGTCGAGGACACCCAGGGTCGTCTGGTCGTGATGAGCCGGAATCTGGAAGTTGTCCTGATCGATGAAACCGGCCGCGAGCGCGCCCATCATAAAGTACCCTACGGCTCGATTCTGTTGGTGGACGACGGCACTAAGGTCGAGCGGGGACAGCGGTTGGCGCAATGGGATCCCTATACGATCCCCATCCTCAGCGAACGGGAGGGTCTGGCCCACTACGCCGATCTGGTCGAGGGCGTCACCATGCGCGAGGTTACGGACGAAACCACAGGCATCGCGAACAGTGTCGTGATCGATTGGCGCTCGCAGCCGAAGAGTGCGGAGCTGCGGCCTCGTATCACCCTTCGCGACAAGGATGGCGGCGTCATCACGCTGGCCAATGGTCTCGAGGCGCGTTATTTCCTGTCGGTCGACGCCATTCTGTCGGTGGATGACGGCGCGGTGGTCCATGCCGGTGACGTGCTGGCGCGTATTCCGCGGGAGTCGGCCAAGACTCGCGACATCACCGGCGGTCTGCCCCGCGTTGCCGAACTGTTCGAAGCCCGTCGGCCCAAGGACCATGCGATCATTGCCGAGATCGACGGTCGCGTCGAATTCGGCAAGGATTACAAAAACAAACGCCGGGTCATTATCAGTCCTGTCGATGGCGACGCCGAGCCCGTTGAATATCTCATTGCCAAGGGCAAGCATGTCAGCGTTCAGGAAGGCGATTTCATCGAGAAGGGCGAATATCTGCTCGATGGCAATCCCGCGCCTCACGACATTCTCGGCGTTCTCGGTGTCGAGGCGCTTGCCGCCTATCTGCTCAACGAGATTCAGGAGGTCTATCGGTTACAGGGCGTTAAGATCAATGACAAGCACATCGAGGTCATCGTTCGCCAGATGCTGCAGAAAGTCGAGATCGAGAAGTCTGGCGACACGACCCTGCTGAAGGGCGAACGGGTCGACCGAGTCGAATTCGAACAAGCCAATGCCAAGGCGCTGGCCGAAGATGGCAAGCCGGCCGAGGGTTCCCCGGTTCTATTGGGTATCACCAAGGCGTCGTTGCAAACTCAGTCATTCATCTCGGCGGCGTCGTTCCAGGAAACCACTCGCGTCCTTACCGAGGCGGCGGTCGCCGGCAAGATCGACAGCCTGGTCGGGCTCAAGGAGAACGTTATCGTCGGTCGATTGATCCCGGCCGGCACCGGCGGCATGCTCAATCAGTTCAAACGTATTGCCGTGGATCGGGATCGAGAGATCCTGGCCGCTCGCGAGGCGCAGCAGGCGGAACTGGCGGCGGCGGCAGCGGCAGAGGAGGCGGCTGCCGAAATTGCTCCGGAATCGGAAGGGGGCGCGGACCTGCCCCAGAAAAGCTGAAAGTGCTCTAGTCAACGACGTTTTGAGGCTGCGGCGGCGGTTCGGACAAGGGGGTTCGGACCGCCGCGTGCCGTTTGGGCCCAAGTCAAAAAACGGGGTTCTTGTACAGCCGGAAAATCCTGACAAATCAGCTTTTTTTGTGTTGACGGAGGGGGGGGCGCTAAATAGTATGCGCCTCGCTCGGGTGCAGGCAGTAGGTTGAGATCCTAGACGCTGTACCGTCGCAAGTCGAAATCAAAGCTTTGGCTTAACAGTACACCCGGCAACAATTTGGAAGCGTTTGGGCCTTTTGGGGCGTGGCGCAATTTTTAGATCACGCGCGGCGCCGCTGGGAGGCCGCTCGTTGTTCATGAAGCAAGGTCGAGAACCGCAATGCCGACGATTAACCAGCTCGTGAGAAATCCGCGCAAGCGGCCGGTGGCGCGCAACAAGGTGCCGGCGCTGGAGGCCTGCCCTCAAAAGCGTGGCGTGTGCACCCGCGTTTATACGACGACGCCGAAGAAACCGAACTCCGCGATGCGTAAGGTCGCTCGTGTTCGGTTGACCAACGGGCATGAGGTGACGAGCTATATCCCTGGCGAGGGGCATAATCTTCAGGAACACTCGGTGGTCATGATCCGTGGCGGCCGCGTCAAGGACTTGCCCGGTGTTCGTTATCACATCATCCGGGGCGTGCTCGATACACAAGGCGTTTCGAGTCGCCGTCAGCGTCGTTCGAAATACGGCGCCAAGCGACCGAAATAGGGGGCAGAACATGTCACGCCGTCACGCAGCCGAGAAACGTACGATTCTTCCCGACGCCAAATATGGCGATGTGGTGCTTAGCAAATTTGTCAACAATCTGATGATCGCCGGCAAGAAGTCGGCCGCTGAGCGGATTGTTTATGGCGCCCTCGACAAGATTGAGGGCAAAACCGGGCAGGAGCCGGTGCGGGTCTTTCATGAGGCGCTGGAAAATGTGCGGCCGGGGATCGAGGTTCGGTCCCGGCGCGTCGGTGGCGCCACCTATCAGGTGCCGACCGAAGTGCGCGCCGACCGGGCTCAGGCCCTGGCGATGCGCTGGATCATCGACGCTGCGCGCAAACGCTCCGAAAACACAATGACCGACCGGTTGTTCGGTGAATTCATGGATGCCGCGGCAAATCGCGGAACTTCGGTCAAGAAGCGGGAAGACAGCCATCGGATGGCTGAGGCCAATAAAGCCTTCTCCCACTATCGTTGGTAACGGAAGATCGAGAAGAGTAACCGGTCATGGTCCGCGAAACCCCCCTCGAGCGATATCGCAATATAGGCATTATGGCTCACATCGATGCCGGGAAAACCACCACGACAGAACGCGTTCTGTATTACACCGGCGTAAGCCATAAGATCGGTGAGGTCCATGAAGGCGCGGCCACGATGGACTGGATGGAGCAGGAGCAGGAGCGTGGTATTACGATCACCTCCGCGGCCACGACCTGTTTTTGGAAAAACCACCGGATCAACATTATTGACACCCCGGGGCATGTCGACTTCACCATCGAGGTGGAGCGTTCGCTCCGGGTGCTCGATGGCGCGGTGGCTGTTTTCGACAGTGTCGCCGGCGTTGAGCCGCAGTCCGAGACAGTCTGGCGTCAGGCTGACCGGTACAAGGTTCCGCGCATCTGTTTTGTCAACAAGATGGACCGGATGGGTGCGGACTTCAGCCGGTGCGTCAGCATGTTTGTTGACCGGCTTGGGGCGACCCCGCTGGTGATGCAGTTGCCGGTCGGGGCCGAGGCCGAATATAAGGGCGTGGTCGATCTTCTGTCCATGAAGGCGATCCTTTGGAAGAATGAGTCGCTTGGCGCCGAGTTCGAGATTGTCGACATGCCAGAGGAATTGAGCGACGAGGCCGAGGTGGCGCGGGTCGAGTTGGTAGAACTCGCGGTCGAGCAGGATGAGGCGGCGCTTGAAGCGTATCTCGAGGGCGTGGAGCCGGATATTGAGATTCTCAAGAAATGCATCCGCAAGGGTACGATAAGTGGCGCCTTCGTTCCCGTGCTGAATGGCTCGGCGTTCAAGAACAAGGGCGTGCAGCCGCTGCTCGATGCGGTTGTCGATTATCTTCCGGCGCCAACCGACATCGCCGCGGCCGAAGGCGTGCTGCCCGATTCGGACGAAGTTGCGGTTCGCGCGGTGAGTGACGAAGAACCCGTGTCCGCACTGGCGTTCAAAGTCATGACCGATCCGTTCGTGGGTTCGCTGACTTTCGTGCGCGTCTATTCGGGCGTGCTGGAGGCCGGCAAGCAGATCAATAACAGTACGAAAGACCGGCGTGAGCGGGTCGGCCGGATGCTGCTGATGCACGCCAACTCGCGCGAGGACATCAAGGTTGCGCGCGCCGGCGATATCGTGGCGCTTTGTGGACTGAAGCAAACCACCACCGGGGACACCCTGTCTGATCCCGCGCATCCGATTGTGCTGGAGCGCATGGATTTCCCCGATCCGGTGATCGAGGTCGCGGTCGAGCCCAAATCAAAGGCCGACCAGGAAAAACTGGGCGTGGCCCTTGCTCGGTTGGCTCAGGAAGACCCGTCGTTCCAGGTTGCGGTGGACCAGGAAAGCGGTCAGACCGTCATTAAGGGCATGGGCGAGCTGCATCTCGATATTCTGGTCGATCGCATGCGGCGGGAATTCAAGGTCGAGGCCAATGTCGGCGCGCCGCAAGTGGCCTATCGCGAGACGATCACGCGCGCCGCGCAAATTGATTACACCCACAAGAAGCAGACCGGCGGTTCCGGTCAGTTCGCGCGCATCAAACTGACGCTTGAGCCGCAGGAGCCCGGGACGGGCAATGTGTTTGAAAACACCGTCGTTGGCGGCAATGTTCCGAAGGAATATATCCCGAGCGTCGAAAAAGGCATTGTCAGCGTCGCCAGTGCCGGCGTGCTTGCGGGCTTCCCGATCATCGATTACAAGGTCACGCTGACGGACGGCGCTCACCACGACGTCGACTCGAGCACCATGGCATTCGAAATCGCCGGCCGCGCCGCGTTCCGCGAAATTTGCCGGGACGCCAAGTTGGCGCTGCTTGAGCCGGTGATGCGGGTCGAGGTCGTTACGCCCGAGGATTATATGGGCGATGTGATCGGCGATTTGAACAGCCGCCGGGGACAGATCGGCGGGACCGAAATGCGCGGCAACGCGACGGTGGTCAAGGCCATGGTGCCGTTGGCCAATATGTTCGGATATGTGAATAATCTGCGGTCCATGTCTCAGGGCCGGGCTCAGTACACCATGCATTTCGATCATTACGAACGGGTGCCGCAAGCGGTCTCCGAAGAGGTGATTGCCAAGTTGGCTTAGTTTGGGGGCGATAACCCCTCTTGATGCACGACAGGGTGCATAAGGAACGAGGAAAGAACGATGGCGAAGGCGAAGTTTGAGCGGACGAAGCCGCATTGTAACATTGG